>CABYRE010000007.1 GCA_902521325.1 uncultured Alphaproteobacteria bacterium
TTATATTATACTAGGTGTCTTATGTGTTTATGGTTTTGCTATAGCAAACTTGGTTCCTATAGTTATTCGTCAAGCTGTTAAGCAGTCTAACGAGAGTATTCCTATGACTGTAACTAATCTCATAACTATTGGATTATCTTCTACAATGATTATGCCAGCAGCAATTGGTTTTCTTGCAGAAACATTTTCCCTCACTTTAAATATGTATTTACTATCTTTTATTGTATTTACTTCTGGATTTGTTTTTTTACTTAAATTTAAATAAAATTAATGAATAAATTAAAAATATCTCAAGTTCAATTTCAAGCAAGTCATATACCAACTTTAAATGCAGAGACTCTTGAGAAAAGTTTTAATAATACATTAAAATTTAAACCTCACTTAATTTGTACACCAGAATGTTCAAATATTATTACTAATGATAAAAAATATTTAATATCAAATGCTCCATATCAAAACACCTGTCCAGTTTTGAAAATGGCAAAAGATTTTGCTAAAAAAAATAAAGTCACCATCAATCTTGGCTCTTTACTTTTAAAAGTTAAAAATCAAAGAAAACTTGTGAACAGATCTTATTTTATAAACAATAATGGTTTTATAGAAAAAACTTATGATAAAATTCATATGTTTGATGTTAAAATTAATAATAAAGAAAAACATCAAGAGTCATCTTTGTTTCAAGCTGGTAATAAAATAAATTATGCAAAAATTAATAATATTAAATTAGGAATGACAATTTGTTATGATTTACGATTTCCTTCTTTATATAGGCAACTAGCCAAAAAAGATTGTTTAATTATTTTAGTTCCAGCTGCTTTTACGAGACCTACAGGGAAAGATCATTGGGAAATTTTAAATCGATCAAGAGCTATAGAAAATAATATATTTATAGTAGCAACAGGTATGTGCGGAAATCATCATATGAAAAGGAATACTTATGGATATTCTCTTTTAGTTGATCCTTGGGGAAAGATTGTAAATATTACTAAAAATAAACCTTCCATACTAAACTCTACAATTAATCTTTTAGATGTTAAAAAAATAAGAAAAAAAATTCCCTCTTTAAAATATGAGTAATTTTAAATCTTTAGTCTCGGGTGTTGGTAATTTAACTAAAACGACCAAATACTATGATGATTGGTCAGAAAATTATGATGAAACACTAAAGTTATGGAATTATCAAGCACCTAAAAAAAGCATAAAATTTTTAAAAGAAACAATTCATACAAAACCAAAAAATATTTTAGATTTAGCTTGTGGAACTGGTTTATTCGGTACTGAGTTAAAAAAAATGTACCCAAAAAGCCATATTTACGGATCCGATATTTCAAAAAAAAGTTTGAAAATCACATTAGGAAAAAAAATTTATACTAAATTACAAATAAAAAATTTTGAACAATTACATCATTTTAAAGTAAAATTTGATCTTATTTCTTTAATTGGTTCAATGACATACTGTAAAAACTTTGAAAAACTTTTTGCTAATATGAATAAAAATATTAAAAAAAAAGGCTTTGTGTTATTTACACATAGAGTGGATTTATGGAAGCAGCAGGATTTTATAAGCATATTAAAAAAACATCAAAAAACATTGAAAATTAGAAAAATTTCTAGACCTTTAAATTATTTACCTTTGAATAAAGATTTTAAAAATAAAATAAAAATCAAAATTGTTTTATTACAAAAATATTAAAAATTAAGACTTTTTTATTAAAAAATTGAGCCAAAACCGAGAATCGGGTATTTATTATTCAGGTTTATTTTCTATCCATAAACCAACGATGAAAAGAAGGGATATTCGCCGTGTCCCTTCTTTTTTTATACACTAGATAAAATTGATTTGGCAATAATTTAAATTTGTTTTTTTGAGTTAAAATTATCCATTTTTCTAAGTGTCTTTTTACTAACATGATGCTCTATTCCTTCAGCATCTTCAGAGGCCGTATTCTTGTCTAAACCAAGATTTCGTAAAAAATTGTATACTATATTATGCCTTTTTTTTGATTCACTTGCTATTTTTTGACCTTTAAAAGTTAAAAAAATTGATCGATAAGGTTCTCTTTTAATGAAACCCTGTGTTTGTAATCTTTGTATTGTTTTATTGGCTGTGGCTTGTGCAATACCCAAACTTTCAGCAATATCAACGATACGAGCTTCCCCTTTGGAATTTAACAGTTCTGCAATTAGTTCTAAATAATCTTCAGTATTTTCTGTTTTATGAGCATTTCTAACTTTCCTAAAAGACATTATTATTTTTAACATAAAAATAGAAAAAATTTAATAGAAAATGTAGCCATAGCTATATTTATTAGCTATATATATATTTAATGAACGCGTTAATTAATGCTATTAATGAAAAAACCAAAATCATTCTTGAGAATGATGGAAGGCTACTAAAGAAATCTTTCTTTGGTTTATTACTACTTTCTCTTGTTTTTCAAGGGGGTGAATTTGGTGATGTTATCCGATCATCAATGATAGATGCTTATATTCAGGTTTCAGTTTTTGTAGGATTTACTTTATTTGTTTTTATTGGCTTGGATAGTTTAACAAAATTTGATGTAAAGAATTTTTTATCTAAAACTCAAAAGTTTCATGTTGGTATTGCAGCATTTTTAGGTGCAATACCTGGATGTGGTGGAGCTATAATAGTAGTCACTCAATATATTCAGGGCCGTATTTCTTTTGGTTCTTTAGTCGCGGTATTAACAGCAACAATGGGTGATGCAGCTTTTTTAATACTTGCTATTGAGCCCACAACAGGACTTTTAATATTTGGAATTGGAATAATTGTTGGTTCAATATCTGGTTATATAATTGATTATATCCATGGTACAAACTTCATGCAGGTGGAAACAAAAATAAAAGTTGAATTTGAAAAAATAAATAAAACTTTTGTATCGAATTTTAATTTTTTTTGGCTTTTTTTATTTATTCCTGGTTTTATTTTAGGTATTCTAGTTGCATTCCAGATAGAATTTGTTTCACCAATTTATAACTCACTTTTAGTTTTCACTGCTTCTGCTGGAGCAATACTTTCAATATTCATGTGGTCATTAAATCCTTTAAGTGATTTTCAATGTTCTACTGATAAGAGCAGGGGGTTATTATCTAGAGTAGTAGATACAACTAATTTTGTAACCACTTGGGTCATTAGTGGCTTCCTTGTCTTTGAAATATTTATATACTTTACAAGTTTAGATTTAAAAATCTTTTTTGATTTATGGCTACCGTTTGTTCCATTAGTAGCAATTCTATTTGGGTTTTTACCTGGTTGTGGACCGCAAGTTGTTGTGGCAACGTTTTATCTAAATGGTTATATTCCTCTTTCTGCAGAGCTTGGTAATGCGATTTCAAATGATGGTGACGCTTTATTTCCAGCAATTGCTCTTGCTCCAAAAGCTGCGATTTTAGCTACACTTTATAGTGCAATTCCGGCTTTAGTTGTTGCCTACGGATATTTTTACCTATTTGAGTAAAATCTTGAAGAAATACTTACCATCTAAAGTTTGTATTGTTTGCAATAAGCCATTCTCTTGGAGAAAAAAATGGGAAAGAGATTGGAAAAATGTTTTATATTGTTCTAAGAAATGCTCTAAAAATGGATTAAAAAAAAATAGTAACAATAATTAAATCTTATTTGTGACAGATAAATTAAATAAACAAAAAGATACACATCATCCAAAGGATGATTCTAAAAAAGAAACACGCTTAACGAGATTAAAAAGGTTAGAAAAAAAACTCAAATCTAATATTTTAAAAAGAAAAAAAGCTATTAGCAAAAATGGATAAATTAATAATAAAAGAAGGTTCTAAAATTTCTGGCTCAGTTAATGTTCATGGTTCAAAAAATTCTGCACTACCGATTATAGTATCTTCTCTTTTATCTGAAAAAACTTTAAAACTCTCAAATGTACCTAATGTGGTTGATGTTCTAAATTTACTAAAATTACTGAAAAATTATGGTGCAAAAATTGATTTCAAAAAAAATAAATTAAAAATAAATCCCTCAAAAATTAAGAATCTATCAGCAGATTATGATGTTGTGCGAAAAATGAGAGCCTCTATATTGATTCTAGGTCCATTACTTTCTCGATTTGGTGAGGCTAGAATATCTTTACCAGGAGGATGCGCAATAGGAACTAGGCCAATAGATATACATCTTGACGGTTTATCAAAATTGGGAGCTAATTTTGAAATTCAAAATGGCTTTGTTGTTGGCAGTGTTAAATCACAATTGATTGGGAATAAAATTAAATTACCTTTTCCAAGTGTAGGAGCAACTGAAAATATACTAATGGCCTCAGTATTTGCAAAAGGTGAAACTAAAATTTCTAATGCTGCAAGAGAACCAGAAATAGAAGATTTGTCAAACTGTCTTAGAAAAATGGGTGCAAAAATAGAAGGTCATGGAACAAAAACTATTCTTGTGCAAGGTGTTACAAATTTAAAAAAAGCAGAGCATGAAATAATTTCTGATAGAATTGTAGCTGGCACATATATAATTGCAGCTTTGATGTTAAATTCAGCTTTAGAAATAAACAATTTTAATACTATTTATTTAAAATCTTTAATTGATATTTTAAAAAAAATGGGTGCAAAATTAAAAGTAAGTAAAAATTCAATAAAAGTTTTTAAAGGATCAAAACTAAAGTCTAGTAATCTTTCAACTAGTCCATATCCAGGTTTCCCCACTGATTTACAAGCTCAGCTAATGTCTCTTATGTGTATATCTGATGGGAAGTCAAAAATTAAAGAAACAATTTTTGAAAATAGATTTATGCATGTTCCTGAACTAAATCGATTAGGTGCAAATATTACAATAGAAAAAGATACCGCTACAATTATAGGTAATCAAACATTTAAAGGAGCGCAAGTAATGGCTAGTGATTTACGAGCTAGTATAAGTTTAGTTTTAGCTGCTATGAATGCAAAGGGTCAAACAACACTAAATCGTGTCTATCACCTTGATAGAGGCTATGAAAATATTGAAAAAACATTAGGTAGTTTGGGAGTAAAAATAAAAAGAAAGAAAAATTAACTTTTTCTAGTTTTTTCTTTGATCACAATATAAAAGCCTGCAATTTATGAGCAAAATAGTTATTGCAATACCAAGAGGCAGAATAACAAAAGAATGTAAAAACTTGTTACTTAAAACAAGTTTTGCCCCTGATCCTCTGTTATTTGATAAAGATACAAGAAAGTTAACTTTTAAATCTAAAAAAAGAAACATTGAGTATATTAAAGTCAGAGCCTTTGATGCATGTACATTTGTTGCATTTGGAGCTGCGCAAATAGGTATTGCTGGTGAAGATGTAATTAATGAATTTGATTACTCAGAAATATATGCTCCACTTGATTTAAATATTGGTCATTGTCGAATTTCTGTAGCAGCTCTAAAATCTTTATTAAAAAAAGAAGATCCAGAAACTTGGAGTAATATTAGAATTGCTACTAAATACCCAAATATTACTAAAAAATTTTTTTATAATAAGGGAATACAAGTGGAAATTATCAAATTAAGTGGCTCAATGGAATTAGCCCCTTCTTTAAATATGTGTAGGAGAATTGTAGATTTAGTTTCTACTGGAAAAACATTAAAAGAAAATGGTTTGACTGAAATTGAAGAAATAATGAAAATTCAATCTAAATTAATTGTCAATAGATCAGCTTATAAGACAAATATGAATGAGGTTTCAAAAATTATTTCTGAAATAGGTATTTTTGTAAAATGAAAATAATAAAATTTAACAAAAATTTTTATAACCAACTTCAAACAATAATTGAAAAAAGAAATTCATTATCTAGTAAATCAATTCAAGTTGATGTAAAAAAAATTATTAATGATGTCAAAAAAAATGGTGATAAATCTCTAATTAAATACGCTGCAAAATTTGATAAAGTTAAAATTAGTAAAAATGATCTTAGTTTAGATTTATCTAAAATAAAAATACAATCTAAAGTTGAGCCTCAAATATTTAATAGTTTTAAAAAAGCTATAAAAAATATTTCATCATTTCATAAACAACAATTACCTAAAAATATTGTCTTTACTAATAATGGTGCAACATTGAAATCTGCATGGAAGCCTATTGATTCAGTTGGTTTGTATGTACCTGGTGGAAAGGCTTTTTATCCTTCATCTTTAATTATGAACGCAGTACCAGCAATCATAGCTGGAGTAAAAAGAATTGTTTGTATAACTCCACCAATTAAATCTATTAATCCTTACTTTATAAAATTAATAAAAGAATTAGGTATAAAAGAAACATATTTTATAGGAGGTGCGCAAGCCATTAGCGCACTTACATTTGGTACTCAAACAATTAAACCAGTTAACAAAATTTTTGGGCCTGGTAATGCGTATGTTGCAGAAGCTAAAAAGCAATTATATGGAAAAGTAGGAATAGATTTACTTGCAGGCCCATCAGAAATAATTGTTGTTGCTAATAATAAAAATAATCCAGATTGGGTAGCCTCTGACTTAATAGCTCAAGCAGAACATGATGAAAATGCACAGTCAATTTTAATTACAGACGATAAAAATTTTGCAACTAAAGTCTTAAATTCAATAACAAAAATTAAAAAAGATTTACCAAAAAAGAAAATAATTGAGAAAAGTTTTAAAAATAATGGCGCCATCGTTTTGGTTGACAATATAGAATTTGCTGCAGAAATTATAAATTTTATTGCACCAGAACATTTACACTTACATATATCTAATTATAAAAAATTATTATCAAAGATAAATAATGCTGGCGGTATTTTTTTAGGTGAGTATTCGGTAGAAGCTTTTGGTGATTATATTGTAGGAACTAATCATGTATTGCCTACATCTGGAGCTGCAAAATTTTCATCAGGTTTAGGTGTTTTAGATTTTATGAAAAGAAGTTCTATTGTTGAGATGAATCAAAAATCTTTTAATACTCTTTCAGAGGATACACAAAAAATGTCTGGACTTGAAGGTCTAGATGGACATAAATTATCAGTTAAAATTAGACAAAAGAAATAATTTTTACTATAATCAATTAAAATATGCCAAAAGAAGGATCAATTGAATTCCAAGGAGTTGTTTTAGAACTTCTCCCAAATGCAATGTTTAAAGTAAAATTAGAAAATGATCATGAAATTCTAGCTCACTCATCAGGTAAAATGAGAAAAAATAGAATCAGAGTATTAGCTGGCGATAAAGTGACAGTAGAAATGACACCATATGATTTAACTAAAGGCAGAATTACTTTTAGATGGAAGTAAAAAAATCTAAAAAAAATAATATAATTTCTTTAAAAAAAAAGTCTAAATGCCCAACATGCAAAAAGTTTTCTAAAGAACCTTTTATTCCTTTTTGTTCAAAAAAATGTGCCAATCTTGATTTAATGAAATGGCTTACAGATGAACATGGATTAGAAATAAAATCTGACTAATTATTCTATTTTTAATTGAATTTAATTATAAATACTTTATCTGATGTTTTGTGCCCAGGTAGCTCAGTTGGTAGAGCAAGGGACTGAAAATCCCTGTGTCGGTGGTTCGATTCCGCCCCTGGGCACCACTTTTTTTTACTTTTTTTTTGAAGGTGACTCGTTTTGCTTTTGCAAAGATAAACTACAAAGCTTTTATTAAAGAAAAGTTTAAGTTTTGATAATTTTGGTTAGTTAATTAGGTCGTAAATGTCACCTTTTATCACCCTCGAAATGTTTTATTTTATTTACGCTATTTAATCCTACAATTTTTCAAAATTAGACTCTTAAAAAATTTGTGTTAAAGTGCTCTAATATGACTAAAAAAATTTTAGTTTTTTCAAATGGTGAAAAAATTGGAGATGGAATAATTAAATTACAACTTCTTCACGAAATTAAAACAAGACTTCCAGATTATAAATTATATTGGCTAACTAATAAGGGCAAAACTGTTTATTCAAGCACTCTCAAATTCATTGCAAGTAATTATATTGATGAGATACTTGATCAAGCAGACCTTAGTCCATTTTTTTGGAATAAAATATCTAAAAGATATAAATTGGAAAATGAATTTTTTGATTATATTTTAGATACACAAAAATCAGTAATAAGAACTATAGCATTAAAACGTATCAAGCATAAAAATTTTATTTCTGGATCAGCTAATGGTTTTTTTTCTTCTAAAAAAATTAAAAGTAATAAGAAAAGAAAGTATTATTTAAACTATATTTTAGATTTATTAGATTTAATAGTTGTTAAAAATACAAAAAGTGATTTTAAAATTCCTATAAGTAAAGATCTTGAAAGATTAATTAGTGATAGTTTACCAAAAGATAAAAGTTGTGTAGGTATCGCGCCTGGCGCAGGTGAAAAAAATAAGATTTGGCCTTTAGAAAACTACATCAAGCTATGTAACTATTTTGAAAGAAACAATAAGACTATAGTTTTTTTTATTGGACCTGATGAATTATATTTAAAAGAAAAATTTAAAAATCTTTATCCTCACTCTATATTTATTGAGGATCATATTACTGGATATCAAAACATAGAAATTATTATGGCTACAACTAAATATTTACAATTAGCCATATCAAACGATAGCGGTGTTAGTCATATGTTATCAACTGGATACTGCCCATTAATTAAACTCTTTGGCCCAAAAGATTCTTCAAAATTTACACCTAAAAATCCAAATCTTTTTTCTGTATCTTCAATTGATTTTAACTCAAAAAAAATCAACAAAATACCTGTCTCTAGAGTGATCGAAGAGATAGAAAAAGTTCTGATTTAAAATTTCATATATTAGAAGGTAGACAAGTATATTTTACATCATTACTTGTTTTATTTTATATATGTTCAAATTTGATAAGCTCGTATTTGGAGATGCTGGGTGGGGTGATGAATTTCTTATAGCAACACTCATGACTCTACTAGTAAGTATTTTATCAATGGGGTTAGGTCTTTTTTTAGCAATTATTACAGTTTGGGCAAAGATAATACAAAACAGAATAACAAGATTTATTGCAAATTTTTATACAACAGTAGTAAGAGGTGTTCCTGAATTATTAGTTATTTATCTAATTTTCTTTGGTGGCAATGCTGTTGTTATGAGTATAGCTAAAGTATTTGGATATAATAAATATATTGAACTAAACGCACTTACAATTGCGACAATAGCCATTGCAGTAATATCAGCTACATATTCCAGTGAAGTTTTAAGAGCTTCTTACTTGGCTATATCTAGGGGTCAAATAGAAGCTGCAAGAGCACTGGGTATGAATAAATTTAGTATTTTTTTTAAAGTTATTTCGCCTCAAGTTATAAGACATGCTTTACCGGGAATAGGGAATGTATGGCAAATAACTCTTAAAGATACTTCCCTCATTTCTGTAACTGGTCTTGTTGAAATTATGCGTCAATCTAGAATATCTTCTAATGTTGAGCATTCACCTTTAACTTTCTTAATAACAGCCGCAATATTGTATTTATGTTTAACAACAATCTCTGGCAGGGTTTTTAAAACGCTAGAAGTAAATTATTCAAAAGGATTTTCGACATGATTGAATTTTTAAATAGTATTCAAAATTCTCTAATTTATAAAAATTTCTTTTTGGTCCTATCTGGTTTAGATAATACAATTTTATTATTATTAATTTCATTACCACTTGGTTTTGTTTTAGCATTATTATTTGCTCTAGGAAGAGTTTCTAAAATTAAATTATTATCAAGAACAATTGCTAGCTATATTTTTGTCATTAGAGGAACGCCTTTACTTGTTCAAATATATTTAATTTATTTTGGCTTAGGTTCTGTAAAATTTATTAGAGAAAGTTTTTTATGGTACGCATTGAAAGAACCTTTTTGGTGCGGAGTAATAGCCCTTACAATTAATACCGTTGCATATGGAGCAGAAATTTTACGAGGTGGTATTCAATCAATTGAGAAAAGTCAGGTTGAATCAGGCCTATCTCTTGGGTTTGGAAAATTTTTACTTTTAAGAAAAGTTATTCTACCTATTGCTATACGAAAAGTTCTACCGTCTTACGGTAATGAATTAATACTAATGGTTAAAGCAACCTCTTTAGTTAGTCTGACAACATACATGGAAATGACTGGTATTGCGAGAAAGATTATGGCTAAAACATTTGCGCCAGTTGAAGCATTTATTGCTGCAGGAATTCTTTATCTTTTTTTAAATTTTCTAATGGTTCAATTTGTTAAATATTTAGAATGGAAATATAATCCGCACTTAAGATTAAATAATTAATTTCTAAATTTTTTATGACAAATGCTACAATTTGCAGCCATTGCTTTAATAGCATCACTTATCATTTCTTTATCTTCTAGTTCTATACTTAAAGATATCATATCGATATCATCTACAAAGTTTTGATTGTATTCATTAAATGTTTCACGATCACTCCAAATATTATCACTAGCTCCTTCTGCTTGACTTTTTTCTGGATAAAAATCTTTAAATTCAGATGCTGAGTGAAGAAGAGTTTCATTAAGTTCTAACATTTCCTCATATTGATCTGAATTTATTAGTCTGTAAAGTTTCGATGATGTGCTTTTAATTTTTTGCATTATTGCCATTCTTTCATTAACAATCTTTTCTAACGATTTGTCTTCTAATGTTACCTTGTGAGCTAGAACATATAAAGGAATGAATGAAATTAAAGTACTTAACGTAATTTTAAAAAGAATACCCATTTTTTGTTATTATATTATGCAAGTAATTATGTCCCAATTTTGCATATTCAAGAGGGTTTGCTTTCTTTGGATCTTGTTCAGCTTCAATAATTAGCCATTCCTGATATTTTGCCTCATATAATATCTTAATTAACGGATCGTAATCAATACATCCGTCACCTGGAACAGTGAAAACACCATCTAAAAAAGACTCTCTAAAACTCAAGTCATTTTTGATAGATTTTAAAAAAACATCTTTTCTAATATCTTTACAATGAACATGGTTAATTCGAGAAATGTAATTTTTTAATACTCTTTCGTAATTTGCTTCGGCAAACATTAAGTGTCCAGTGTCATAAAGTAAAAATGTATTTTGATTTGTCATATCCATAAATCGATCTACATCTTCCTCAGATTGTATAATAGTTCCCATATGCTCATGATATGACATTGGTATTCCTTTATCTATCAGCATATCAGATAATTCACTGATTTTTTTGCAATAGCTATCCCATTCATCTTTTTCAAGTATTGGTCTTTTACTAAGAGCTTTTGATTGATCACCTTGGATTGATCCAGATACATCAGCAAAAACAAAAACATCTGCATTAATTAACTTTAATAAATTTAAATGATCTTGGAGTGCTATCCATTCTTCTTTTACACTTCTTTCTCTAAGCATTGCGCCATACCAACCACCTGGCATTTTTAAATTAAATTTTTCTAAAAGAAATTTTGTTATTCCAGGGTTTCTTGGAAATTTTCCACCTAATTCAATACCTGTAAATCCAGATGAGCTAGCATCCTCTAAACATTTCTCAATAGGGGTATCACCTCCTAGCTCTGGCATATCATCATTGCTCCATGCAATAGGCGCGATACCAAGTTTAATTTTCATGAAGTTTTACATATTTCATGATAGATGAAAAATAAAGATAAATATGAACATATTATTAGTTGATGGAAATGAAAAAGAAGCTTCTGATCGATATACAAAATTGGGTATGGATACTCAATTTCAAGTATATGAAAAAATTTTAAAAAAATATTCTAGTTCAAATATCAATATTACAATAATTCATCCTGCAGTTCATAATAATTATCTTCCTTTAGGCATAAGTCTGGATGACTACGAAGCGGTTGCTTGGACGGGAAGTTTGCTAAATATATATAATGAGACAAAGTCTATAATAAATCAAATAGAGCTAGCTAAAGAATTATTTAAAAGAAAAAATAAAATATTTGGAAGCTGTTGGGGGCTTCAGGTTTTAGTTACTGCTGCAGGAGGTAAAGTAAGAAAAAATCCTAATGGCCTTGAAGCAGTTTTGGCTAAAAATATTACATTAAATCAAGATGGTTTAGTTCATCCTATGTATAAGAATAAAAAAAAATCATTTAATGCACTCTGTTGGCATTATGATGAAGCAGAAAATCTTCCAAAAGAAACAAAAGTCCTAGCTTCAAATAAGATCAGTAAATTTCAATCTATAAGTTTTGAAGCAAACCAATCAAGTGTTTGGGCAGTACAATATCATCCAGAATTTAATCCAAAATGGATGGCTGGACTTATGGAAATGAGAAGAGATATTTTGTTGGAACAAAAAGTATATGAAAATTTATCAGAATTTGAAAACGAAAAGACGATTTTGCAAAACCCTGATAATCTTAAAAAAAAAGAATTACAAATTTATGATGATGTACTTGATGAAGACATCCATTCTTTAGAAATTTCAAATTGGTTAAATCTTAATAAAAATTATTGACTACATTAATAATTGATTTCCACTTACTAATACTAGATGTTAAAATAGATTTGCTAATATTTGCGTTTACTGTTTTATCTTTTTTCCAAAATTTACTTATTTGGCTTGTATTTTTTAAATATCCAGATTGAATTGCTGCAAGATATGCTGCCCCAAGTGAAGTAGTCTCAATATTACTTGGTCTAATAATTTTAATTTGAGAAACATTTGCTAAACTTTGCAAAAAGCTATTATTTTTGACCATACCGCCATCAACTCGTATTTCACTAATCTTTGTTTTAGAATCTTTTTCCATACACTCAATTAATTCATAAGTTTGAAAAGATATGCTATCCATAGTTGCTTTGATGATATCTTCTTTAGATGTATTTCTAGTGATACCAATTAATGTTCCTCTCGCATTAGGGTTCCAGTATGGTGCGCCAAGCCCTGTTAAAGCTGGAACAAAAAATAAATTTTCATCTTTATTTGCTTTTTTATACAGTTTATCAGTTTCACTAGAATCTTTTATAAATTTTAGATTATCTCGAAGCCATTGTATGGCAGAGCCTGCTACAAAAATGCTTCCTTCATAGCAAAACATTTTTTTACCATTTATTTTAAAAGCAACAGTTGTTAATAATCTATTCTTAGATAATTTAAATTTTTCTCCAATATTCATAAGAAGAAAACATCCTGTACCATACGTACTTTTAGATTGCCCTTTTTTAAAACAAGCTTGACCAATTGTTGCTGACTGTTGGTCTCCAGCCATGCCACCAATTGGTATTGCATCACCAAATAATTTAGTAGAACCAAAATCATATGCATTTTCAACTACAGTTGGTAAGATTTTTTTTGGAATTTTAAATAATTTTAAAATTTCATCTGACCATTTCTCTTTTTGAGAATCAAAAATCATGGTTCGTGAGGCATTTGATATATCTGTTAGGTGAGATTTCCCTTTTGTTAAGTTCCATAATAGCCAGGTATCTATTGTTCCAAAAAGTAAATTATTATTTTTTAAATTCTTATTTACTTCCCTAACGTTATCAATAATCCATTTAATTTTAGTAGCAGAAAAATAAGGATCAAGTTCTAAACCAGTTATTTTTTGAATTTTTTTATCAATCCCTTTGCTTTTTAACTTTTCACAAAGATTACCTGTTCTTCTATCTTGCCAGACTATTGCTCTATAAATTGGTTTCCCAGTTTTTTTATTCCATAAAACTGTTGTTTCTCGTTGATTGGTAATTCCAATTGAAATTATATTTTTCGCAATTAACTTATTTTTTTTTAGTATTTTTGAGATTAAATTTCTAACATCGTTCCAAATTTCTGTTGCATTATGCTCTACCCAACCTTCATTGGGAAAATATTGTTTAAATTCTTTTTGGATAAAATCAAATATTTCAAATTTTTGATCATATAGTACAATTCTTGAACTTGTTGTCCCTTGATCTATAACTAAGTAAAATTTGCTCATATATTAAACATCTAAATTTTTGATGAAATTAGCATTATTTTGAATAAATTTAAAACGTAACTCTGCTTGTTTTCCCATTAAGGTTTCAAATAAATTTTCTGTAATTTTTAAATCTTTATTTGCTTTTTCAGAGTTAATTAATATCAGTTTTCTTTTACTTTGATCCATAGTTGTCTCTTTTAATTGATCCGCAGGCATTTCACCCAATCCTTTAAATCTTGTGATATTATAATTGTCAGACTTAAATTCTTTTTCAATTAATTTATCCTTATCTTTTTCATCATATGCGTAAAAAGATTTATTTTTGTTATAAATTTTAAATAAGGGAGGCATTGCCAGATATAGTTTATTTTCATCAATTAAACTTTTCATATATTTATAAAAAAAAGTGATAAGTAGAGTTGCAATGTGTGAACCATCCACATCAGCATCCGTCATTAGTATTATTTTCTCATATCGAAGTTTTGAAATTTCAAAATTTTTTCCGATTCCACATCCTAGCGACTGAATAAGGTTCTGTATTTCATTATTATCAGCAATTTTAGATAACCCAACATTATACACATTTAATATTTTTCCCCTTAAAGGAAGTATTGCTTGCAATTCTCTATTTCTTGCTTGTTTAGCAGAGCCTCCAGCACTATCACCTTCAACAATAAATATTTCAGAATCTTTTATTGATTTACTCGAACAATCTACTAATTTACCTGGGAGACGATTTCTTTCTTTAATACTTTTTCTATCTAACTCTTTAATTTTTGATAAATCAGTTCTTTGAAGAGCTCTTTCAATTAAATTATCTAAAAGTATTTTTGAATTTTTCTTATTAGCGTTTAACCATAATATAAATTCTTGTTGTATTTTTGTTTCAATTTCTTTTTGTAAATTTGGCATTATTATTCTCTTTTTAGTTTGACCTTCAAAACTAGGATCATTTATAAAGATAGAAATAATAACGTTAGAGTAATCAAAAATATCACTGTGATTGATATTACTGATTTTTGAGAATTGATTTTTTTGGCCATAAAGTTTTATAGCTTTTAAAATTCCATTACGAACACCATTTTCATGAGAGCCGCCATCTGGTGTTTCAATAGTATTACAATATGACATAAAACTTGAATTTTCATTTGTATTAAATGAAATTAATGTTTCAAAATTTTCATTATCTTTAATTTTTGATTTTAATAAAAAATTTTTTTCAAATAATTTAGAGTTGTTTGCGTATTGTAATTGAAAATAATCTTCAATTCCTTTTTTATAAAAAAAACTTTTATTGTTAGGGGTTTTATCTTTTATTAATTCTTTATCAATTTCAAAGTTGATAGTTGTGCCTCCAACTAATACTGATTTCATATTTATAAAATTATATAATTTTTTTGGAATAAATTGTGTTTCTTCAAATATGCTTTCATCTGGGATAAAAGAAATTTCTGTGCCTTTTAATTTCTTGCTACATTTTTCAATTTTGATTTTTGTCTTAACCTTTCCTTTTGAGTAATCTTGTCTATACACTTTTCCATCTTTGAATACCTGAACTTGTAATAAAGAACTTAATGCATTTACGACAGAAATTCCAACCCCGTGCAATCCACCAGAAGTTTTGTAGGCATTACTGTTAAATTTACCACCTGCGTGAAGCGTAGTTAAAACTACTTCAAGTGCTCTCTTATTTTTATATTTTGGATGAAAATCAATAGGAATACCTCTTCCATTATCTTTTATTTTTATCGAACCATCATTTTTATATTGAAAACTTATATCAGTCGCATGACCAGCTAAAACTTCATCTATACTATTATCTAGTACTTCGTTAACTAAATGATGAAGGCCATCTTGATTTGTGCTTCCAATATACATCCCCGGTCTTTTACGAACTGGTTCAAGACCCTCAAGTACTTCAATATCTTTGGCATTATAAGCAGATTTTTTAGCCACAAATATTTCTTATCAAAAGTGTTGTTCTAAAAATATAAAAAAAACCGCCCTAAGGCGGTTTTCTTTATAGAGATAAGTATAATTCTACACGTCGTAGTATAATTTAAACTCGTGTGGATGAGGTCTAATATTAATAGGGTCAACCTCACTCTCTTTTTTATAGCTAATATAAGTTTCAATTACATCTTTGGTGAATACATCACCCTCTAATAAAAATGCATGATCTTTTTCAAGAGCTTCAAGAGATTCAGCTAAAGATCCAGGTGTAGATTGAATTTTAGACAAAACTTCATCGCTAGCAGCGTAAAGATTTATATCTGTTGGATCACCAGGATTAATTTTATTTTTAATTCCATCTAATCCTGCCATTAACATAGCTGAAAATGCTAGGTATGGGTTTGCACTTGGATCTGGGCATCTAAATTCCATTCTTTTAGCCTTAGGGCTTTGAGAATAAGCAGGAATTCTCACAGATGCAGTTCTATTTCTTTGAGAGTAAACAATGTTCACTGGAGCCTCAAAGCCTGGGACTAATCTTTTATAAGAATTAGTAGTAGGAGCACAAAAAGCTAAAAGAGCTGGTGCATGTTTAAGTATACCTCCAATATAATTTAGAGCTAAATCACTTAAGTTAGCATAGTTGCCCTCTTTATACATTAATGTGTCACCGTCTTTCCAAACACTTTGATGCACGTGCATACCTGAACCATTATCTTCAAATAAAGGTTTAGGCATAAATGTTGCGGTCATTCCATGTTGTCTCGCAACATTTTTAACAACATACTTATATTTCATCATATCATCGGCCATCTTTAACAGTGGTGAAAATTCTAAATCAATTTCACACTGTCCTCCTGTTGCAACTTCATGGTGATGTGCTTCAACAGTAAGACCAATGTCTTGCATAGTCATTACCATTTCAGTTCTTACATCCTGAAGTGTATCTACTGGAGGTAGAGGAAAATAACCTTCTTTATGTCTAGGTTTATGACCTAGGTTTGGATTTTCATCAGCACCACTATTCCAAGTACCTTCAACTGAGTCTACTTCATGGAATGCAAAATTTGATCCTGAATCAAATTGAACATTGTTAAATACAAAAAACTCTGCTTCTGGTCCAAAAAATGCTGTATCGCCAATACCTGATGATTTCAAATAGGCTTCAGCTTTTTTAGCAATATTTCTTGGATCACGACTATAATCAACCAAAGTTACAGGATCTTTAATATTACAATGCAATGCTAGAGTTTTTTCTGAAAAAAATGGATCAATGTATGCAGTCGTTGCATCTGGCAAAACAATCATATCACTGTCTTGAATTTCTTGGAAACCTCTTACTGAAGATCCATCAAAACCAAGTCCATCAGAAAATATATCTTCATCTAAAAATTTAATTGGTATTGTAAAATGTTGAGTTGTTCCTGGTATATCAGTAAAGCGCATATCAACCATCTTAATGTCCATATCTTTAATTTCAGACATTAAATCTTTTGGAGTCGAGCTTTTTAATTTCATATCTATCTCCTTACTTCAACAAAAGGGTATGCCATCCAGCGTTACCCGGTTAAATCATGCTCTAGTTATGAAATCTGCTTTTCATGCGCGTTCCTTCAGCTTTTGGCTTACTTCCGACCTATTAAAATAGGTTGAACGATTTATAACTTTTGCATGCGTTCCTTCAGCACAATGCCTACTTCCGACTCAAAAAGAGTTGAACGATTATTAATTAATTACTAGGTTTTATATAAAAGTAAAGAAAAATTAGACAGCATCACTGTCTTTTTCACCAGTCCTTATTCTAATTACCTGCTCAATATTTGATACAAAAATCTTACCATCGCCAATTTTTCCTGAATAAGCGCTAGTTTTTATTGACTCAATAACATGATCTACTTGATTGTCTTCAACAATTACTTCAAGTTTCATTTTTGCTAAAAATTCATCATCATACCCATCATTAGGATCAATTCCACCCGTTGATCCTCTTTGTCTACCGAAACCTTTTACATCTACTAATGTCATCCCGGATATTCCAAGTTCATGTAAAGCTTCTTTGACTTGAGAAAGTTTAAATGGTTTAATGATAGCTTCTATTTTTTTCATATTGTTGATAACCTATTAATTGCTTCTTTAATATTTTCTAGAGAATTAGCAAAACTTATTCTAACAAATTCTCTAGCATTATCTCCAAAGCTAGAGCCTGGAACTAATGCAACACCTTTCTCTTCAAGTGCGATTTCTGAAAATTTATTTCCACTCAATCCAGTTTTTGAAATATTGGGAAATGCATAAAAAGCTCCACCTGGTTCAAAACAAGAAATTTTTTCTAATTTATTCAATTCATTAAAAACGTACTCTTTTCTTTTTTGAAATTCACTAACAATTTTTGTTATTTCTTTCTGAGAACCTTTTATTGCTTCTAATCCTGCATATTGTGAAATTGAGGTAGCGCAGGAATTGTAATTTACACATATTTTATTAGCATGTTCAATTAAATTTTCTGGCCATATACTCCAGCCTAATCTCCATCCAGTCATACAATATGTTTTGCTCCATCCTTCAAGAACTATTAATCTATCTTTTATGCTTTCGTATTCTAATAAGGATGGCATTTGTTCATTATTAAAAATAATATTACTATAAATTTCATCACTTAAAATAGAGACATTTGGGTACTGCTCTAGTAAATTAACAAGATCAGTAATTTTTTTCTTATTCATATACGATCCTGTTGGATTGTTTGGATTATTTATTATTATCAAACTTGTTTTATCAGATATTAATTCTTTTAATTGTTCAGTATTAATTTCAAAATTATCTTTTTCTGAAAGCTTTAATGGTACAGCTTTTGCACCGCTGTATTTAATCATAGATCTATAAATTGGAAATCCTGGATCAGGAAAAATTATTTCTCTATCCTCACTACCTAGCAATAATGCTGAAATAAAAATTACAGGCTTACCCCCTGGAGTTATTAAAACATTTTCTGGTTTAATATTTGATTTATATTTTTTGAATACTAGTTCTGAAATTGAATCTCGTAATTCAGGTATCCCATTTGATGGAGTATAACCATGATGGCCATCTTTAATTGCTTTAATGGCAGCTTCCTGAATATTTATTGGCGTTGGAAAATCGGGTTGTCCTATTCCTAAATTAATAATATCTTTACCTTTAGCAGCAAGATTATTAGCTTTAGAAAGAATAGAGAATGCAGTTTCTGTTTCCAGATTAAATATTCTTTTTGAAACTTCCATATTTTTGATATAGCGATTTAATATAAAAATTAAACTTTTAATTAAGTTATATGGCGAGCGTAGCTCAGTTGGTTAGAGCGCAGGCTTGTGGTGCCTGATGCCGTGGGTTCGAATCCCATCGTTCGCCCCAATTCACATTTAGTCTATTTTCTCTATTGTTTTTTAATTTATTGTACATAAAAGACATAAAATAATAGGGCCGGTGGTGGAATTGGTAGACACGCTAGATTTAGGTTCTAGTGCCGCGAGGTGTGAAGGTTCAAGTCCTTTCCGGCCTACCATTAGGTTTAATGAATTATGAATACAAAAGAAATAAAATCTACAAAACTTTATAAAGAATTTTCATTAGAAATTCCTTATGAAGAAATTGATTTTGAAGTAGATAATAAGATAAATCAAATACTGCCTACTGTAAATATTCCTGGTTTTAGAAAAGGTAAAGCTCCACTAAATATTGTTAAAAAAAAATACGAAGATAATGTCTTAAATGAAGTTATTCAAAAAGTAATAGATAAAAATACAAAAAAATTAATTGATGAAAAAAAGTTTTCTCTTTTTAGAGCTCCTAAAGTTGAGCTTAGTAACTATGAAAAAAACAAACCAATAACAATAAATTTAAAATTTGATTTAAAACCTGAAATCAAACTCAAAGATTTTAAAGATTTCAAAATTAATAAGTATGAAATTGAATTAGGTAAAAAAGCAGAAGAAAATCAATTTAAGAGTTTTATTGATTCACAAAAAAATTTTAAAAAAATTGAAAGTTCGAGACAGGTTAAAAATTCTGACAAGGTTATTGTTAATTTTGAATCCTCTCAAGAAGATCTTCCAGAATATTTAAAATCTCAAAAAAATTTTCCCATTGATTTGGATTTTGATGATGGAATACTTCCAGGTTTAAATAAAGAATTGATTGAAAGAAAAGTAAAAGCTGGAGATAAAATTGAATTAAAAATCAACTTATCCAAAATTCTTAAAAATGATAAATTTAAAAAAACAACATTTTATTTTGAAATAATTTCAATCGAAGAAAAAATTAAATTTGAACTTACAAAAGAGTTTTTAGATAAGAATGGTTTCAAAACTGAAAAAAATCTTAAAGATTTTCTGGTGAGTAATATGAAATCTCAATATGAGCAAGGTATAAAACAAATTGAAAAAAAAGAGTTGATGGATCTTTTAGATAGTAATTATAAATTTGACTTACCTGATGGAGTACTCGAAGATGATTTTAATCAAATATGGAATCGTTTAGAGCAAGCTAAAAAAGAAGGTAGTTTAGATGAGGATGATAAGCTACTAAAAGATGACGATCTTAGAAAACGATATAAAAAAATTTCAGAAAGAAGAGTCAAACTTGGTTTATTAATGCAACATATCGCCTCAGAAGAAAAAGTTGTTGTGTCTGAAGAAGAAATTAACAAAGGGATATTAGAATATACTAGGCAATATCCTGGTCAAGAAAAGCAGATTATGGAATATTTTGAAAAAAATCCATCATCACTGGATACAATTCGCGCACCTCTTATCGAGGAAAAAGTAATTGATTCAATTATTTCCAAATCTAAGACAAATGTTATAAAATTAAATGAAGATGAATATAAAAAACTTGAAGTTAAAACATTTGATATTAAAGATAAGAATAAATGAAAGATCCAATAGATAATATCACAAATAACCTTATCCCAATGGTCGTTGAGCAATCATCAAGGGGTGAAAGATCGTATGACATTTATTCAAGATTGTTAAAAGAAAGAATAATTTTTTTAACTGGCCCAATTGACGACAATGTTGCAAGCCTAATCTGTGCTCAAATATTATTTCTAGAGTCTGAAAATCCAAAAAAAGAAATTTCTTTCTATATTAATTCACCTGGCGGCATCGTTTGGTCTGGATTAGCTATTTACGATACTATGCAATATGTTTCTTCAAAGATTATGACTATATGTATAGGTCAGGCTGCTTCCGCTGGCTCTCTCCTTTTGACAGCTGGAGAAAAAGATATGAGATTTTCATTACCCAATTCTAGAATTATGGTTCATCAACCTAGTGGAGGTTATCAAGGTCAAGTGACTGATATTGAAATTCAAACTAATGAAATAAAGAGAGCCAAGATAAAGTTAAATGAAATTTATTCAAAACATACAGGAAAAAAAATATCTGAAATATCCAGTATAATGGAAAGAGATAAGTATTTCTCTGCCGATGAAGCCATTAAATTTGGTTTGATAGACAAAATTGTAAAGGACAGGAAATAATGAACAAAAAAAATGAAAATGATTCATTATTTTGCTCTTTTTGTGGAAAAAATCAAAAAGAAGTAAAAAAATTAATTGCTGGTCCAACTGTTTTTGTATGTGATGAATGCGTAGAATTATGCATGGATATTATTAAAGAGGATAATAAGAACAATAAATTTAAAATTAAAAAAGACATACCTAAACCTTCAGAGATTAATAAATTCTTAAATGATTATGTAATAGGTCAAAAAGACTCAAAAAAAATACTTTCTGTTGCTGTTTATAATCACTATAAAAGACTATCATCTAGTTTAGAAAATGATGACATTGAAATTTCAAAATCAAATATTCTTTTAGTCGGTCCTACCGGAACAGGTAAAACTTTATTAGCGCAAACTTTGGCAAAGATTTTAGATGTTCCTTTTACAGTAGCTGATGCAACGAGTTTAACAGAAGCAGGGTATGTTGGGGAAGATGTAGAAAATATTATTCTTAAATTATTGCAAGCATCAGATTACAATGTTGAGCGTGCTCAAAAAGGTATAGTATATATCGATGAAATTGATAAAATTGGAAGAAAAAGCGACAATCCTTCTATAACTAGAGATGTTTCTGGAGAAGGTGTTCAACAAGCCCTCCTAAAAATCATGGAAGGAACTATAGCAAGTGTACCTCCACAAGGAGGAAGAAAACATCCTCAACAAGAATTTTTACAAGTAGATACGTCTAATATACTATTTATATGTGGAGGGGCTTTTTCAGGCTTAGAAGAAATCATAAATTATCGTTTAAAGGGAACTGCTATAGGCTTTAATTCTAAGTTAGATTTAGAACCTAAAAAGACTATTGGTGCATCACTAAAAAAACTTGAGAACCAAGATTTATTAAAATTTGGAATGATACCAGAGTTTATTGGAAGACTGCCAGTAATTACTACTTTAAATGAATTAGACGAAGATATGCTAATCCAAATAATGACTCAACCAAAAAACGCTATTGTAAAGCAATTCGAATCTTTAATGAAAATGGATGGAGTTAAATTAGAAGTCAAAGAAGATGCCTTGAAAGAAATCTCAAAGTTAGCAGTTTCTCAAAATACTGGTGCAAGAGGTTTAAGATCTATAATAGAAGAATCTTTAATGGACCTTATGTATAAAGTTCCAGATCAAAAAAATTTATATAAAGTAGTGATAAATAAAGAGGTTATTGCAAAAAAATCTGATCCAATTTTAATTTATTCCAATAAAGAAAATAGTAAAAAATTAATGTCCAATAACTCTTGAATTTAATTAATATATAGACATTTATATAATATGGCAAAAAATCTACTACCTGTTCTTCCTCTGAGAGATATAGTCGTTTTTCCAAACATGGTTGCTCCTTTATTTGTTGGAAGAGAACAGTCAGTAAACGCTCTTAATCATGTAATGACAGGTGATAAAAAAATTTTTTTGCTATCTCAAAAAAATTCAAAAGTTGATAACCCAGACAAACAGAATCTTTATTCATTCGGAACTGTTGCCAAAATTATTCAGCTATTAAAGCTTCCAGATGGCACTCTTAAGGTTTTAGTCGAAGGTATACAAAGAGCAAAAGTCAAAAAAATAAATTTTAATAAAGAATTTATTACTGCATCAATTACTGAGATTAATCAAAAAACAAAAAAAAATTCAAACATAAAAGCTTTACAAAAACTTATCATTGAACAATTTGTTGAGTTTCAAAAAATTAATAAAAAAGTTTCACAGGATGTAATTAATAATGTGAAAATATTAAATGATCCTGACAAAATTGTTGATATAATAGTATCAAATATTTCCATATCTATATCTCAAAAGCAAGAAATTTTAGAGATTATAAACACAGAAGAAAGACTCAATAAAATTTACGGTTATTTGGTATCTGAAATTGACTCTTTTCAAGTTGAGAAAAAAATAAAAGGTCGTGTGAAAAGACAAATGGAGAAAACACAAAAAGAATATTATTTAAATGAACAAATGAAAGCAATTCAAAAAGAATTAGGTGAAAATGAGGATTTGGATGAAATTGCTGAGCTTGAGAATAAATTAAACCAATATAATCTATCTAAAGAAGCTAAAGAAAAATGTGCATCTGAGATTAAAAAATTGAAAAATATGAGCCCAATGTCAGCTGAGGCAACCGTAATTAGAAACTATTTAGATTGGGTAACTTCTATACCGTGGAATAACCCAGATCAAATTTCTCAAAATATAAATAAAGCATCAACCATATTAGAAAATGATCACTATGGTCTTGATAAAGTTAAAGAAAGAATTCTAGAATACCTAGCAGTCCAAAAAAGAACAAACAAACTCAAAGGTCCTATATTATGTTTGGTAGGACCTCCTGGTGTTGGAAAAACTTCTCTTGGTAAATCAATTGCAAATTCTACTGGAAGAAGCTTTGTGAGAATGTCTCTTGGAGGTGTAAGGGATGAAGCTGAAATTAGAGGGCATAGAAAAACATATATTGGATCAATGCCAGGAAGATTTATTCAAGCAATGAAAAAATCAAAATCTTCTAACCCACTTATTCTATTAGACGAAATCGATAAACTTGGTTCTGATTGGAGAGGTGATCCTTCTTCTGCACTTCTAGAGGTTCTTGATCCTGAGCAAAATAGTAAATTTAATGACCATTACTTAGAACTTGACTATGATCTTTCTGATGTAATGTTTGTATGCACAGCGAATACTCTTAATATTCCTCCAGCTCTTCTTGATCGAATGGAAGTGATAAGAATACCTGGTTATACAGAAAAAGAAAAAAACCAAATTGCAAAAAAATATTTGGTTCCAAAACAAATAAAAAATCACGGAATAAAAAAATCTGAGATTTCATTTAATTCTAAAGTTTTAAATTTAATAATCAGAAATTATACTAAAGAAGCCGGAGTCAGAAGTCTTGAAAAAGAAATTTCTAAAGTTTGTCGAAAAACCGTAAAAAAATTAGAAACCTCAAAATTAAAAAAAGTAAATTTAAACGATAAATCCTTACAAGATCTTTTAGGTATAGCAAAATACAGATCCAGCGAAATTGAAAAGAAGAATTTAGTTGGAGTTACTAATGGTTTGGCGTGGACAGAAGTTGGAGGAGAAATTCTATCAGTAGAAGTTATTTTATCAATTGGTAAGGGAAAACTGACGATTACAGGTAAATTAGGCGAAGTAATGAAAGAATCAATTCAAGCTGCAACTTCTTATGTTAAATCTAAATCAGTAAGTTTGGGCATAAATCCTAAAGACTTTGAAAATTATGATATTCATATTCATGTTCCCGAAGGAGCTACACCTAAAGATGGTCCAAGTGCAGGTATTGCAATTTTTAATTCTCTAGTATCATCATTGACCAATAATAAAGTTAAAAGAGATGTTGCAATGACTGGAGAAATTACTCTTAGAGGACGTGTGCTTCCTATTGGTGGTTTAAAAGAAAAAATATACGCTGCTAGTAGAGTGGGTATAAAGAAGGTCCTCGTGCCTCAGGAAAATTTTAGAGAAGTATCTGAGTTTGATAAAGAGGTTATTAAGGGAATTAAGATTATCCCTGTATCTGATGCTTTTTCGATTCTTGAACACACATTAATAAAAGCAATAATTCCGTTAAATTTAACCGAATCTCAAATAAAAAATAATCAAAATACAACAAGCACACATTAATATTCTTTTAAAAAAAACCAATATTTTAGCCATTTAATTGTTAAATTCCCTAGTTTCTGGGAAAATTTTAATTATAATGTTGACTTGTCGAGAAAACATAGAATTATCAATAAAAATTAATAAAGGAGATTAAAAGTGAATAAAAATGATCTTATCGCATCTGTAGCATCTTCCGCAGGATTATCTAAATCTGACGCAACTAGAGCAATTGAAAGTTTTCTGGACGCAATTACTAATTCCTTAAAAAGAGATGAAAAGGTTAGTATTGTAGGTTTTGGTAATTTTAGCGTGAGCCACAGAAAAGCAACTACTGGTAGAAACCCTAGAACAGGTGAATCAATCCAAATACCGGCATCAAAAAGACCTAAATTTACTGTAGGAAAAGCTCTAAAAGATTCAGTAAACAATTAATTATCTTTTTTTCTTGCACCGGCTGTTAAATAAATTTAACAGCCGCTTTTATTTGGGTGTTTAGCTCAGTTGGTAGAGCATCTCGTTTACACCGAGAGGGTCGGGAGTTCAAGTCTCTCAACACCCACCATGCGCGGGAGTAGTTCAGCTGGTTAGAACGCTGCCCTGTCACGGCAGAGGCCGCGGGTTCGAATCCCGTCTCTCGCGCCACTTTTTTCAGTGTTTTTTTGTGTATTAAAGTCGCAACGTGATGCGTTGTTATTATTGAATAATTCGTTAAATACATTACTAATTTAATTGTGAGATTATAGTGTCAGAGTTTCTTTTAGAATATTTACCAATATTAATTTTTATTTTCATAGCTTTGGCATTGGCTGTTGGAATGACTTTATTATCTTTTGTAGTTGGAGACTCTCAGCCAGACCAAGAAAAATTATCTGCTTATGAGTGTGGGTTTGAGGCTTTTGACGATGCTCGTGGAAGATTTGATGTAAGATTTTATTTAGTAGCAATCTTATTTATTATCTTTGATTTAGAAGTTGCTTTCTTGTTTCCATGGGCAATAACACTTGGTAAAATTGGATTGTTTGGTTTTTGGTCAATGATGATTTTCCTAGCTGTTTTAACTATTGGTTTTATTTATGAATGGAAAAAAGGAGCTTTAGAATGGGAGTAGACAATGCAAAAAAAATTGTTGATGATACTCTAAATACAGAATTATCCTCTAAGGGTTTCTTAGTTGCTAGCTATGATAAAATTCTTACCTGGGCTAGAACTGGTTCCTTATGGCCTATGACATTCGGATTGGCATGTTGTGGAGTAGAAATGATACATTCTTATATGGCAAGATATGATTTAGATCGTTATGGAGTTATACCAAGAGGTAGTCCTAGACAATCTGATGTAATGATTGTTGCTGGAACACTAACAAATAAAATGGCACCGGCTTTAAGAAAAGTTTATGATCAAATGCCTGAACCTCGTTGGGTAATATCAATGGGTTCATGTGCAAATGGTGGTGGATATTATCACTACTCGTATTCAGTAGTTAGAGGGTGTGATAGGATAGTTCCCGTTGATGTTTACGTACCAGGATGCCCCCCAACAGCAGAAGCATTAGTTTACGGTATATTGCAATTACAGAAAAAAATTAGAAGAGAAAATAAATTTAAAAGATAATTTTATATGATTAAAATTCTTACTAAAATAGATGGCATAAATAATGTTTTAGAAAATAATAATTTATTAGAAATAGAATTTGAAAAAAATAATATTATAAAAATTTTTAACGAATTAAGAGATAACACTGAGCTTAATTTCAATCAATTATTAGATATTACAGCTGTAGACTATCCTTCAAGAGAATTTAGATTTGATTTGATTTATATTTTGCAAAGTTTAACAAAAAATAAAAAAATTATTCTTAAAACTTTTATTAAAGAAAATGAAAACATAGAATCAATAACAAATATTCAAAAATCTGCGGATTGGTATGAAAGAGAATGTTATGATTTATTTGGAATTGAATTTATTAATCATCCTGATTTAAGAAGGATAATGACGGATTACAATTTTGAAGGTTATCCGTTGCGCAAAGATTTTCCTTTAACAGGACATACAGAAGTTCGCTACGATGACCTTGAAAAAAAAGTAATATATGAGCCTGTTAAGTTAACTCAAGAATTTAGAAATTTTGATAGTGAATCTCCTTGGGAAGGAATGGAAAACAAACTTTTTGGTGATGAGAAATCTACTGGTGAAAATTAAATGAAAGAAGTAGAGCTTAATACAACTACAATTAACTTTGGCCCTCAACATCCAGCTGCGCATGGTGTTTTACGTTTAGTAGTTGAGCTTGAAGGTGAAGTAGTTCAAAGAGCAGAACCACACATCGGATTGTTACATAGGGGGACAGAAAAATTAATTGAATATAAAACTTATCTTCAGGCCGTCCCTTATTTTGATAGACTTGATTACGTTTCACCAATGTGTCAAGAACATGCTTTTGCATTGGCAACTGAAAATCTACTAGGCATCAATGTTCCTGAAAGAGCTAAATATATTCGAGTTATTTTTGCCGAAATTACTAGAATACTAAATCATTTATTAAATATACCTGCCTATGCTGCTGATATTGGTGCAGTGACACCTTTTTTATGGTGTTTTGAAGAAAGGGAAAAGCTTTTGGAGTTTCATGAAGCAGTATCTGGGGCAAGATTTCATGCAGCCTATTTTAGACCTGGCGGCGTTCATCAGGACATGCCAGAAGGAATGGAAGAAAAATTATTTGACCATTTTAAAACTCTTCCAAAATTTATTGATGATCTTGAAAGCTTGCTTACTAATAACAGAATTTTAAGACAAAGATCAGTTGATATAGGAATAATTTCAAAGTCAGAAGCAATTGAATGGGGGTGTTCGGGTCCTGTATTAAGAAGTGCAGGTATAGCATGGGATTTAAGAAGATCTCAACCTTATGACGCCTATGATCAAGTTGATTTTGAAGTTCCTGTTGGAAAAAAGGGTGATTGTTTTGATCGATATTTGGTTCGCATAGAGGAAATGAGACAAAGCATTAGTATTATTAACCAATGTTTAAATAAAATCAAACCAGGTCCAATATCAATTGAGGATAATAAAATTACACCTCCTAAAAGAAATCAAATGAAAAAATCAATGGAAGCTTTAATTCATCATTTTAAACTTTTCACTGAAGGTTACCGTGTTCCCGCTGGTCAAGTTTATAGTGCTGTAGAAGCTCCAAAGGGTGAATTTGGCGTTTTCCTTGTTTCTGATGGATCTAGTAAACCATATAGATGTAAAATAAGAGCACCAGGTTTTGCACACCTTCAAACATTGGATCATTTATCTAGAGGCCACTTAATGGCTGACATAGCCGCTATACTAGGTAGCTTAGATATTGTTTTTGGAGAGATAGATAGATAATGCATCATCCTGGTACAAATAATAAAGTATATAAAAAAATTAATGATAATTTTGAATGGTCATCAGAAAATTTTAAAAAAATTTCTGAAATAATAAAAAAATATCCATCAAACCGTATTCAAAGCGCAGTTATTCCTTTACTTGATTTAGCACAAAGACAAAATAATGGATGGCTAAGTAAAAACTCAATGGAAAAAGTATCTGAAACTCTAAGTATGTCTTATATAAGAGTGTTGGAAGTTGCCACTTTTTATTCGATGTTTAATTTAGAACCTATTGGTAAAAATTTTGTCCAAATTTGTAGAACGACACCTTGTTGGTTAAGAGGGAGTGATAAACTGTCTAAAGTTGCACAAGAAGTTTGCGAAACTAATATTGGCGAGACAAGTGATGATGAAATATTTACAGTTGTTGAAGTTGAATGTTTAGGTGCATGTTGCAATGCTCCTATGGTCCAGATCAATGATGATTATTATGAAGATTTAGATGAAGAGAGTTTTAAAAAAATACTTCAAGATTTAAAAGATAATAAATCAATAAAAGTAGGTTCACAAATTGGTAGAAAATCATCACAACCTGAAAGAAAATTTGATGCTTAAGGAAAAAGATAAAATTTTTAAAAATTTATACGGTTTTGAAGATTGGAAATTAGAAGGTGCCAAAAAAAGAGGCATTTGGTCAAATACTAAAGAACTTATTAAAATGGGTAGCGAAAAAATTGTTGAGGAAATTAAAAATAGTCAATTAAGAGGAAGGGGAGGAGCCGGTTTCCCTGCGGGACTTAAGTGGTCATTTATGCCAAAAGACTCTGGAAAAGATCATTACCTAGTTGTTAATGCAGATGAGTCAGAGCCAGGCACATGTAAAGATCGAGAGATTATGAGAAACGACCCACATCTTCTTTTAGAAGGTTGTTTAGTTGCTGCCTTTGCTATGCATGCACATACTTGTTATATTTATATAAGAGGTGAATATTATTCTGAATCTTCTAATTTACAAAAAGCAATAGATGAAGCCTACGCAAATAATTTAATTGGTAAAAATGCATGTGGTACAGGGTGGGATTTTGATATTCATCTTCACAGAGGAGCAGGAGCATATATTTGTGGTGAAGAAACTGCTTTACTTGAAAGTTTAGAGGGTAAAAAAGGCCAACCTCGATTAAAACCTCCGTTTCCCGCTGGCGCAGGTTTATATGGATGTCCAACAACAGTTACAAATGTTGAAACAGTTGCCGTTTCACCAACTATTTTAAGACGTGGTTCAAAATGGTTCGCTGATTTAGGAAGTGCCAACAATACAGGTACAAAAATTTTTAGTATTTCAGGTCACGTTAATAACCCATGCAATGTAGAAGAAGAAATGGGGATACCATTAAAAGAACTGATTGAAAAACATGCAGGTGGTGTAATTGGTGGTTGGGAAAATTTATTAGCTGTAATTCCTGGAGGTGCAAGTGTGCCTTTATTACCTAAGTCTATTTGCGATACAGTTAAAATGGATTTTGATAGCCTAAAAGAAGTTCAAAGTGGATTAGGAACTGCTGCTGTTATTGTAATGAATAAATCAACAGATATTGTTGAAGCAATAGCTAGATTATCACATTTTTATAAGCATGAAAGCTGCGGTCAATGTACACCTTGCAGAGAAGGTACTGGATGGATGTACAGAATGATGGAAAAAATGGTTCATGGAAATGTTGAACATCAAGATATTGATAAAATTTTAGATGTGACTAAGCAAATTGAAGGTCATACTATTTGTGCCTTAGGTGATGCTGCTGCTTGGCCTATTCAAGGTTTGTTTAGACACTTTAGACCTGAAATTGAAAAAAGAATTCAAGAAAGAAATAGAAGAGTAGCCTAGTGCCAAAGATAACAATTGATAATAAAGAATACGAATTTGAAAACGGCATGACCGTAATGCAAGCTTGTGAACAAGCAGGAACTGAAATTCCAAGATTTTGTTATCATGAAAAACTCTCAATAGCAGGAAACTGTAGAATGTGTTTAGTAGAAATGGAAAAAGCTCCAAAACCTATTGCATCATGTGCCATGCCAGCTGCAGATGGAATGGTTATAAAAACAAAGACAGAAACAGTTAAAAAAGCTCGAAAAGGTGTAATGGAGTTTCTTCTCATTAATCATCCATTGGATTGCCCTATTTGTGATCAAGGAGGAGAATGTGATCTTCAAGATCAAGCGATGTATTATGGTTTTGATAAAACTAGATATGAAGAAAACAAAAGAGCAGTTCAAAATAAAAATATGGGACCACTTGTCAAAACAATTATGACAAGATGTATACATTGTACAAGATGCGTAAGGTTTTCTACAGAAGTTGCGGGTGTTGATGATATAGGATTACTTGGCAGAGGTGAAAATGCAGAGATCACGACGTACTTAGAAAAAACTATTGAGTCAGAATTATCTGGAAATGTAATTGATTTATGCCCGGTAGGTGCTTTAACAAGTAAACCATATGCATTTAAATCTAGACCATGGGAGCTAACCAAGACAGAAACATTTGATGTGTTCGATGGTATAGGTTCAAGTATAAGGATTGATACAAGAGGAAAAAAAGTTTTAAGAGCTCTTCCTAGAACAAATGAAGAAACCAATGAAGAATGGATAAGTGATAAATCTAGATTTGCAGTTGATGGACTCTCAAGTCAAAGATTGGATAATGTATATTCTAAATCAAATAAAAAACTCCAAAAATCCTCATGGGATAATGCATTTGAATTAATAAAAAAAGAAATTACAAAAAGAGGTAAAGAAAATACTGTATTTCTATCTGGTAAGTTTACCGATATTGAAACTTTATATTCCGCACAAAAATTTAGCAATTCACTAAAATCAGAAAACTATGATTGTAGATTTGATAATACACAAATTATCGATAATTCATCTTCAAGTTATAAATTTAATTCAACAATTCAAGAAATTGAAAAGGCTGATGCTATTCTTTTAATCGGATCAAACCCTAGATGGGAAGCGGCGGTACTAAACGCTAGAATTAGAAAGGCATATATTGAAAATAACTGCAAAATTGGTCTTATTGGTCCTAAATTAGATCTTACTTACGATTATCATCATTTATCTGATTCTTTAAATTACCTTAATAAATTATCTAATAATAAATCTGAATTCAATAAAGTTTTAAAATCTGCAAAAAACCCACTTATAATATTAGGCACTTCAGCAATAAATAATGATCATGGAAAAAAAATATTAGAAACTGCAGGATTAATTGCGAAAAAAATTCAAAAAAATAAAAATACAAATCCATTAAATATTCTTAACCAAGATATTTCTAGAGTAGGAGCATTAGATTTGAAATTTTATAATAAAAAATTTGATAATGATTACAATAAACAATTAAAAAAACATATTGATAAAACAAAGCCTGTAGTTTTCTTAATGGGGTTAGATGAGATAAATTTTTCAACATTTGAAAATGCTTTTGTTGTTTATCTTGGTCATCATGGAGATGTTTCAGCATCTATAGCTGATATAATTTTACCAACCCCTGCATATACTGAGAAAAGTTCTACTTTTATGAATATAGAAGGTAGAGTTATTCAAACAACTAAGTGTCATAATCCAATAGGTGAAGCAAAAGAGGAGTGGAAAATTTTTAGAGTTTTAAGTGACTTATTTGAAAAAAATATAAATTTTAATAATCTTGGGGAACTTCGAAATGAGCTTACCAGTACCTATGGTCAATTTGCTCTCTTAAATGAAGTTAATTCTATTGGCGAAATAACTTTTGCTAAAAATAATAAAATTGAGAATATTAAAATTAAATATAACATTGAAAATTTTTATATGAATGATTCTATTTCTAGATCTTCTGAAACAATGGCAAAATGTACTAAAGATATTTTAAATAAGGCTGCATAATAATTAGATGACTTATGATATATTAATTACAGGGTTAATAATCATTGCCCAAATACTTGCTGTTGTTGTGCCAGTTTTAATATCTGTAGCTTTTTTAGTTTATGCTGAAAGAAAAGTTTTAGCATTAATTCAACTAAGAAGAGGTCCAAATATAGTAGGGCCTTTTGGTATATTACAAAGCTTTGCTGATGCATTAAAACTTATTACTAAAGAAAATATTATACCTAGTGGATCAAATAAAATAGTTTTTATTTTAGCACCAATAATAACAATGGTACTTAGCCTAGCAGGTTGGGCAGTAATACCTTTTGCTCCAGGATGGGTAGTCTCTGATATTAACGTAGGTATCATGTATCTGTTTGCAGTATCATCTCTTGGAGTATACGGAATAATAATGGCTGGATGGGCTAGTAACTCTCAATATCCTTTTCTAGGAGCATTAAGATCAGCTGCTCAAATGGTTTCATATGAAGTATCTATTGGATTTGTAATAATTACAGTATTATTATGTGTAGGTTCTTTAAATTTATCAAAGATAGTTTTAGCTCAGCAGACTGTATGGTTTGCAATTCCATTATTACCTATGTTCATTATTTTTTTTATTTCTGCGTTAGCTGAAACAAATAGATTACCTTTTGATCTTCCTGAAGATGAATCAACACTTGTTGCAGGATTTTTTACTGAATATTCATCTGCTTCATTTGTATTATTTTTTTTAGGTGAATACGCGAGTATGATTTTAATGTCTTCTATGACTGTCATTCTTTTTTTAGGCGGATGGCTTCCTCCATTTGATGTATACCCATTAAATGTTGTTCCTGGAGTAATGTGGTTTACTGTGAAAGTAATATTTATATTATTTTTATTTATTTGGGTTAGAGGAACTTTCCCAAGATATAGATATGATCAGTTAATGAGACTTGGATGGAAAGTTTTTCTACCGTTTTCTTTGTTTTGGGTTGTGGCAACTTCTGGTTTTTTAGTATATTTTGACATGCTGCCAAATTAATATGTATAAATTAATTAAATCTTTAACTTTATTTGAATTATTTCAAGGTCTATTTTTAACTTTCAAATACATATTTAAATCTAAAGTTACAATAAATTATCCTCACGAAAAAGGTCCATTAAGCCCACGTTTTAGAGGCGAGCATGCTTTGAGAAGATATCCAAGTGGGGAAGAGAGATGTATCGCATGTAAACTTTGTGAAGCAGTATGTCCTGCTCAGGCAATTACAATTGAAGCAGAGCCAAGAGAGGATGGAAGTAGAAGAACAACAAGATATGATATAGATATGACTAAATGTATTTACTGTGGTTTATGTCAAGAATCTTGCCCAGTTGATGCGATAGTAGAAGGACCAAATTTTGAATTTGCCACTGAAACAAGAGAAGAATTAATTTATAATAAAGATAAACTTTTAGAAAATGGAGATAGATGGGAGCAAGAAATTGCTCAAAATATTCATCTCGATAGAAAATATAGATAAGAATGATTCTTTATTCATTAACATTTTATCTTTTTTCATCTGTTGCAGTTCTTTCTGCTCTAATGGTAATAAGTGCAAAAAATCCAGTTCATTCAGTTTTGTTCTTAATTTTAAGCTTTGTTAACGCATCAGGACTCTTTGTTTTATTAGGTGCTGAATTTTTGGCAATGATTCTTGTCGTTGTATACGTTGGAGCTGTTGCCGTCCTTTTTCTATTTGTTGTAATGATGCTTGATATAAATTTTGTAAAATTGAGAGAGGGGTTTTTGCAATATTTACCTTTTGGAGCATTATTAGGGATAGTTCTAGTAATTGAACTTGGAATACTTTTTTTAACAGATAGATCGTCTAATATTTATAACAATCAAACACCACTACAGCCTATAGTTAATGAAGTGGAAAATACAAAAATGATTGGGCAAATACTCTACACTGAATATTTTTATTTATTTCAAATATGTGGGATAATTTTACTAGTCGCAATGATTGGCTCTATTACACTTACATTAAGAGATAAAGGTGGTGTTAAAAGGCAAAATATAGATTCTCAAAATACAGTTGATGCATCAACAGCTATAGAAAAGAAAAAAGTAAAAATAGGCGAAGGAATTTAATTAATGATTACTCTTGAACACTATCTTTTTCTTGGCGCAATTATTTTTACTTTAGGTGTTTTAGGAATATTTTTAAATAAGAAAAATTTAATTATAATTTTAATGTCTATAGAGCTCATCTTGTTGTCAGTAAATATTAATTTTATTGCTTTCTCAGCGTATATTAATGATATTTCAGGGCAGATCTTCGCAATGCTTACACTTACTGTTGCAGCCGCGGAAGCAGCAATTGGACTCGCCATACTTGTAGTATTTTTTAGAAATTTAGGATCAATAGAAGTAAATAAAATTAATCAGCTTAAAGGATAGTAGATGGCAACCTCAATTATATTTTTACCTCTACTTGGTTTTCTTTTTTGTTTTTTACTCGGTAAACAGTTTAACTATAAGGTTTATCAAATATCAACAACTTCAATCCTTTTTTTTTGTGCTTTATTTTCTTGGATAATATTCATTCAATTTATTAATAATAAGGAAACTGAAATAATCTTTATCCTTAACTGGATAAGTTCTGGAAACTTTATTGTTGATTGGTCAATTAGATTAGACACTTTAACTGCTGTGATGTTCATTGTGGTTACAACTGTTTCTGCCTGTGTTCATTTATATTCAATAGGCTATATGGAAGATGATCCATCAAAAATAAGATTTATGGGCTATCTAAGCTTATTTACTTTTTTTATGCTTGTTCTTGTATCAAGTAATAACTTGTTGCAAATGTTTTTTGGTTGGGAAGGTGTTGGGCTAGCCTCATATTTATTAATTGGTTTTTGGCATCATAAAGATTCAGCAAATAAAGCTGCTATAAAAGCATTTGTTGTAAACAGAGTTGGAGATTTTGGATACGCAATAGGAATTGCTGGAATTTTTTATATTTTTGGCACGGTAAGTTTCGACAGTATATTTTTACAAGTGGATCAATTTAGTGATCATCAAATTCAATTTCTTTCATTCAGTTTTCCAACTTTAGATTTTTTATGTTTTCTTTTATTCATAGGTGCAATGGGTAAATCTGCCCAATTAGGTTTACACACCTGGTTGCCAGATGCTATGGAAGGACCTACTCCTGTATCTGCACTAATACATGCTGCAACAATGGTAACAGCCGGTGTATTCTTAGTTGCAAGAATGAGTCCTCTTTATGAATTTGCTACATTTACTAATTTATTCATTACTTTTATTGGTGCGGCCACAGCTATTTTTGCTGCCTCCATAGCCTTAACGCAAAATGATATTAAAAGAGTCATTGCATATTCAACATGCAGTCAATTAGGATATATGTTTTTTGCAGCAGGTGTAGGAGCTTATAATGCATCAATATTTCACTTAACAACCCATGCCTTTTTTAAAGCTCTTCTATTTCTTTCTGCTGGTTCTGTAATTCACGCAATGCATCATGAACAGGATATGAAAAAAATGGGGGGACTTTTCAAAAAAATACCTTTTACTGCTACAATGATGTGGATTGGATCTCTTGCAATTATTGGTTTTCCATATCTATCTGGTTACTATTCAAAAGAAAGTATTTTAGAAAATGCTTTCTATACTTCAAATGGAATAGCATACTTTGCATATTTAGTAGGTATTTTAACTGCTTTACTTACTGCTTTTTATTCATGGAGATTATTATTTCTAACATTTCATGGTGAAAATAGATCAAATAATAAAACATATGATCACGCCCATGAATCACCTTTAGTAATGACAGTTCCATTATTTATTCTTGCAATTGGTTCTATTTTTTCTGGAATATTCTTTGCTGATTATTTTATTGGATATTACAAAAAAGAATTTTGGGATAATGCAATATTATTAACAGAAAGCTCTCATAAATATCTTCCCCTTACGCAATCATTAATATCAAAATCGGCTGTTGCAATTGGAATTCTTGTCTGTGTATTGATATATTCAAATAATTTAAACAGAGCAAAAATTCTTTCCTATAACTTAGATCCTTTATATTCTCTTTCTAAAAATAAATGGTATGTGGATGAGCTATATCATAAAGTATTTGTTTTAACTTTTTTCAAATTGGCAAACTTTTTCTGGAAAAAAGGAGATGAAAAAACTATTGATGGTTTAGGACCAAACGGGGTCTCCTGGATTATTTCAAAATCTTCATCTTATGTTAGTTTGTTTCAATCAGGGTATTTGTTTCATTATGCTTTTGCTATGCTTGGAGGCTTAGTAATAATTTTAACATGGTTTTTATATTACTAAATGATTGACTGGCCATTAGTATCAGTAATAATTTTTTTACCTTTAATTGGTGCTTTAATTATTCTTTTTATTAAAGAAGATGAATTAACATCAATTAATATTAAATGGGCTGCTTTACTAGCAACATTAGGAACATTTATTTTAAGTTTAATACTCTGGTTACAATTTGATTATTCCAATCCTTCTTATCAATATGAAGAAAAATTTAGATGGTTTGATGATTTTAATTTCTTCTACCATGTTGGAGTTGACGGTATCTCACTTTTTATGATTTTACTAAGTACATTTTTGACCCCACTTTGTATTTTAGCTAGTTGGAATAATATAAAAAAAAGAGTCAAGGAATACATGCTTTCTTTTTTATTTTTAGAGACTGTAATGATTGGAATGTTTGCTTCTATAGACATACTTTTATTTTATATTTTTTTTGAAGCAGTATTAATACCAATGTATCTAATCATAGGTATATGGGGAGGTAATAGAAGAATCTATGCTTCTTTTAAATTCTTTCTCTACACTCTTTTGGGGTCAGTACTCATGTTGATTGCTATTATTGTGATGTACAGAAATTCAAGTTCAATGAGTATTGAATTCTTACAAGGTAATTATTTTTCCTATAATACTCAATTGTTTCTATGGCTCGCCTTCTTTGCTTCCTTTGCAGTTAAAATTCCAATGTGGCCGTTTCATACATGGTTGCCCGATGCTCATGTTGAAGCTCCAACAGCTGGATCTGTTATTTTAGCTGGAGTACTTTTAAAAATGGGTGGATATGGTTTTATCCGTTTCTCTTTAGGCATGCTTCCAGAAGCAACAGAGTTTTTTATTCCTTTAATTATGACATTAAGTATAGTTGCCATAGTATACACTTCCTTAGTAGCACTAGCACAAACTGATATAAAAAAACTAATTGCATATTCATCTGTTGCTCATATGGGAATTGTAACAATTGGAATTTTCTTAGTGAATCAACAAGGCTTAGAAGGAGCAATGATGCAAATGATTAGTCATGGACTAGTTTCAGCAGCTTTATTTTTATGTGTTGGTGTTATTTATGATCGAATGCATACTAGAGAAATTGAATTTTACGGAGGATTAGTTCAAAGAATGCCACTTTATGCAACAGTATTCATGATTTTTATGCTGGGATCAGTTGGATTGCCTGGGACTAGTGGTTTTATTGGAGAATTTTTAGTTATTGTTGGCGCATTTAAATTTTCAAGTTACGTTGTTATTGGCGCGGCTTTTGGAATAATATTATCCGCTGTTTACATGCTATACCTTTATAAAAGAATTATTTTTGGCACCATAACTAATAATAAACTTGCAGAAATTTTAGATATAAACACAAGAGAGAAAATCATATTAATTCCTTTAGCAATTTCAGTAATATTACTAGGTATATTTCCAAATCTATTTTTAGATCCTATGAGATTATCACTTGAACTAATTATAACAAACTATGAAATAGCCAATGCTAAATAATATTTACAATATTTTTTTTATACCCGAAATTTTTTTAGCATGCTCTTCTTTTGTTTGCTTACTTTTTGGGCTTTTTTTAAAAAAGAATACATTTAGACAAACTTCCAATCTAGCAGTTTTCGTTTTATTATTAACCATTTTGCTTGTTTACTATGATAGTGAATCAAATTTTGCAAATTATAAAAGTTTATTTAGCCACTCTTCTTTTATAAATTTTTTTAAAATTTTAGCTCTATTAGGATCTATAGCTAGCATCATCATTTCTAAAGATTATTTCTTAGGCATTAAGCTGAAAAATTTTGAAATTCCTGTTTTATTTTTATTTTCTACACTTGGGATGATGTTAATGATTGCTTCAAATAATCTTATGTCCATGTATCTAGCAATAGAACTACAAAGTTTATCTCTATATGTTACTGCAGCAATAAAAAGAGATTCAATCTCATCAGCTGAGTCAGGAGTAAAATACTTCATTTTAGGAGCATTATCTTCTGGTATACTTTTGTACGGCTTCTCCTTAATTTATGGATTTACTGGTTCAATGAATTTTGATGATATAAGTTTCTATTTATCAAAATATGATAATTTAAATTTAGGTCTAATATTTGGGCTTGTGTTTGTGATGGTAGGCTTGGCTTTTAAGGTTTCAGCCGTACCTTTCCATATGTGGACTCCTGATGTTTATGAAGGAGCTCCAAACTCAATTACAGGTTTTTTTGCTATTGTCCCTAAGATTGCTGCAGTAGCTTTAATTTATCGTTTTTGCTTAGTTCCATTTGAAAATTTTTACTTAGAATGGAGTCAAATAATTTTATTTTTATCAATAGCCTCAATGTTTCTTGGGGCTATAGCAGCTATAGCACAGTCAAATATTAAAAGATTATTAGCTTATAGTTCTATCGGACATATAGGTTATATCTTAATAGCTTTAGTTGCCGCAAATGATGATGGAATTAAAGCAGCATCAATTTATATGTTTTCATACATGATAATGAATGTTGCTGTTTTTGCTATTTTACTTTCGTTAAAAGTTAAAAATGAATATTTAATTAATATAAGTGATTTAAAAGGGTTAAGTAAAAGTAATCCAATCGTTAGTCTTTCTATTTCAATAATAATGCTATCTATGGCTGGCATCCCACCCTTTATTGGATTTTTTGGAAAGTTTTATGTTTTCATTGCTGCAATTGAACAAGAATTATATGTGCTTTCAGTTCTTGGCGTCCTAGCTAGTGTTATTTCTGCTTTTTATTATTTAAGAATTATTAAGATAATGTATTTTGATGAAAGTAAAAGTGAAGGAATAATTAATTTTCAAATTTCTTTTCAATCAAAAATTATTCTGTCCTTAAGTTTGTTTGTAATTATTTGTTTTATATTTTACCCGTCTTTATTGATTAATTTATCAGCAAGTTTGACCATTTGATTAATGTCATTAGATAAAATTAAAAATCTTTTAGATAAAAACAATTTTGATTTTCATTTTATTGAATCTGTGGACTCTACAATGTCAGAGGTTAAAAAACTTATTTATAATAGAGATATATGTTTGATGGCAAATGAGCAAAAAAAAGGATTTGGAAGAAGAGGAACAACTTGGGAAAGTCCAAAAAATAATGTCTATATTTCTATTTTATCTAAAAATATATTGCCAATAGAAAATCATTTTTTAAATAATGCTTTTATTACTAATATGATCTGTTCTGTGATTGAAAATATTTGTAATGTTAAAACTCAAATTAAATGGCCAAATGATATTTTAATTAATAAAGAAAAAATTTCTGGAATAATTTCTGAAATATTTAGTATCAAAAGTGATAAATATATCAATACTGGTTTTGGAGTTAATATAGTATCTTCTCCAAAAATTGAAAATTATCCAACAACTAATATTAATAAATACAATAAAGAAATTAACAATTTTTATTTTGTATATGAAATTATGGAAGAGTATTTTAAAAATTTTAAACAACTCCTAAATAACCACGAAAAAATTATGACTGAATATAAAAGTAGATTATTATATTTAGGAAGCAATATTAATTTAAAAATTGATGAACAAAATGTAAAACAAGGGATATTTCATAATCTTAACCCAGATGGTTCAATCACTTTAAAAAATAATATTAATTTTGAAAATATATATAATGCTAGAATAATTTAATGATTGTTATAGATGCAGGTAATACGAATATAGTTATAGGTTTTTATACAAAAAATAAATTAAGTAAAATTATTAGATTAAAAACAGAAAAAAAAATCAATATTACAAAAAAAGAAATAAATAAATTTTTTAAATCTAACAAAAAGTTGATTAATAATCTCAAAGATAGATTTTGTATCTTGTCCTCTGTTGTACCTTCTTTAAATTTAATTTTTAAAAATATTTTTCAAAAAAATAAATTCAAATTTTATGTAATTAATCCCAAAAAAATATCATTCAGAAATAGTATAAATTATAATTTAAATCAAATTGGGAGTGATCGAATAGCAAACTATGCCTATGTATATAGTAAGAAAATCAAAGACTGTATAATTCTCGACTTTGGTACAGCTACTACTTTTGATGTCATTAAAAATAATCAATATTTAGGTGGGTTAATTTTTCCAGGTATAAATCTTTCAATGGAGACACTTTTAAAAAATGCTGAGTTAATAAAAACTTCAAAAATCTCAAAATCAAATAAAATTGTTAATAATAATACATCAGCTTCTATTCAATCAGGTTTCTATTTTGGTTATTTGCATGCAGTTAATGGCATATTAAAGCAAATTATTAAGGAGAATAACTTCAAGCCCAAAGTCTATATTACGGGTGGTCTAGGTAAAATATTTAGGGATAAAATTATTTATAAACCTATATATATGGAACATTTAACATTAGAAGGAATAAAAGAAATCGGTAACAAACATTTTTATGAGTAATAATTTACAACTAAATGATTTTAATGAAGGACTACACTTTTTATCTCTTGGAGGCATTGGAGAAATAGGTGCAAATTGTTATCTTTATGGATGTGATGGAAAATGGATAATGATAGATTTAGGTCTTTCATTTGCAGATGAAAAATTTCCTGGTGTAGATTTATTGGTACCAAAAATAGATCATATTGAAAGTTTAAAAGATAATCTTGAGGCTATTATTATCAGTCATGGTCATGAAGATCATGCAGGGGCCGTTGCGTTTTTGGCAGATAAAATTAAATGTCCTGTATACGCAAGTAAATTTGCAAAATTTCTTATTGAAAATAGGTTAAAAGAATTCAATAAAGTAGAAGGATTCGCTTTAGAAGAGATAAATCTAGACAAGAAATTAATACTCAATAATTTTGATATAAGTTTTATTCCAACTACACATTCAATTCCTGAACCAACTGCAATAGTAATTAAAACAACATATGGATCATTACTTCATACTGCTGATTGGAAAATAGATCATTCACCTACTTTAGGAGGCTCATTTTCAAAAGAAAAATTTGAAAAATTAGGAAATAATGGATTACTTGCCTTAATAGGCGACTCTACTAACGCAAATGTGCCTGGTAAATCAGAATCTGAAAGTGACGTTAGGGATGAATTGACAAGTATATTTTCAAGATTTTCTAATAGAATTGTTGTTACTTGTTTTTCTTCAAATATTGCACGAATGAAAAATATTATTCAAGCAGCAAAAAAAAATAAAAGAAAGGTCGCTCTTGTTGGTAGGAGTATGAAAAAAAATATCGAAGTAGCGAGAAAATGTGGTTACGTTGCTGATGATGAAATTTTTATCAGTGAAGATGAAGCTTCTTATATACCAAGAGAAAATTTAGTCATAATTTGTACTGGAAGTCAGGGTGAAAAAAGATCTGCCCTTTTCAGAATAGCTTATAATTCTCATCAACATTTACATTTAGAGCCTGAAGATGTAGTAATTTTTAGCTCTAGAGATATTCCTGGCAATGAAAAATCAATAAATAATTTAAAGAACTTACTTATTAGACAAAGAGTTGAGATAGTAACAGCTGATGATGATTTAGTACATGTTTCAGGTCATGGTTATGCAGATGAAATAAAACAAATGTATAATTGGACAAAACCGTATTTATCTATTCCTGTACATGGTGAACCCATGCATCTTGAGGCGCATAAACAATTATCTTACTCATCTCAAGTGCCATTTACTAAAATTTTAGAAAATGGAAAATGTCTTAAAATTGCACCCGGTGAACCTAAAATTGTTGAAAAATTTGAAACTGGAAAGTTAATTGTTGAGGGTAAAAATCTTTATGACTCTGAATCTGTATTTATTAAAGAGAGAAGGAAATATTCATTTGAGGGGTTAGTTTTAATTTCTTTAATTATCAATGATGATGACTATTCAGTTAATAAAAATATGTTACTTACCTTAAAAGGATTGCCAGGGATAGATGAAGAAAAAATTAAAAATGATTTTAAAATACTTTTTATAGAAAACTATACAAAACTTAACAAAGATCAAAAATCATCAGATCTTATAGTATCTGACTTAGTTAAAAGTAGTTTTAGAAAGATTATAAAAAATTCAATTCAAAAAAAACCTGAAATTGAAGTTCATTTAATACGATCTTAATGGCACTATTTACTCATGTTCTAATTTTTATACTTGTTTGGTGGATTTTATTTTTCATACTCCTACCTATTAAGATAAAAGTACCCCAAAAAGTAGAATCTGGACATGCAAAAAGCGCTCCAAGTAAGCCATATCTTCTAATAAAATTTATAGCAACTTCATTAATATCAGCTTTAATTTTATTTTTTTTGATTTTATTTGGATTTGATTTATCAAATATATTTAATAAATGAAATATTCTAACTTTTTTCTTCCCACTATTAAAGATGCACCATCAGATGCTGAAATAATTTCACATAAATTAATGATCAGAGCTGGCATGATTAAACAATCTAGTGCCGGTATTTATTCGTGGCTACCACTAGGTCTACTTGTATTAAAAAAAATTGAACAGATTGTTAGAGAGGAACAAAATAATGCAGGAGCAGTAGAACTGCTTATGCCTACTATTCAATCTTCTGATTTATGGATTAAATCAGGAAGATACGATGATTATGGAAAAGAAATGTTAAGGATTACAGATAGAAGTGGAAGGGAAATGCTTTACGGCCCAACAAATGAAGAATTAATTACAGATATATTTCAATCACATATAAATTCTTACAAAGATCTTCCAAAAAATCTTTATCATATTCAATGGAAATTCCGAGATGAAGTTAGGCCTAGGTTTGGAGTAATGCGAGGAAGAGAATTCTTAATGAAGGATAATTATTCATTTGATCTTGATGAAAGCGAAGCAAAAAAATCTTATGACAATATGTTTAAAGCCTATATAAAAACTTTTATAAGAATGGGTTTAACACCAATTTCTTTAAGAGCAGAAACAGGACCAATTGGCGGTAACTTAAGTCATGAATTTCAAATACTAGCTAAGACTGGTGAGAGTACACTTTATTATGATAAAAAATTAGAAACACTAAACCCTCAAAATATAGACCCAAATGAGTTGCAGTCATTTTATGCTGCAGTTGATGATCAACATGATGAAAAAAATTGCCCAATTTCAAATGAAGATTTAAAAATTTCCAAGGGCATTGAAGTGGGCCATATATTTTATTTTGGAACAAAATATTCTGAGAAATTAAACGCATTTGTTCAAGATAAAAGTGGGAAAAATGTTCCAGTGCATATGGGATCATATGGCATTGGTGTTTCAAGACTTGTGGGTGCAATTATAGAAGCTTATCATGATGAAAAAGGAATTAGGTGGCCTTTAGAAGTTGCTCCATTTAAGGTTTCCATAATTAATTTAATGCCAGAAGATCAAGATTGTGCCACAAAATCATCAGAATATTATGAATATTTTATGAAAAATAATATTGAAGTCATTTTAGATGATAGAATCTGCAGTATAGGAAAAAAATTATCTGATAATGAGTTAATAGGGACACCATATCAAATTATTATTGGCAAAAGAAATTTAAAAGATAATTTAGTAGAAATAAAAAATCGCCAAAATAATGAAAGTGAAAAAATTTCATCCAGTAGTGTAATTGATTTTATTAATAATAAGTTAAAAAAATAGATGATTTCTAAATCAGAACGATTACTGATTTTTAGGTTTTTATTTTCTAAGAAATCTGATGGCTATGTGTCTATTTTCGCTTGGTTTTCAATAATAGGTATTAGCTTAGGAGTAGCAGCAATTATTATAGTAATGTCTGTTATGAATGGTTTTAGAATTGATCTAACTAACAGAATAATTGGACTTAATTCACACCTTAATATTTATAGTTTTGATAATGAGATAACAAATAAGCAAGCTGATGAACTCATATTGAATATTGATAATTCTTTTTTTTACCAACACTACAAATCTATTGAAACAAATGGATTAATCATAAAATCAAATAACTCAAAAGGTGTTATGATCAAAGGCTATGATACATATGATAAAAATCATTATTTGTTTAATTCAATTAATATGGGGGCATTAATTCAAAATCCAAAAAGTGAAATATTAATTGGAGACTCCTTAGCGAATGAAATGAATTTAAGTGTGGGAGACAAGGTTAAAATTGCAATTCCAAAGACTGATAAAACAATATTAGGAAATATTCCAAGATTTAAAACATTGGAGGTAGTAGGTGTATTTGATCTAGGTTTATATGAATATGATTCAAATTTAATTTTTTTATCTTCAGAACTTGTTAGAAAATTACTCTTATATGATGAAGATATATATAACAAAATTGAATTCTTTACATCATCTCCTAATGAAATTGAATTATTTAAAAATAAAGTAGAATTAGAAACATCTAATCTTTTATTAAATTTTTATTCAATATCTTGGAAGGATCAAAACAAAACTTTAATAAATGCACTTAATGTGGAAAAGAATGTTATGTTTATTATTCTTTCGTTAATTATCTTAGTTGCATCATTAAATATAATTTCAGGATTAATTATATTTGTAAAAGAAAAAAACAAAGATATTGGTATTTTAAAAACTATTGGAATGAGTAATAAAAGTATTATAAAAATATTTTTTACTATTGGAATCTCAATTGGTTTAATAGGATCTATAATAGGATTAATAATCGGAATTCTTTTCACAATAAATATTAAATCAGTTCAAAGTTTTTTAGAATATTTACTTGGAACAAAATTGTTTTCTGAAGAAGTTTATTATTTATCATCTTTACCTTCTAAAATTAGCGTAAATGAGGTAGTTTACGTACTTTGTGTAGCGATAATCATATCAATTATATCAACTATTTTTCCAGCTTTAAGTTCAGCTAGAATAGACCCTGTTAAAAGTTTAAGAAGTGAATAATAAATATTTATTAGAGATAACCAATCTTTGTAAAAATTATACAAATGAAAATAATTCAAAAATTGAGATAATTAAAAATTTAAATTTTAAATTAAAGCAAAACACTAAAGTTTCAATTGTTGGGCCTTCAGGTTCAGGCAAAACAACTTTTTTGAATATCATTGGTTTACTTGATTCAGATTATGATGGAAACTTTTATTTTAAGAACAAAAATATTTCTTCATGCTCTAAAGATGAAACAAATAAAATTAGAGGATTATCAATTGGTTTTATTCATCAATTTTTTCATCTGATTCCTGAACTCACTGTGATCGAGAATGTTATGCTTCCATTATTAATAAATAAAAATGAAAAGAAAAGTTATGAAATTTCTAAAAAACTACTTCTTGAATTTGGTTTAGATGAAAGGATAAATTACAAACCTTTGAAATTATCAGGAGGAGAGCAGCAAAGAGTCGCTATTGCAAGATCTTTAGTAAATAATCCAGATTTAATTTTAGCTGATGAGATGACTGGAAATCTTGATGAAGATACTGCTAACAATATTTTTAAATTTTTTATAAATTATATCGAACAAAATAAAAAAACTTTAGTATATGTTACTCATAACAAAACTTATTCTTTATTAGCTGATGAAATTTATTATTTTAAAAATAAGAAACTATATTTAAAGAATGAATAATCCTTTTATTCATTTACGATCTTTATCTTCGTATTCTTTATCTGAAAGTACGCTAAAAATTACCAATTTAGTTGATCTTGCTAAAAAAAATGACATGCCTGCAATCGCAATTACAGATAATAACAATATGTTTGGAGTATTTGAATTTTCTAAAGAATGTGTAAAAAATAATATTCAACCTATAATTGGAACTTCAATAAATTTATTAGATATTATTGTAAATAATCAAATTTCACAAGTTACATTTTTAGTCAAAAATGAAATTGGGTATAGAAATCTATTAGAATTAAGTTCACTCTCTCATCTTAATGAAGGAAATAATGTTGGGATATACTTTTCACAATTAGAAAAATTTTCTGAAGGTTTATTCTGTTATATAGGTGGTGAATTTAATCCTTTACTTTTATTAAATAAAGAAAATAAAAAAAAAGATATCATTCAATTAATAGGTAATTTTAAAAAAGTTTTTAAACAAAATTTTCTTTTTGAAATTCAAAGAATAAATGATCAAAATATCGATGTTTTTGAAAAAGAATTTATTAATTTATCAAAGGAATTTGATATACCCCTTATTGGCTCAAATAATATTAAGTACGCTAATAAAGATGATTATTCAGCTCATGATGCATTACTATGTATTGCTCAAAAATCTACAATTAACAATTCTGAAAGAAATACTTCAAATGAAAATATTTATTTTAAGTCAAATGAAGAAATGTATTCAAATTTTGAAGATATTCCTGAAATAATACAAAATAATTTAAATATTTCTCTATCTTGTAATTATTTTCCTGAATCAACAAAACCACAATTACCTGAATTTAAAAATGATTTAAATTTATCAGCAGAAGATTTTTTATTAAAATCCTCAGAACTGGGACTTGAAAAAAAAATAAAAGAAAAGAATATTAAGAATATACAAACTTATAGTGACAGATTAAAATATGAAAATGAAATAATAATTAGAATGGGTTTTGCAGGATACTTTTTAATAGTAGCAGATTTTGTAAATTGGGCTAAAGAGCAATTCATCCCTGTTGGCCCCGGAAGAGGATCAGGTGCTGGTAGTTTAGTAGCTTGGTGTTTAGGTATAACTGATTTAGATCCATTAGAATATGAATTATTATTTGAAAGGTTCTTAAATCCAGAAAGAGTTTCTATGCCAGATTTTGACATAGATTTTTGTCAAACTAGAAGAGATGAAGTTATTGAATATGTAAATAATAAATATGGAAGTGAATGTGTTGCTCATATAATTACATTTGGTACTCTAGCATCAAGAGCTGCAGTAAGAGATATTGGTAGAGTTTTAGAAGTTCCGTATGGAGAAGTAGATTCTTTTGCTAAATTAATACCTTTTAATCCATCAAATCCGCTTACTTTAAGTGAATCTATTAAATCTGAAAGAAGTTTGCAAGAAAGGATAAGCAGTGATGAAAGAATTTCAAATATTATTGATGTAAGTCTAAAAATTGAAGGAACTCACAGACACGCCTCAACCCATGCTGCTGGAGTTGTAATTGGTCATGAAAAGTTATCTAATGTAGTTCCTTTATATAAAGATCAAAATACTAATACGAATGCTACACAATTTTCAATGAAGTATGTTGAAGAAGCTGGTTTAATAAAATTTGATTTTCTAGGTTTAACTACATTATCTATTATAGATGATTGTATAAAATTTATAGTTAAAGATAATAAAAATTTTTTAATAAATAATATTCCTCTTAATGATACAAAAACCTATAATCAGTTAAGTAAAGGTGATACAGTAGGAATATTCCAATTAGAAAGTAATGGCATGGGTAGTGTCCTTCGCCAATTACAACCTGATAGATTTGAAGAAATAATTGCTGTAGTTGCTTTGTTTAGACCTGGGCCAATGGATAATATCCCTTCTTTTTGTAATAGAAAACATGGACGTGAAGAAATCAAATACCTTCATGCCATGTTAGAAGATGTCTTAAAAGAAACTTATGGGATTATTGTTTATCAAGAACAAGTTATGCAGATTGCACAAGTTTTATCAAATTATTCTTTAGGTGAAGCAGACTTATTAAGAAGAGCAATGGGAAAAAAAATTCAAAAAGAAATGGATATGCAAAAATCAAGATTTATAGAAGGTGCTGTTCAAAATAATATTGATAAAAAAGAAGCTTCAAAAATATTTGATTTAGTTGATAAATTTGCAGGGTATGGTTTTAATAAAAGCCATGCAGCAGCATATGCTTTAATATCTTATCAAACTGCTTATTTAAAAGCAAATTTTCCTCATGAATTTCTTACAGCAACTTTAAACTATTCTATAGATAGAACAGAAAAAATTATTTTACTTAAACAAGAAATAGAAAGATTAAATATCAATTTTTTAAAGCCTGATATAAATTTTTCCGATCCTTTATTTTCAATTGAAATAAATGACAACTTAAAATCAATAAGATTTGGATTGGCAGCAATTAAAGGTGTTGGTTTAAAATCAATTTCTAGCATGGTTGATGAAAGAAATAAAAATGGCAAATTTAAAAGCATCATTGATTTTATGAATAGAGTTTCCAAGGAGGTAATAAACAAAAGACAGCTCGAAAAACTTATTCAGGCTGGAGCTTTTGATAGTATTGAAGCTAACAGATCTAAATTATTTAATAATGTACCAAAATTTGTTGAACTTTTTGGAGGAGAAAAAAATATCAATCAAGACATGCTCTTTGAAGAAAATGAGATTTCTTTTGAAGATAGAAACCTGTTCAATCAAAATTATGAAAATTGGAAGAATGCAGAAATTTTATCTAACGAATTAGAGGTTATTGGATTTTATTTTTCTGATCATCCATTAAATCATTATCCAAAAAAGTTTTTTGAATTAGAGAATATTATGCCCTTTAAAAACTATTCAGAAAATAATACTTCAAATGTCATCAAAGTTTGCGGTGCTATTTTAGATATCAAAGAAAGATCAAATAAAGATGGGAAAAAATATGCATTTATAACAGTGTCAGAAACTAGTTACCAATTCGAATTGACTATATTCAGTGAAAATTTATATAAATACCGACCATTATTAAAAGAAGGAAATTTGTTAATATTCAATGTAGATGTTGTAAAAAATAACACTGATACTCGTTATATAATAAGGACAATACAGTCTTTAGAGAAAACTTTTGCAAGAAATAATTATAAATTTAATATTTATACAGATATTAAAAATATAGATAATTTGAAAGACAATATTTTTGTAGAAAAAGAAATTGGAAATTTTGATAATTTTATTGATGTTTTTATTACAGTAGATCAAAAATTAGTAAATTTTGATTTTAATAAATATTCTATTAAATCATTCAAAAAACTTGACGATTTGGATAAATCAAAAATTTTAGATTATTCTCTAGAAATATCTTGAAAAAATAACACTATATAATAATAGGTACGTCAAATTAAATCTAGCACACAGAAAAAACCGGTGTTTTTATTTCTGTGGAGGTTAAACCGGGAGTTATTATGAATTTACCAGAAGTTAAAATTGAAGATCTTCTAGAGTCAGGTGTTCATTTTGGACATAATGTAAGAAGATGGAATCCAAAGATGCAGGAATATATTTATGGTGTTAGGAATAACATACATATTTTTGATTTAAGAATTACTTTAGAGTTGCTTAATACGGCCCTTACAAAAATCCATGAAACAGTTTCTAAATCTGGGAAAATCCTATTTGTTGGAACAAAAAAACAATGTAGTGATGTAGTTAAAGAATTAGCAATGTTAAATAACAATTTTTATGTTAACAAAAGATGGCTAGGTGGTACTTTAACTAATTGGAAAACAATTTCGAATTCTATAAAAAGATTAGAGGAGATTGAATTTTTTTTAAAAGATAATGAACAATCAAAAAACTTATCAAAAAAAGAATTATTAGATATTTCTAGAGAAAAGCAAAAACTTGAATTAAACATCGGGGGGATCAGAACGCTTAACGGAAAACCCGATCTTTTAGTTGTGTTTGATGTAATTAAGGATAAAATTGCAGTAAAAGAAGCAACAAAACTCAATATACCAGTTGTTGCAATAGTTGATACCAATGCTGATCCAGATAATATTGATTATATTATTCCAGGAAATGATGATGCTCTTCGTTCGATAAATTTATATAAAAATTATTTCTTAGCAACTATTCAAGATGCTACTAACTTTCAAGATATTACTAATGCTAAAGACGAAAATATAGAAAAAGAAGTTAAAAAGGATGATAAATAATGTCAAGTATCACTGAATTAATAAAAGAATTAAGAGAAAAGACGGGCGCCGGTTTCTTAGATTGTAAGAAATCTTTAGAAGATAATAATAACGATATTGAAAAATCAATTGAAGCATTGAGAAAAAAAGGATTAGCAAAAGCATCAAAAAAAAGTGATCGAGCTGCAATTGAAGGCGCAGTAGGTTTTTATTCAAATGAAAAAATTTCAGCATTAATTAAAGTTAATAGTGAAACAGATTTTGCTGCTAAAAGTGATACTTTTTTAGATTTTCTTGATAGTTTGGGAAATTTAGTTTTAGAAAATAATACTAATATAGATAAAGAACAATTCCTCAAATTACAGTTTGAAAATGGAACTGTACAAGATTATTTCAATTCAATGATTGCAAAAATAGGAGAAAACCTAATCTTAAATGATTTATTAATCAAGGAAAATATAAATTCTAATTACTCATTTTATATACATAATAGTTACAGAAAAAATATTGGAAAAATAATATCCTTAGTAGAATATTCTACCAGTGATAATAATACTGAAATTGAAGCTTTATCAAAAAATTTATGCATGCATATTGCAGCAATGAAACCTGATTCTATGGATGTTAATGATTTAGATAAAAATCTAATAAGCAATGAAGAAAAAATACAAAAAGAATTAATTTTAAATTCTGGAAAACCATCTAACATAGTAGACAAAATACTAGAAGGTAAAATGAAAAAATTCTTCAGTGAAGTAACGTTATTAAATCAATCTTATATTTTAGATCAAGACAAGACTGTTAGGGATATAATAAATCAATACTCAAAATATGAATATGAATTAATTTCATTTGATTTAATCAATTTATAGAATGAATAAAAGAATATTGCTAAAAATCTCAGGTGAATCATTAATGGGACCCTCTAACTACGGCATAGATGTGTCAACAATTAATAAGATTTCTAATGAAATCAAAAATGTATATAAAAAAAAATATCAAATTTGTTTAATTATTGGAGGTGGAAACATTTTTAGAGGTATAAAAGGTGCTTCTGAAGGAATAGATAGATCCACATCTGATTATATGGGGATGTTAGCTACAGTAATGAACGCATTATCTTTACAAAGTAGTTTAGAAAAAATTAATGTACCAACCAGAGTTCAATCAGCAATTACTATGTCACAAATTGCCGAGCCTTATATTAGAAGAAGAGCAATAAGACACTTGGAGAGAGATAGAATTGTTATATTTGCAGCAGGTACTGGTAATCCATTCTTTTCTACAGATACTGCCGCAACTTTAAGAGCATCGGAATTAGATTGTCAATTAATTATTAAAGCAACAAAGGTTGATGGGATATACAATAAAGATCCAATTAAAAATAAAAATGCTAAATTAATTAAAAATATTACATACAATGAAGTCATAAATAAAAATTTACAGGTTATGGATTTAACTGCCATAAGTCTTGCAAAAGATACAAAAATACCAATTTTTATTACTAATATTTTTAATAAAAACTCATTAATTAATGTTTTGAATCGCAAAGGCTCATATAGTAAGATAAGTTAATTATGAGCGATCTAGAAAATAAAATGAAATCTGCTGTTTCGCATTTTGAAAAGGAATTAAATTCTTTAAGGACTTCAAGAGCAAACCCTTCAATGTTAGACAATATATTAGTTGATGCTTATGGCTCTAGAACCCCTTTAAATCAGCTTGGCAATATTTCTGTTCAAGATGCAAGCACGATTACAATTCAAGTATGGGATTCATCATTAATTAAATCAATTGAAGATTCAATTTCTGAATCAAATCTTGGTATCAATCCACAAACAGATGGTCAACTTATTAGACTTCCAATTCCTAAATTGAGTGAAGAAAGAAGAAAAGAGATAATTAAAATAGCTTCAGAATTTGCTGAAAATTCTAAAGTTGCAATAAGAAATATCAGAAGAGATTTTATAGAAACATCAAAAAATGAAAAAAAAGACTTAAATCTTTCAGAGGATGACTTA
>CABYRE010000008.1 GCA_902521325.1 uncultured Alphaproteobacteria bacterium
CCATTAGAAAGAGCAAAATTGAATAATCAAAATACAAAAAAATTTAATGGAAATGTTGCAGTAATTACAGGTGGGGCTGGAAAAATTGGAAGTGCGATTGCAAATAAATTTATAAATGAAAATATTGAAGTTATACTTTTAGATAAAAACTTTAAAAATCTTGATGTAAATATCATAAAGAAATGCCTATGTATTGCATGTGATTTAACTAATAATTCTCAAATTAATAAAGCATTAAATATGATATTAAAATTATTTGGTGGTATAGATATTCTAATAGCAAACTCTGGTGCTGCATTTCAAGGTAGTATGCTAAATGTTAAAAAAGATATTTTGGAAAAAAGTTTAGAGGTAAATTTTTATAGTCATCATAACATAGTCCAAAAAATTGCTAATATTATGGTATCACAAGGTTTTGGAGGTTCCATTTCTCTTAATTTGTCAAAACAATCTATAAATCCTGGGAAGGATTTTGGACCATATGGTATCGCAAAAGCTAGCTCGTTATTTTCTATGAAACAATATGCTTTAGAATTTGGAAAATATAACATTCGGGTTAATGGAATTAATGCTGATCGTATAAAAAGTGGTTTATTAACTGATCAGTTTATTAAAGAAAGAGCAAAAGCTAGAAATATGTCTTCAACTGAATATTTAAATAATAATTTACTTCAAAAGCAAGTAACTGCAGAAGATGTTGCTGAAGCATTTTTTGCTCAATTATCCTTTGAAAAAACAACTGGGAATATTATTACTGTTGATGGCGGTAATATTGAGGCTAGTTTAAGATAGGTGTTATTAAAATTTTTAGAAAAAATTGGAAGAAAGAAAATTGTTCTAGATAGAGGACCATCTCATCCAGAATTTCATAAAGCAAAACCATGGATGGAAAGATACTACCTATTATTTAGAAAAAGACCAAAATGGTTTCCTTTTAATATTCTGATTCATAAAATGTTAGATGATGATCACGGTGAAGGAGTTCATAATCATCTTTGTCCTTATATAACAATTATTTTAAAAGGCGGTTATTGGGAAACAACGAATAAAGGTAAATTTTGGAGGTCTCCAGGCTACATTGGTTTTAGATCTGCAGATCATTTACATAGAGTTGATTTAAAACCAAATACAAATACTATGACATTATTTATTCCAGGTCCCTTTGGGTTTAGAAAAACTAAAAGAGCTGATTATAAAACAAAAATTTAATTAGTTATTTCTTTTAAATTATACCGTCGTATATTAGTTTACATCCACTCAAAAAAAGCAGAACATAAACAATATTAAAAAATAATTTCTCTGGAATTCTTTTTTGCAGAAAATATCCAATTAAAACACTAATAAAAGCTAGTGGAAGTAAATAGAGAGAAATCATAAGGTTTGAAGGCGCCAATAATCCAACGTAATAATAAGGAACCAATTTTACAAGATTTATAACCATAAATGCTAATGTCATGGTTCCTATGAATGAAATTTTATCAAGCTTTAATGGCAGCATATAAAAATTAATAGGAGGGTTCCCTGCATGAATTAAAAAACTAGTATATCCAGCGACAGATGACCAAAAGTATCCTTTAAATCTTGTTGGTTTAAGTAAATAATTATTTTTCTGAATAAATGAAACAAGAACAAAAATAATTGAAATTATACCTACCATTATTCTTATCTGATCTTCATTGGTAAATTCAAAAGTGAGGGTTCCAAATAAAATACCAATTATAGATGCAGGGATTATAATTTTTAAAATTCTATTAATCCATTTTTTCCAATACAAATAGATTGCTGAAAAATCCATTATTATTAAAAGTGGTAATAAAATACCCGCAGCTTGCAGAGGACTCATAACAAAAGACATTACAGGTACTGCTAACATCGCTATTGGTCCAGGCACACCACCTTTAGAGATACCAAATACAAAAACACCTAAGGATGCAAAAAAATAAAAATAAAAATCCATTTAATTTAAAACTTTTAATGCACTTTTTATATCTTTTATTTGATCATCAATATCTTCCAGCCCACAATATAATCTTATTAAAGTTCCAGTATTTTTATTTTTAAACTCTCTTTTATCTAGTGGAGGAAAAGTAATAAGACTATCAAATCCACCCCAACTATATCCTAATTTAAAAATTTTAAGTTTATTAAAAAATTTTTCAATTTGAGTATTTGAAAATTTCTTTTTCAGCATAAACGAAAATAAACCTGTGCTACCAGAAAAATCTCTTTTCCATATTTTATGATTCTTTGTATGCGGTAATGCCGGATGAAAAACATCAGTGACAAGATCATGATCTAATAAATATTTTGCCATTAATAAAGCATTGCTTTCTATTTCTTTCATTCTAATTTTTAATGTTGGTATACCTCTAATTGCTAAATAAACTTCATCCGATCCAGGACATATCCCTAAAGTTTTTGCAGCAGTTCTAATTTTTCTAGCATATTTTTTATTTGATGAAACAAAACCTATTAAAACATCCGAGTGACCATTTATATATTTAGTCCCAGCATCTATTATAATATCTACCCCTAGTTTAATTGGATTGCAAAACAAAGGTGATGCCCATGTATTATCCATTACAGTTGGGATATTATTTTTTTTAGCTATCTTTGTTATAAAAGGTATATCAATTATATCAAATGTAGCAGTTCCAGGAGATTCTAAATATATAAGTTTAGTTTTTTTATTTATTAATTTATCAAAATTTTTAATTTTATTTATTGGATGAAAATATTTTATTTTTACATTATATTGTTTAAGTATATTTTCACAAAAAGTTCTTGTGGGGCTGTAGACACTATCATTTATTAAAACTTCATCTCCAGATTTTAAGATGGCAAAAAAAGGAATTATTATTGAAGCAAGTCCGGAAGGAGATAAGATAGTATCATTACAATAATATAATTCTGAGATACTATCTTCTAATTGTTTATGAAAAGGATTTTGATTAATTCCATAAAATGTTCTTCTGTCATCTGCATTTTTAATATCATTTAAATAATCCTGATAACTATTAAAAATCATTGTTGATCCTTTGTATGTGCCAGGATTGATAAAACCTTTTTGTTTAAGAGGATTTCTGCCTATTTTAGTTAGTTTTGTTTTTATCTTCACTGTGTCTATATCTAGTATATTATTAATATTATAACACTAATTGTAGAAAAATATTAAATTACAAAATGTATCATTTGGATTAGCTTATTAATTTGGTATAGGGAAGCAATCTTTGAAAAAAGATATTTAAATAATTATTTAAACGGAGAAAATAATATGAAAAAACTATTATCTATCTTTGCAGTTGTAGCATTTGCATTCTCAGCACATGCCGGAACTCTTGATGATGTTAAAAATAGAGGTTTTCTAAAATGTGGAGTAACAACTGGTCTTGCTGGTTTTGCTGCTCCAGATGATAGCGGTGAATGGGCTGGTCTAGATGCAGATATGTGTCGTGCAGTTGCTGTAGCTGTTTTTGGAGACCGTTCAAAAGTAGAATTTATTACAACTACTGGTAAATCTCGTTTCCCAACATTAGCTTCAGGTGAAGTTGATATGCTAGCGAGAAATACTACTTGGACAATAAGCCGTGATGTTAATCTTGGTTTTGAGTTCGTAGGTGTAAACTTCTATGACGGACAAGGTTTTATGATCCCATCTGCTCTTGGTGTATCAAGTGCAACTGAGCTTGATGGTGCTACTGTATGTATCCAAACTGGTACTACTACAGAGTTAAACCTTGCTGACTTCTTTAGACTGAATGGAATTAGCTATGAAGCACTTCCAATTGAAACTAATGATGAAGGTAAAGAAAACTTATTTGCTGGAAGATGTGATGTATACACAACAGACGCTTCAGGCCTTTCTTCAACGAGAGCTGCTGCTTCAAATCCAGATAAATGGGTTGTTTTACCAGAAATTATTTCAAAAGAACCACTTGGTCCACTTGTAAGACATGGTGATCACCAGTGGGGTGATGTTGTACGTTGGTCTTTAAATGCAATGATTATTGCTGAAGAACTAGGTGTAACTTCAGAAAACGTTGATGCTCAACTTGGTTCAAATGTTCCAGAGGTACTAAGACTTCTTGGTGTTGAAGGTTCTTATGGTGAAATGCTTGAATTAGCTCCTGATTGGGCTTACCAAATTATTAAACAAATTGGTAACTATTCAGAGTCTTACGAAGCAAACGTAGGTCCAGATACACCTCTTGAAATAGCAAGAGGACTTAACGCTCTATGGACACAAGGTGGTATTTTATACGCACCTCCATTTAGATAAACGTTAATTTTTTTTAAAATAGGGGGTTTCAAAACCCCCTATTTTTTTTTATAAACATCAAAGGTTTTAAATGCGATCTAATCTTAATTTTTTTTCAGACGAAAGGTTTAGATCAATCTTTTTTCAAACATTAGTAGTAGGTCTTTTTGCTCTAGGTATTTTTTTTATTGTTCAAACAACAGCATATAATCTAGAAAAAAGAAACATAGCAACTGGATGGAGATTTTTGTCAGATCCAGCTGGATTTGATATTAGTTTCTCACCTTTTTTAGAATTTAAATCAACTGATACTCATTTAAAGGTCTATTTTGTTGGAGTTTTAAATACATTACTTGTTTCAATTACTGGTTGTATTGCGGCAACTATTTTAGGATTTCTAGTAGGAATAATTCGTTTGTCATCAAATTGGTTGTTAAGCAGAATATCTTATATTTATGTAGAATTTACAAGGAATGTTCCATTGCTTCTTCAAATTATTCTCTGGTACAGTATTTTAATACAACTACCGCGGGTTAAGCAATCTCTTCAAATTCTTGATGTTTTTTATATATCAAATAGAGGTCTTTATTCACCAAGACCAATATTTGAGAGTGGGTTTACTTATATTTTTATTGCAATTATTCTGGCATTGATTTCAAGTTTTTTTATTCGTAGATGGGCAAAAAAAAGACAAGACTTAACTGGTGATCAATATCCGGTTTTTTATACTTCTTTTGGTTTAATTTTTATTATCCCTCTCATCTTATTCTTTATACTTGGTTCACCAATGTCATTCGAATATCCTGAAATGAAAGGATTTAATTTTAAAGGTGGTTTAGTTATTCGTCCTGAGTTTATTGCAATGTTTCTAGCCCTATCAATTTATACAGCTGCGTTTATTTCTGAAACAGTAAGGGCTGGAATATTATCTGTAACAAAAGGTCAAAGAGAAGCATCAGCAGCACTAGGTTTAAAACAATCCTGGATTATGAGATTAATAATAATTCCTCAAGCATTAAGAGTTATTGTTCCCCCACTCACAAGTCAGTATTTAAACTTAACAAAAAATTCTTCACTTGGAATAGCAGTTGGATACGCAGATTTAGTTCATGGATTTGGTGGAATTAGTCTTAATCAAACTGGCCAAGCAATTGAATGCATGGTTATAGTAATGGCAACTTATTTAACTATAAGTTTAACAATTTCTTTTTTTATGAACATTTATAACAGAAGTATACAATTTAAGGAAAAGTAATGAATGAAAAAATAGAAAGTAGAAAGCCGCCAGTTGCAACAACAGGAATTATAGGTTGGTTAAGAATAAATTTATTTTTTAATTGGACAAATTCCTTAATCACAATTTTTGTTATATATTGCCTTTACCAGTTTGTTCCCTGGATTTTAGATTGGACACTTTTTTCAGCTGATTTTAAATATAATTATCTTGGTCAGCAAATAACTAATCAGGAAATGTGTTCAAGAAACTTAGATCCTGAAAATGGAGGAGCATGTTGGGCTGTAATTTATGTAAGGTTCTATCAATTTATTTATGGATTTTATCCAAGAGAAGAGGTTTGGAGAGTTAATATATCTTATGTAATGTTGGCAATTGCACTACTTCCACTTCTAATTACAAAACTACCTTATAGAAAAATTTTTTTAAACTTTACTTATATATTTCCAATAATTGCTTATTTTTTGCTTAATGGTGGATTTGGCTTACCTGATATTTCAACAAATAAGTGGGGAGGCCTCTTGGTTACACTAGTTTTAGGCTGCACAGGTATTGCATTAGCATTTCCAATTGGTGTTTTGTTAGCTTTAGGAAGAAGGTCTAAATTACCTGTAATAAGCATGATGTGTGTTTTGTTTATTGAGTTTATAAGAGGTGTTCCATTAATAACACTTCTATTTTTTGGAATGGTAATGCTTCCTTTATTTTTACCTGAAGGAATAGATATGGATGGCTTAGTAAGAGTTCTTGTTGCTGTTACACTTTTCCAATCTGCTTATATGGCTGAAGTTATAAGGGGTGGATTACAAGCTATTCCAACAGGTCAATATGAAGCAGCACGATCTTTAGGAATGTCGTATTGGAGAATGAACTTTCAAATAATTTTACCTCAAGCAATTAGAATATCTATCCCACCTATAGTAAATACCTCAATTGGGTTGTTCAAAGACACTACACTAGTTATTATAGTCGGATTATTAGATTTATTAGGAATAGGAAGAGGGACTTTAGCTGACACTAATTGGTTAGGCTTATCTTATGAAATTTACTTTTTTGTTAGTTTGGTATTTTTTATATTCACATTTGGAATGTCTAGATACAGTTTGTATTTGGAAAAGAAATTAAAAACAGGTATTAATATGGGGGCTGATTAAAATGAGTGAAGAATCAATAATTTCATTAAAAAATGTTAACAAATGGTTTGGAGATTTTCATGTATTACAAGATGTAAATCTTGAAGTGAAGAAGAAAGAAAGAATTGTAGTTTGTGGCCCTTCCGGTTCTGGTAAATCTACAATGATCAGATGTATTAATAGACTGGAAGAACACCAAGAGGGTTCAATTGTTGTTGATGGAATTGAGTTAACTGGAAATTTAAAAAATATTGATAATGTTAGGAAAGAAGTTGGAATGGTATTTCAACAATTTAATTTATTTCCCCATTTATCTGTAAAAGAAAATATAACGTTAGCTCCAATTTGGGTAAAAAAAATGCCAAAAGCAGAAGCTGAAGATCTTGCTATGAGGCAGTTAGAAATAGTAAAAATTCCTGAACAAGCCAACAAGTACCCCGGTCAATTATCTGGTGGTCAACAACAAAGAGTGGCAATTGCTAGATCTCTTGCAATGAATCCTAACATTATGCTTTTTGATGAACCAACTTCAGCTCTAGACCCCGAAATGATTAAAGAAGTTTTAGATGTTATGGTTGATTTGGCAAATGGTGGAATGACAATGATTGTTGTTACTCATGAAATGGGTTTTGCTAAAACAGTTGCTGATAGAATGGTGTTTATGGATGAAGGAAAAATTGTTGAGGAAGCTAACCCAGATAAGTTTTTCAATAATCCAGAGAGTGATCGTACAAAGTTATTTTTAAGTCAAATTCTTCATCAGTAATTTAAGAAGATAACAATAAATTAACTCTTCTATTCATTTTACCTTTGTTTTCTATCTTACCGATTTGAATTTTACCTATCTCATTAGTTGATTTTACATGTGTACCACCACATGGTTGTAAATCGACATCACCAATTCTAATTAATCTTATTTTACCATCTTTTAGCGGAGGTTTTACTGACATAGTTCTGACAAGTTCAGGTTTTTCTTCTAATATACTACTCTCAATTACTTCACTAGTAACAGTATGATTATCCTCAACTAACAAATTTATTTTTTCTTCCAATTCTTCTTTATTTATTAATTTATCTGGATCATTAAAATCTAATCGACTTTTTTCATAACCAATTTGACCTCCAGTTACTCCTAAAGGGACTATAGAACATAACAAGTGTAGCGCAGTATGCATTCTCATGTGCTTGTATCGTAAATCCCAATTTATTTTTCCAATTATATTATTTTTTTCTTCAAGATCTTTGAGATCATCTACAATATGTATTATTTTATTATTTTCTTTAATAGTATCTAAAACTTGTATTTTTATACTTTCTGCTTCTATTGCACCTGTGTCCCCAGGTTGACCACCACTTTTTGCATAAAATGCTGTTTTATCTAACTCAATACTATTTTCTTCTTTCACAATACCTACAATTCTTGCTTTAAATTCTTTAATGTATGAATCATCTTCGAATAATTTTGTCATAGCGTTTTTTAACAGTATTTTAAAAATATTATATTGACTTTTTTCTCATTCTGAATAAATTAGAACAAAAGTAGAACAAATAATTTTATAAATAATATAATTATTATTTATCAATTATTTAAATATTTTTTCTAATATTATGTCTAAAAAAATAGAAAACTTAATATTTAAAGCTGAATCCAAAGGAGATCAAATAACACCTTATTTTCTTGATACAGTATCTGCGGGTTTTCCATCTCCAGCTACTGATTATATGGAAAACAAACTTGATCTTAATGAATATTTGGTTCAACGTCCAACAGCAACCTATATCGTTAAAGCTAATGGCCCTTCTATGACCGATGCAGGCATATTATCAGGTGATTTACTTATTGTTGATAGAAGTATTACACCTCGCAACGACAATATTGTTATAGCCTCCATCTTTGGTGACCTAACAGTCAAAAAACTGAAAAAGAAAGATCAGTCACTATTTTTAATTTCTGCCAATAGTGAGTATCCTAGTATTCAAGTTAAAGAGGAAATGGAGTGCTTTATATGGGGGGTAGTGACATATGTCATACACAAAACTACTTAATAGAAATCATAGCTCAGTAAATCAATCTATAGCATTGATAGATTGCAACAATTTTTATGCGTCATGTGAAAGAATATTTAATCCAAAACTTATAGGAAAACCAATTGTCGTACTTTCCAATAATGATGGTTGTATCATTGCACGATCAAAAGAAGCAAAAAAATTAGGGATAAAAATGGGTGAACCTTATTTTAAAGCAAAAAATATTATTGAAAAAAATGATGTTAAAGTTTTTTCATCTAATTATTCTTTGTATGGTGATATTTCTCAAAGAGTAATGGAGACTTTATCAAGTTTCTCTCCAGAGGTAGAAATCTACTCTATAGATGAAGCATTTCTTGGTTTAAATGGTTTTGAGAACTATGAGCTAAACACTTATTGCAGACATATTAGACAAACAATTAAGAGGTGGGTTGGCATTCCAGTTAGTATTGGAGTTGGCCCAACAAAAACACTATCAAAAATAGCTAATCATCTAGCAAAAAAAAAACCAAACTATAAAGGTGTGTGCATACTAAAAAATAAAATAGAAATAAAAAAAGCATTAGAATTAACATCCATTGAAGAAGTATGGGGCATTGGAAGAAGATTATCTCTTTTCCTGAAAAAATATAATATTCATAATGCTTATCAATTTTCACAAATGGACAGAGGATGGATAAGAAAAAATATGGGTGTAGTGGGAGAGAAGACATACTTAGAATTAAATAGTGTATCGTGTTTAGAACTTGATTTGGTTCCAAGTGATAAACAAAGTTGTTGTGTCTCAAGATCATTTAGTCAGCCAATAGAAAAATTATTTGATTTGGAGGAATCAATATCAACTTATGGATCAAGAGTATCAGAGAAGATAAGGGAAGAGGGGTTAGTCGCTGAGTCGATGAGTATTTTTGTTTTGACAAATCATTTTAATAGAAGAGAGAAACAATATTCAAATTCAATAAAACTACACTTACCTTTTCCAACAAATAATAGCATAAAAATTGTTAAAAGAGCTCTTGAAGGAATTAGAAAAATATACCGACCAGGATTTCGTTATAAAAAAGCTGGAATTATATTATATGGTCTTAGCAGACACAATGTAACTAGAGGATTGCTCGATTACGATCGTGATACATCAGATAGAATAATGAATACTATTGATAATATTAATTCTAAATATGGAAGTTCAACGTTAAAGATAGCTTCTGAAGGTATAGAAAAAATATGGAAGATGAAAAGAGAAAACGTATCCCCATGTTACACAACACGTTTCGAAGAATTGGTGGAAGTTAAAGCTTAGATAAAATGGCTCCCCGGGCCGGGCTCGAACCAGCGACCGATCGGTTAACAGCCGATTGCTCTACCACTGAGCTACCGAGGAACACAATTTTGTTGATAATAAAAAAAAATTAAAAAACAAGAGAAAACTGGAGGCTCGGAGCGGAATCGAACCGCTGTGCAAGGCTTTGCAGGCCCCTACATAACCACTCTGCCACCGAGCCTAAAAAAAAGACAATTATCACTATATTATTTCTAGTCAATTAATGAAAAAAAAAACTAAAGAATGATAATATAATTTAAATAATTGATTATATGAAAGGTTTATATAAAGCATTCTTTGAGAAATGAGTGAAACATTTGAAATAGCAAGAAAAAATATGGTTGTTAATCAGTTAAGACCAAACAAAATTAATGAAGAAAATATATTAAAAATATTTGAAAATACCCCTAAAGAAAATTATTTAGATGTCAGTTTAGGTAAGAATTGTTATCTAGATAATAATTTAGATATAACTGAAAAAAGAGGATATCTTAAAAATTTACACCTAGCTCAAATTATAAAATATTCAAAAATTTTACCTAATGATAAAGTATTGCATATAGGAGGTTTAACAGGTTACTTTTCTGCTCTTATTAGCTCACTATGTCAAGAACTTCATGTTGTGGAAGAAAATAGAGAGTTATTTAAATTATTAGAACATAATATTAGTAATACAGATACTTCTAATATTAGCTTATTTAATCATAATTTATTAGATGGATTAGTTGATAAAGCTCCATTTAATTTAATTATTATTGACGGGCCTATATTTAAAATAACTGATAACTTAAAGAAGCAACTAGTAACCAATGGTGGAAGACTAATATATATCAAAAAAATATATGATAATCTTGGTAAGGCTTATAAAGTTATAAGAAATGAAGATTTATATTCATCTGAGTATTTATTTGATGTAATGAGTGCTTATCAAATTCAAGAACAGCAAGAGGGTTTTAAATTTTAAATGAGATTATTAATATTATTATTACTTATCTATTCTAAATCTTTATTCGCATTATCGATTGATGATTCTGTAAAAAGTACGATTGCTAATAATTTGAAGGTAAAAATTGCTTTTGAAAAACTAAATGAAAGCAAAGAAACTATTGAAGTAGCTATAGGAAAAAAACTTCCAACAGTTACTGGTACAATTTCTGGTACGTACAGTAATAATGACATAACTTCAGCAGCTGGTGTATCAACAACACCAGAAACTTTTACAGATAAGTATAAAATTAGTATTACTCAAAATTTGTACGATGGTGGTGAAAAAAATTTAGAAATTGAAAGAGCAAAAATTATTTATGAAAACGCAGTAATAAATTTTTATAAATCAGTCCAAGATCTATCTTTAACAGCAGTAGAAGGTTATTTAACTGTTATAAATTATGAAAAATCATTAACGGCTTCTGAAAGAAATTTTGATTCTGTTTCAAGATTTTTAGAAGAAGTAAAATTAAAATATGAATTAGGATCAGCAACCATAACTGAACTGAAAAATGCTGAGAGTGCGTTTTCAATTGCTGAAACAAATCTTTTTTCAGCTGAACAAAACTACAAAATCAGTTTAAAAACATTTAAATCAATTGTTGGTAAAGAGGCTATTAATTTAGAAGATTATGTAAATGTAGAAGATAATTTAAATTTTGAAAACATACTATCTGAAGTCTATAAGAATAATTTTAACATTTTAATTGCTCAAAATAATATTAAAATAAAAGAACTTGATCTCTCAAAAGAAAAAGGTTCTAATAGACCTACATTAGACATAACAGCTTCAACTGAGTATTCGGATGGTTCACGTATAGATGCTGGAAGTGAAAATACTAATGCATCGATAGGCTTAACTTTAACAATTCCTATATTTCAGCAAAATATTGATAAATCAGATATTAGAAAAATAAATTCTCAAATTTTACAAACTGAAATTGAGCTTGAGGATCTTAAAGAAAGTTTAAATATTGAGGTATCAAACTATTATAAAAACTATTTAGTTAGTAAATCAAATTTAAATACATCTTTATTAACTATAGAGTATGCAAATACTCTTCTAGAAAGTACTCAGGAAGAATACAACCTTGGGACCAAATCTATTACTGATCTAATAGAAGCAGAAACTAATCTTTTAAACGTAAATGTAGAATATTTTAATGCAAATAAAAACTATCTGATTAATTATTTTAATTTGCTAGCTTTAGATGGTTCTCTGATTAAATTATTTGAGGAGTATCTTCCTAGTTATAATTAGAGTTTTATTAATTTAATTAAACATTTATAATACCTATATGAATACAAAAAATTCTATCAATGAATCTCTTGAAATAATACGTAGAGCACTTGAAGATGAAAAAAAAGACTCAAATAAGGATTTATCATCCAATATTTTAATACTTAACCAAAAGGTTAATAGTGATGGTACAATAAAATTACTTCAAAAAGACGAAGATATAAATATTGAAATTAATGATATTATAGATCAAAAACTTTCCTATCTTGTAGAAAATAAAATTGAAAAAATACTTGATGAAAAAATACCAAAATTACTAAAAAATTATTTCGATACAAAATAGTTACAATGCAGCTTGATAAATTTTTTGATTTTTTAAAAGATGAAAAAGATCTTTATTCTCAGTGGGAGCAATCAAATTGTTTTAAACCAAAAAAAGGAGGTGAGCCATATTCTATAATGATGCCACCACCTAATGTTACAGGTAGCTTACATATGGGTCATGCTTTAACCTTCACAATTCAAGATATATTAATCAGATACCATAGAATGAAGGGCATGGAAGTATTGTGGCAAGCAGGGACAGATCATGCAGGAATAGCTACTCAGATGGTGGTTGAAAGAAAATTAAGTGAGTCAAACATAGATCGACGATCCCTAGGTAGAGAAAAGTTTATTGAAAAAGTATGGGAATGGAAAAAAGAGTCGGGTGGTCAGATCAGTAATCAATTAAGAAGACTTGGCGCTTCTGCAGATTGGTCAAGAGAAAGATTTACTATGGATGAAGGTCTTTCTAATGCAGTTAAGAAAGTTTTTGTTAATTTATTTAATGATGGAATTATTTATAAAGATAAGAGATTGGTTAATTGGGATCCTAAACTTTTAACTGCTATTTCTGATCTAGAAGTAGAGCAAAGAGATACTGAAGGAAGTTTATGGCATATTAAATATCCTATAGACGAAAATAATCATATCATAGTTGCAACAACAAGACCTGAAACGATGTTAGGAGATACTGCAGTTGCCGTTCATCCAGATGATGAAAAGTATAAAAATTTAATTGGCAAATTTTGTTACTTACCAATTTCAAATAAAAAAATACCAATCATTGCTGATGAATATGCGGATCCTGAAAAAGGTTCTGGAGCTGTAAAAATTACTCCTGCACATGACTTTAATGATTTTGAGGTAGGAAAGAGACATGATTTAGAATTTATTAATATTTTTGATGAAAATGCTAAACTGAATTCAAATGTGCCTGCAGAATTTCAAAATTTAGATCGGTTTGATGCTAGAAAACTAATTTTAAAAAAATTAGATGAAATGAATTTATTAGTTAAAGAAGACAAACAACAAATGGTCATCCCATATGGTGATAGATCTGGTGTTGTAATTGAACCATGGCTCACAGATCAATGGTTTTGTGATGCAAAAAAATTATCAGTAGATCCAATATCAGCTGTTAGAAATAATAGTTCTAAATTTATTCCCAAACAATGGGAAAATACATTTTATAATTGGATGGAAAATATTCAACCATGGTGTATTTCAAGACAGTTATGGTGGGGGCATCAAATTCCTGCATGGTATGGTCCAGATAATAAATATTTTGTTAGTGAAACTCTACAAGGGGCACAAAGTCAAGCTAAAGATTTTTATGGAAAAGATGTTGAGCTAAGACAGGATGAAGACGTTCTAGATACTTGGTTTTCTTCTGCTCTATGGACTTTTTCTACTTTAGATTGGCCAAATAAAACTTATGAATTAGATAAGTTTTATCCTGGCAATGTTTTAGTTACTGGTTTTGATATCATATTTTTTTGGGTTGCGCGGATGATGATGATGGGTTCTTATTTTATGAAGGAAACTCCATTTAAAGATATTTATATTCATCCTTTGATACGTGATGAAAAAGGACAAAAAATGTCTAAATCAAAAGGGAACATAATTGATCCATTAGATCTTTTGGATAAATATGGTGCTGATACATTAAGATTTACATTAACAGCACTTTTAAATCCTGGACGAGATGTAAAGTTATCTGAAGCTAGAGTTAAAGGATATAAATCATTCACAAATAAAATTTGGAATGCTGGAAAATTTTTACAAATGAATAATTCTATTTTTAAAGATGATATATCCATAGATACAGTACTTTTCGAAGCAAACAAATGGATAATAAAAGAATTGAATGATTTAAATACTCAACTTGATCAGTTAACTGAAAAGTATTTGTTTCATGAAATAGCCAATAAGATTTATCATTTCGTATGGCACTCTTATTGTGATTGGTACATTGAAATTATTAAACAAAATTTTGATAATGAAAAATATGCTGAGGAAATTAAAAATGTATCAGGATGGACCTTTATTCAAGTTTTAAAAATTATACATCCAATTATGCCATTCATTAGTGAAAAATTATGGAGATCTTTAGTTGATAACAAGTCATACTTAATGAATCAAGTTTATCAAAATTATTTGACAAATAATTCTTTTAGTATTTCTAAAAAAAACTTTGAAACATTTATTGAATTCATAACATCTATTAGAAATTTGAGATCAGAACTAAATATTCCTTATAAGCAATTAATTAATATTTCTATAGAAGCAAAAAATGAAGAACTTAATAATTTTCTTAATGATCATAAAAAGGAAATAAGTAATTTTTTAAAAACTAAAGATATTAATTTTGATAAAATTCAACCTAATAAGAATTCAGCTTTAATTGTATTAACATCATTATCAGTTTTGATCCCTTTGGATGGTATTATTGACTCAGAAGTTGAACTAAAAAAATTAAATAAGAAAAGGCAAGTTGAGCAAGAAAAATTTAATAAAGTTAATGATAAATTAAATAATGATAACTTTATGAATAAAGCATCAGAAGAAATTATTAAAAAATTTAAAAATGAAGCTAATATTTATAAATCTTCTATTGAAAAAATTGATCAAATAATAAATACTATAAAATAGAATGGAAGATAAAGGTTCAAATAGAAAATCTAACCTACCTAGCAGATATGTTAGTGTAGGGCCTAAAAGTGCGCCTCACAGATCGTATTATTATGCTATGGGTTTGAAAGAGCATGAAATTTATCAACCATTTGTTGGTGTTGTTAGCACTTGGAATGAATCAGCTCCTTGCAACATTACTCTTCAAGATCAAGCGCAACATGTGAAGACAGGCGTCAAAGATGCTGGAGGAACACCAAGAGAATTTACAACTATAACAGTAACAGATGGAATTGCGATGGGCCATGAGGCAATGAAATCTTCTCTTATTAGCAGAGAAGTTATTGCAGACTCCATCGAATTATCTGTTAGGGGTCACTGCTATGATGCTATAGTTGGTCTCGCTGGTTGCGATAAATCTCTACCAGGTTTGATGATGGCTATGGTTAGATTAAATGTACCGTCTGTATTCATTTATGGAGGTTCAATCTTACCAGGAAAATACAAAGGAAAAGATGTTACCGTTATAGATGTTTTTGAAGCAGTGGGTAAACATGCTGCAGGAACTATCTCAGATCAAGATTTAAAAGATATTGAACAAGTTGCCTGTCCTTCTGCCGGATCGTGTGGAGGGCAATTTACAGCTAATACAATGGCATGTATCTCTGAAGCAGTTGGCTTAGCTTTAACAAATTCAGCAATGCCACCAGCTGTCAATACTGAAGAAAGAAAATCTTATGGTGAAAAGAGTGGTAAAGCTATAATGAATTTATTAGAAAAAAATATAAGACCAAGAGATATAGTAACTATTGATTCATTAGTTAATGCTGCTAGAGTAGTTGCGGCCACTGGTGGTTCAACTAATGCAGCACTTCATCTTCCTGCTATAGCTAATGAAGCAGGTTTAAAATTTACATTAAGAGATGTTGTAGAAATTTATAATTCAACTCCTTATATCGGAGATATGCAACCTGGCGGAAAGTATGTTGCTAAAGATTTATATGATGTAGGAGGTGTACCAGTTGTTATTAAATCTTTATTAGATGGTGGTTATATAAATGGAGATTGCATAACTGTTACAGGAAAAACAATAGCTGAAAATCATAAAGAAGTAATATTCCCTACAAATCAAGATGTTGTTTATAAAAGCGATAATCCAATTAGTGAAAATAGTTCAGTCGTTGGGTTATGGGGTAATCTTGCACCTGATGGATGTATATCAAAAATAGCAGGTTTAAAAAAATTAACTTTTAAAGGAAAAGCCAAATGTTTTGACTCAGAGGAAGACGCTCTAACTGCAGTTTTAAAAAATGAAATTAAAGCAGGAGATGCAGTAATAATTAGATATGAAGGCCCTAAGGGAGGACCTGGTATGCGTGAAATGCTTTCAACAACAGGCGCAATATATGGGCAAGGATTAGGTGAAACTGTTGCATTAATTACAGATGGAAGATTTTCAGGAGGGACAAGAGGATTTTGTATTGGTCATGTAGGACCAGAAGCAGCAGTAGGTGGTATGATAGGTTTACTTAAAGATGGAGATGAAATTATTATTGATGCTGTTAAAGGAGAAATCAATGTTTCACTTTCAGATGATGAAATAGAAAAGAGAAAAAATGATTGGAAACCAAGAAAAACTAATCATAATTCTGGATCCATATGGAAATATTCCCAAACTGTTGGTCCAGCTTACGAAGGTGCTGTTACTCAACCAGGCGCAAAAGACGAAACGCATACATACGCTGATATTTAATATTAATTAACTAATTCAATCGTAACTGGAGTGTGATCAGAAGCTTTTTCCCATCCTCTTGGTTCACGATTAACGTTAACTGATTTAATCAAATCAGTTACTTCTGGTGTAGTAAGAAAATGATCTATTCTAAGACCATTACCTTTTTGCCAATTTCCACCTCTATATCCCCAAAAAGTCCAGTTTGTATTTCCATCAACAAAGTATTTAACTGTATCAACAAAACCTAAATTTAAAAGATTTCTAAATTTTTCTCTCGTTAATGGATGAGCACAAGCATCATTTTTAAAATTTTCTGGTGAATAAACGTCTTCATCGCTCGGTATTACATTAAAATCTCCGCCTATAATTACTGGTTGATTATTATCAATTAATTCTTTGATATATTTATTAAAATTTATCATCCAATCAATTTTGTAATCAAATTTTTCAGTTTCAATCGGATTTCCATTTGGAAGATAAATATTTATTAATTTAATTTTATTTTTTATATTTTTTAAGGATATCTCTGTTTCAATAAATCTGGAATTTGCATCTTTGTAATCAGGAATATTTAAATTTGAAATTTCAATACTTTCTTTGCTAAGTATGGCTACCCCATTCCAAGCTTTTTGCCCATTTACATAACACTTATAATTAATATTTTCTAATTCCTCTTTAGGAAAACTTTCATTTGTACACTTTAATTCTTGAATTAAATATAAATCTGATTGATCTTTTTTTATAAATTTTTTTAAATGTTCTATTCTTGCATTAACTGAATTTACATTCCAGGTAGTAATTTTCATTTATATTGAAAAAGAAGTACCACACCCACATGAAGAAGATGCTAGTGGATTAGAAATTTTAAAGGATGACCCAATCAATTCATTAACATAATCAATTTTCGATCCTTTAATTAATTCAATTGAAGTTTTATCTATTAATACATCAGCATTTTTATAATTAAAGATTAAATCATCTTCATTTGGTTTGTCAGAAAAATCAAATTTATATTGAAATCCAGCACAACCACCACCTAATACGGTAATTCTGAAATAGTTTGATTTTTCAGATAAAAGTATCTTGTTAATATGATTCTGAGCACTTTCTGTAACTTCAATTATATTGTTCATTTATCTAAATATTGTTATTAGTTATTTTTTTACAATTATAATATAAATTTTCTTATGTTCAAACATTTAGCTTCCAATCCCGATAATTCAAATGGAAGATTATATAATGAGCTAGACGATGATTTGAGAAATCCTTTTGAAAGAGACAGAGCTAGAGTTATTCATTCTAATTCATTTAGAAAATTAAAGCACAAAACCCAAGTTTTCATTGAAAGTGAGAGTGATTATTTTAGGACAAGACTAACTCATTCTTTGGAAGTTGCCCAAATATCTAGATCAATTTGTAGATTACTTGATTTAGATGAAGATCTAGGCGAAACAGTTGCTCTCGCACATGATTTAGGTCATCCTCCTTTTGGCCATATTGGCGAAGATGCACTTGATAATTCAATGAAAAAGTTTGGAGGTTTTAATCATAATGATCAAACCTTGAGAGTTTTAACATTTATAGAAAAACGACACCCTGATTTTGATGGATTAAATCTAACATGGGAGAGTTTAGAGGGAATAATAAAACATAATGGAATTTTGAGTAGTCATTTACCTTATCACTTAGACAATTATTCAAAATTACATAATCTAAATTTAACTGATCAACCTTATTTAGAATCACAGATAGCGAGCATATCTGATGATATTGCATATAATAATCACGATGTAGAGGATGCTATTAGAGCAAACTTAATATCATTAGATGATATTGCAGAGTTAAGTTTTTTTGAAAAAATTATAATTAATTTAAAAGATCACTACAAAGATATTCCAAATAAACTTCTAGTGTATCAAGTTTTAAGAAACTCAATATCTAATATGATAAATGATATATATGAAACTACAAAAAAAAATTTAATTGAAAATAATATCAATTCTATTGATGATATACGTAAAAAAAATAATTTCGTTGTTTCATTTTCAAATGAAATGAAGAAAAATTGTGAAATAATTAAAAAATTCTTATTTGATAAAGTTTATAATCACAGTCATTTATCAGATAAGAGACAGTATTCAAAAAAGGTTATATCTACTTTGTTTACTTATTTCGTAAAAAATAATAATAAACTACCAGTAGATTGGAGAAATCAAAATATTGAAATTGAAAGATTAATTTGTGATTATATTTCAGGAATGACGGATAGATTTGCTCTAAATTTGTATAAGGAGATTAGTGAATAATTTTATAAAAGACCTTTCAGATTTTTTATTTGATTTTACAGATTTTTTAGAGAAAAATAAATTCATATCTCCAATCAATAAAAAACAAATTAGCATCGATTATTCTTCAAATAATAAACAAGGCGATTTAGCGACGAACTTTTATTTAATAGTTAAAAGAAAAATAATTAATGAAGATTTTAATATTGAAAAAGAACTAAATGATAGAATTAAATCAATCGTATTTATCGATCATTTTGTGGTTTCAAAAAATGGTTTTATAAATTTTTTTCTAAAAGATGAATTTGTATTGAGAAGTTTAAAAGAAATTTATAGTAAAAATTTTTTAAATTATATTAATTATGGTGCAGATAGAAAAATAAATGTTGAATTTGTTTCAGCTAATCCAACTGGACCATTGCATATAGCTCATATAAGAGGTGCTGTATTTGGAGATGTATTAAGCTCTCTTTATACTAAAACAGGTTTTGATGTTACTAGAGAGTATTACGTTAATGATGCAGGTTCTCAAATTGATAAATTATCAAACTCTCTTTTGAAACGATATTTACAATTATTTGATAAAAAAATTGAGTTAAAAGAAGACGAGTATCCTGGTGAATACTTAATAGATATTGCCAAAAAAATTAAAAATGAAGATGGTGATAAGTGGTTAAACTTTCATCATAAAGAAACTATTCAATATTTTAAAAATTTTGCATTAAAAAATATACTTTTAAACATAAAATCAGATTTAGAATTAATAAATATAAGATTTGATAAATTTACTCACGAAACTGAAATAGAAAAAAGTAAAATTATTGATGAACTTTTTTCAATCTTAGATGAAAAAAAGTTACTATATGAAGGTATTTTAGAAAAGCCAAAAGGTGATGATTCTGATTGGGAGCCAAGAGAGCAACTATTATTTAGATCCTCTAAATTATTAGACAATGAAGATCGAGCATTAAAAAAATCAAATGGTGAATGGACATATTTTGCTAATGATGCAGCATATCATTTAGATAAATGTAAAAGAAATTTTTATAGATTAGTAAATATTTGGGGGTCAGATCATATTGGTTATATTCCAAGAATGAATTCGTTAATTAAAGCTATTAAAGATGATGAAACTTATTTAAACATTTTAACTTGTCAGATTGTAAGTTTAATTCAAAATAAACAAAAAATTAAAATGTCAAAAAGATCTGGAAATTTTGTGACATTAGCTAATGTTCATTCTAAGGTTGGAAAAGATCCTATAAGGTACTACATGATTTCTACTAAAAATGAGACAGCAATTGACTTTGATTTAGATGCTGTTGTTGAAAAAAATAAAGATAATAAAGTTTTTTATTGTCAATACGCACACGCTAGAGCTTCATCAGTAATTAATAAAGCAAACAAATTAGGTATAAAAATTAAAAATGATTATAATTTTTCTACAATACAAAATCTATCTGATGAGGAGGTAAAATTAATCAAAAAGTTAATTTGTTATCCTTATTTGTTGTATCAATCATCATATTATAATGAACCACATAGACTAATTAATTTCCTAGAAGAAATATCCTCTGATTTCCATTCAATTTGGAATAAAGGTAAAGATAATGAATCACTTCGTTTTATAGATGAAAAAAATGCAGAAAAGACAATTTCAAAAATATTTTGGTTGGAGACATTTAGAGTTGTTTTAAAAGATATATTTTCAATTATTGATATAAGCGCACCTGAAACAATGTAATGATTAAAAGAATTATTTTTAAAAGAAATAATAATTACATTTTAAAATATTCTTTATTATTATTGCTATTAATTATTATTCTTTATCTTATCTCATTTTATTATTTTAGTAACAGGGAGTATTTTGTCATTCCTAAATTTACTGATAAATATTTTGTTATTCCTACTAATAAAGAAGGTGAGGTTGTTGATTATTTAGACAAGAAAAGTTTAAATAACATAGATAATGAAATTCAAGATTTTGATTTTAAAAATATATACGAACTTGATTTTACAATTCAATTATATAGCAATGATAATTTTGAAAATATTAATAAATACTTGAGCAATTTATTAGAAAATAAAAAAGAAATTATAGATCATGAAGATATTTTTGTTTTTTATAAAAAAACTGAAATAGGTACTCAATATTTCATTACCTATAAAAATTACATCTCTAAGAACAATGCTTCTGAAGCTTGTGATTTATTAACTATTGTTAAGAGTTGCTTAATACTTAATTTACAAAATTAATAATATTGAGAGAATCTCAATAATTTTATATAAAAAGTTGTGTTAAATGTTCCAGATACAGAAATTAAAGAAGGTCAATTTAATCTATTATTAGACAATTTTGAGGGTCCTATAGACCTTTTGCTGGTTTTGGCTAGATCACAGAAGGTTGATTTATCTGATATATCTATATCAGAGTTAGCTGATCAATATATTAATTTTATTAATCAATATAGAAATATTCATATTGAAATAGCTGCTGATTATTTAGTGATGGCAGCATGGCTAACGTATTTGAAATCAAGATTACTGTTACCAAAAGAAGACAAAACAGATGATTATACTGCCGATGAGTTAGAAGAGGCTCTAAAATATCAATTACAGAGGCTAGAGGCTTTTCAAAATATTTCTAAAATCATATATTCAAGACCTCTTGTGAATAGAGATGTATTTTATGGGGGTTCATCTGAAGGCCTCAAGGTTAAATATAATATAAATTATACTTCTAATTTATATGACTTGCTAAAATCATACAGTCAAATACTTAAATCGAATGAACAGGTAAAGCAATTAACCATTGAATATTCAGAACTTTATTCAGTTGATCAAGCAGTTAAAAGATTAAAAGGTATCTTTGGAAATATTACTGAATGGACTAATTTTTTAAACATAATTCCAAATTTAATTAAAGCTAATAAAACAATTAATAAGTCAATTATCTCTTCAAATTTTGTTGCTTCTTTAGAATTGTCAAAAAATGGCTTTATTGATTTAAAACAAGATGAAAGTTTCGGAAACATTTATATAAAATTTAATCAAAATGGATAATAAAGATAGTAAAATTTTAGAAGCTATATTATTTGCATCAGGAGAGTCACTTGATGAAAATGATTTAAAAGAAAAAATTAAAGACAAAAAAAATATAAGTAAACTATTACAAGAAATTAAAGATTTCTATAAAAATAGAGGTATAAACTTAATTAAAACTGGCAACAAATGGTCTTTTAGAACTGCAGAAAATCTAAGTGATGAATTAACTATTTTTAAAACACAGAGAAGAAAATTATCAAGAGCAGCACTTGAAACATTATCAATAATTGCCTATCAACAACCAATAACAAGATCAGAAATTGAAAATATTCGAGGTGTTCAAATGGGTAGAGGTTCTCTAGATCATTTGATGGAAATAGGATGGATACGTCCTTCAGGTAGGAAAAGTATACCTGGTAAACCTACTTTATGGTCTACCACAGATTTGTTTGTTGAACATTTTGGATTGAATAGTTTATCTGATTTACCTAATAAAGAGGAGCTAAAGGCAAGTGGTTTTCTAGATAAACGTGCTGCGATTGCAACTATAAGTGATCTTGCTAAAAATGATGAAAATTTACAAAGCAATGATAATTTAGAACAGGATGATGAAAATAATATTGATGATTTTATTTCAAATAATTAATTAATTTTATTATTAACAATCTAGAGTGTTATCTTTTTCCCATTTAGTCACTGATCTTTTCTTATCAAATCGCCCATGTTTTTTGAAAGTGTTTAATTCGTTTCTTTTTAATTTTAAATAACTATCAATATTTTTTTTTCCAAACGCTTTATTTATAACTTTACTATTACCTAACATATTTAATGCTTCAGAAACATTATTTGGTAGCTTAGGTAGATTAGGATATTTTTTATAATCTGTATACATATTACAGAATAAAGGTTCCCCTGGATTTATTTTTTTATCCATGCCCTCTAAACCAGCAGCAAGCACGCCAGCTTGTAATAAATATGGATTAGCCGAACCATCCATTAACCTAAGTTCAAATCTTCCTTGTTCAGGAATTCTAATCATATGTGTTCTATTATTTCCTGTATAAGATATGCTACTAGGAGACCAAGTTGCCCCTGATTTAGTTGGTGGAGCATTTATTCTTCTGTAACTGTTTATTGTTGGATTAAAAAAAGCTGATAAAGGTTGAGCATTCTTTATCACTCCACCTAAAAAGGTGTAGCCCAATTTGCTAAGACCTAATTTATCTTTTTTATCCAGAAATTGATTTTTACCTTTTCTCCAAACAGAAATATGTGCATGGCAACCATTACCTGTTAAATTATTAAATGGTTTTGGCATAAATGTTGCTCTCAGACCATGTTTTTCAGCCAAATTTTTAACCATAAATTTAAAAAATACGTGTCTATCTGCAGTTACTAAACAATCTGAGTAATCCCAATTCATTTCAAATTGACCATTCGCATCTTCATGGTCATTTTGATAAGGTTTCCATCCCAACTCAATCATACTGTCACATATCTCTTTAATTAAATCATATCTTCTCATTAATGCCGATTGATCATAACAAGGTTTTGACTGTATATCTTTTTGGTCCGCAATAGATGATCCATCTTCAGAGATTAAAAAAAATTCACACTCAACACCTGACTTCATTTGAAGTTTTTTTTCGCTTAATTTTTTTATTTGATTTTTCAACATTACTCTAGGTGATGCATCTACAGCTACACCATCCATATATAAATCTGAAGCTAACCATCCTATTTCTTTATTCCATGGTAATTGAATTAAACTATTTGGATCAGGTATTGCAAACATATCACTGTCTGCTGGCGACATATCTAACCAAGTAGCAAAACCTGCAAAACCAGCTCCATTCTTTTGCATGTCATTAATTGCTTGTGCTGGTACTAACTTTGATCTTAATACTCCAAATAAATCTACAAAACTTATTAGAAAATATTTAATTTTTTTGGATTTGGCTATTTGAGATAAATTTTTAGGCATTTAACATAATATGAATTAAATTAATAAGTAGCAATATTTATTTATTATTTATACCAGGTATCCATGAAGTCCCAGCCAAGGGTACTCTTGCCATTGCTGCAGCTTCAACTGTTAATGCGCATAAATCTTCAGGCTCTAAATTGTGTAAGTTATTTTTTCCACAAGCTCTAGCTAGAGTTTGAGCTTCTAAAGTCATTACTTTTAAATAGTTTGAGAGTTTTTTTCCAGCTTTTATTGGATCTAACCTTTTCATTAATTTTGGATCTTGAGTCGAAATACCTGCAGGATCACTTCCTTCATGCCAATCATCATATGCACCAGCAGTAGTTCCAAGTTTATTATAATCTTTTTCCCATTTAGGATCATTATCTCCAATAGCAATCATTGCTGCACTACCAATTGATACTGCGTCTGCTCCCAGAGCAAGTGCTTTAGCTACATCTGCTCCATTTCTTATACCCCCAGATATAATTAATTGAACTTTTCTATGCATATCTAAATCTTGAAGAGCATCAACAGCTGGTCTTATGCATCCCAAAGTTGGTTGACCAACATTTTCTATAAATACTTCTTGAGTTGCAGCAGTTCCACCTTGCATGCCATCTAAAACAACAACATCTGCACCGGCTTTAATAGCTAACGCTGTATCATAATAAGGCCTTGATCCTGCAATTTTTACGAATATTGGCACTTTCCACTTAGTAATTTCTCTTAATTCTAAAATTTTGATTTTTAGATCATCTGGTCCAGTCCAATCTGGATGTCTGCATGCTGAACGTTGATCAACTCCTTTAGGTAATGTTCTCATTTCGGCTACTCGATCACTAATTTTTTGACCCAAAAGCATTCCGCCTCCACCTGGTTTTGCACCTTGTCCTATTACTACTTCTATTGCGTCTGCTTTTCTTAAATCATTAGGATTCATTCCATATCTGGATGGTAAAAGTTGATAAACTAGATGTTTTGACTGTCCTCTTTCTTCTGGTGTCATACCTCCATCACCAGTTGTTGTAGATGTACCTGCAATACTAGCACCACGTCCTAAAGCCTCTTTAGCTGATCCTGATAATGCACCAAAACTCATTCCTGCGACTGTTATTGGTATTTCAAGCTCTAAAGGTTTTTTTGCATACCTTGTACCTAATGTAACATTAGTTAAACATTTCTCTCTGTATCCTTCCAAGGGATATCTGGATATAGATGCTCCTAAAAATAAAAGATCATCAAAATGAGGAAGTCTTCTTTTAGATCCTCCTCCTCTTATATCATAAATTCCTGTTGCAGCCGCTCTTCTAATTTCAGAATTTGTGTATTTATCAAAAGTCCAAGACTGTCTTGGAAATGTTTTTTTATTCTTTTTCATATTCAATAGCTTGATACATTATCTATTTTAAAATTATAAAGTTTTCTGGCTGAACCATATCTTTTAAAATCTTTAGGTTTTATTTTTTCTAACTTAGCTTTTTTTAAAAGTTTTTCTAATTTTTTTAAATGTTTATTATCCATTTTTTTTTCCACACAATCAGATCCTAAAGATTTAACTTTTCCTTTAATATAAATATCTGTTTCATATAAACTATCACCTAATGCCTCACCTGCATTACCACAAACAATTAAATTACCTGACTGGGCCATAAAAGCAGACATATGTCCAACGGAACCTTTTACAACGATATCAATTCCTTTCATTGAAATTCCACATCTAGAACTTGCATCTCCATCAATGATTAAAAATCCTCCGTGTGCTGTAGCACCTGCAGATTGAGAAGCATTTCCCTTTACGTGAATTTTTCCAGACATCATATTTTCAGCAACACCCGTTCCTACATTTCCCTCTACAGTTATATTTGCATTTTGATTCATTCCACCACAATAATATCCAACGTGACCTTTTACAGTTATGTCAATGTCATCAGTTAAACCCACACAAATTGCATGATTTCCCTCTGGATTTAAAATTGTATAATTTTTATTATTTCTTTTGGAATCGATAGATTGCAAGGTTTCATTTACTTTTCTAAGTTTCAATTTTTTTAAATCTAATTTCATTAATTACCCCAAGTATATACAATCCCTGGTTCAGGCTCAAAAATATTAGCTATATTAACACCAGGTAAATGTGCCATTGCTTGAAATTCTGATGCAATGGCAACATAGTCTTTTGTCTCAGAAATAACAGCAGGTTTGCAAGCAATTTCATCTCTAACTATAGCAAATCCTTTTTTAGTTCCCGTTATAAAAGTGTAAAAACCATCTAAGTCACATAAACCGCTTTGGAGCGTTTCCTTTAAATTTTTTTTATTCGACAAATGGTTTGAAATATATCCTGCTGCAACCTCAGTATCATTTTCTGACTTAAAATTAATCCCTCTTTTAATTAAATCTCTACGTAAATTATTGTGATTGGATAATGATCCATTATGAACTAAGCACTCATCAGACCCTGTCGAGTAGGGGTGAGATCCATCAGTTGTGATAGCGCTTTCTGTGGCCATTCTTGTGTGACCTATAGCATGTGTGCCACTAAATTTTTCTAAATTGAATTTTTTTACTACATCTTTTGGATTTCCAATTTGTTTAAATATTTCAATAGATCTACCATAACCAACTAAAGAAATTTCTTTAAGCTCATTTAAAATAGACAATACTTTTTCAGGTTTTTCTTTAGAGCTTAAAATTGCGTGATCTGAATTTTTAAAGATTGAATTATATTTAATTTTTTTTGAAATATCTTTTTTAAATTTTTCAAATACTAAATTATTAATACAAATTGAGTATTTAAATTCTTCTTTTTTTTCTTTTTTATAAATTGCAAAACCAGCACTATCAGGTCCTCTAGATTCCATATTTACTAACATTCCAGATAGCATTTTACCCAAATCTTTCTCAAACTTTTTTGATTTTAGATATATTCCAACTATTCCGCACATAAAATTAATTAAATTTAAGATAATAAAATCTTTATAGTAAATCTTGTTTACTAATACAATAATGATGATTGCCGCATAGAAACCATAACATGCTTTCTTTCATAAAATTCTTTCCTTTATACTAGGCGTTTCATTTTCACCTTTATTTAAATTTATAAATATAGCTAAAAGTTTCCCAATAAGTGTATCAAATTTGCACACTTAATTTTTCTTATTTCTTGTAATTTAAACATTTTTATTCCCATTATTTCTTGTTTTTTCTCATACTTTCCTTATAAGCAAACAATGACACCAAGCATTTGGCAATTATTAATTGTACTCGTTATAGTTCTACTTCTTTTCGGTAGAGGTAAGATACCTCAACTAATGGGTGATATGGCAAAAGGGATCAAATCATTTAAGAGGGGAATGTCTGACGAAGAAAAAAAAGAAGATAAAAATTTAGAGAATAAAAACGACGAAGAAAAGTAAATATAATGTTTACTTTTGGTTGGAGTGAAATTTTCTTAATTGGGATAATTGTTGTAGTAGTAATTGGCCCAAAAGATCTACCAAAATTCATTAAACAGGTTGGATCCCTTTCTAAATATATCAAAAAAATTTCAACAGAATTTAAATCTTCTTTAAATGAAATAGCAGACGAAGAAGATATTAAAGAATTAGCAAAATCTGTTAAAGAAGTTAAAAAAATAAAAGACGGCATTAATATCAAAAAAAATTTTGAAAATGAAATTAAAGAAGTTCAAGAAACAGTAAAATTGACTGAGGATGAATTTTCAAATAAAAAATAATTTATAGATTTTATAATGGCTGAAGAAAAATTTGAAGAAATGTCTCTAATAGGACATCTTACTGAGTTACGAAAAAGACTATTGTGGAGTTTTTTATATATTTTATTAATTTTTATTGTTTGTTTTTACTTTGCAGATGAATTATTTGCTTTTTTAGCTAATCCACTTGTAGAGCTATTCGATAAAGATAAAGGTCAAGGTTTTATATATACTGCTTTACAAGAGGCTTTTTTTACAGAATTAAAAATAGCATTTTTCTTTGCTTTATTTTTTTCATTCCCATTAATTGCAATACAAATATGGAGATTTATTGCACCCGGATTATACAAAAAGGAGAAGAGAGCTTTTTTACCATACTTAGTTGCGACTCCAATTTTATTTTTTGCGGGTGGATCTATGGTTTATTATATTATTGCACCATTGGCATGGTCTTTTTTCTTATCATATCAAAACCTTGGCTCTAGTGGTGTTCCTATTCGATTAGAAGCTAAGATGGGAGAATATTTATCTCTTATGATGCGATTTATTTTTGCTTTTGGTTTAGCATTTCAGCTTCCTGTTGTTTTATCTTTAATGGCAAGAGTAGGGATGGTTACTTATGAATCACTTAAAAAATTTAGAAAATATGCAATTGTATTAGCATTTTTATCGGCAGCATTCTTAACTCCACCTGATCCATTTAGTCAAATAAGTTTAGCTCTGCCAATTATATTTTTATACGAAGTTTCAATTTATATTGCAAAACTAATACAAAAAAATAAAGATAAGTAATGCATAATATTAATTTTATCAGAGAAAATCCAACAGAATTTGATAATTATATGAAACAAAGAGGTGAGCATCCAATATCAAATAAAATATTAGAACTAGATAAAGTTAAAAGAGAAACTCAGACTGTTCTTCAGAACCTTTTAGCAGAAAGAAACTCTATTTCTAAAAATATTGGTAAACTTAAAAGTGAAAATAAAGATTCTTCATCAGAAATTAATAAAGTTGATGAAATTAAAAATAAAATTAATAATTTAAAGGAACTTGAGACTATTAAAGACGAGGAGCTAAAAACTATCCTCTCAAGACTTCCAAATATAGCTGATAAGACTGTTCCTATAGGAAGCAATGAAGCAGACAATACAAAATATAGAGAATGGGGTGTTAAACCAGGATTTGATTTTAATCCTAAAACTCATTTTGAATTAGGGGAAAATTTAGGTTTAATGAATTTTGAAACTGCATCTAAATTATCAGGATCTAGATTTGTTTTATTAAAAAATCAACTTTCTAAGTTGGAAAGAGCAATAGCAAATTTTATGTTAGATAAGCATACGAATGAAAATGGTTATATAGAATATAATTTACCTTTTTTGGTTAAAGACTCCGCTCTTTTTGGAACAGGGCAATTACCTAAATTTGGTGAAGATTTATTTACTGCTGGGGAAGATCATTGGTTAATACCAACTGCTGAAGTTCCTTTAACAAACATGGTTAGAGAGGAAATACTTAACCAAAATCAATTACCCATGAGAGTAACTTCTTATACTCCATGTTTTAGATCAGAGGCTGGTGCTGCTGGTAAGGATACTCGTGGTATGTTAAGACAGCATCAATTTACTAAAGTTGAATTAGTTTCAATTGTAGAGCCGCAGCATTCACAAGATGAATTAGAAAGAATGCTTGAAAGCGCTGAAAGTATTCTTCAAGATCTAAATATTCATTATAGGGTTATGACTTTATGTACTGGTGACATGGGCTTTTCAGCATCAAAAACATACGATATTGAAGTGTGGCTTCCAGGTGAAAATACTTACAGAGAAATTTCGAGCTGTTCTAATTGCAATGATTTTCAAGCTAGAAGAATGAATACAAGATATAAACTAGAAAATAAAAATATTTTTGTTCATACACTTAATGGATCTGGGTTAGCAGTAGGAAGAACACTAATTGCTATTCTTGAAAATTATCAAACGAAAGATGGAAATATTAAAATTCCAGAAGTTTTAAAAAAATATTTCAATAATTCTGATACTCTTATCTAGTGCTTGATGTAAGGAAAATAAGATTGATACTCGAGTTACGAGAATCAGGTATTAGTAATGCTGAAGTTCTCTCTGCTATAGAAAAAATTCCAAGAGAAAAGTTTATTAGTGAAGCTTACAGAAATCAAGCTTATGAAAATATAGCTTTACCAATTGAAAATAATCAAACAATTAGTCAGCCCTATATTGTAGCAAGGATGACTGAATTACTTGATGTTAAAAGTAATCACAAGGTATTAGAAATAGGCACTGGTAGCGGATATCAGTGTGCAGTATTATCAATCTTGGCAAGGCGTGTATACACGATTGAGAGAATTAAAAATTTATATGAAGGTTCTAACAATATTTTTGAGAAATTAAAATTAACTAATATTGTTTCAAAATACGATGATGGTAATAATGGTTGGATTGAACAAATACCTTTTGATAGAATAATATTTACAGCAGCATCAAAAAAAATAAATAATAAAATTTTTTCTCATATTGAAAATGAAGGAATCATTGTTTGTCCTATTGTTAGAAATAACAAGCAAATACTTGTAAAATATATAAAACAAAATAATAAAATTATTTCTAAAGAATACGATGATGTTTTATTTGTTCCAAACCTTCAAGGTGTAGTATAACTACTTTGAATATTTCGAATTTTATTTGAAGAATAAAAATAATATAAGATACCAATTATCCAATGAACAAGAGTTAACCCTACAAACATATAGATGTAGTTTTCTTCTATAAAATTATTTACAAATAATATTACAATTACAGGAACTAATACAAACCTAAGTATGGCCATATACATTACTATTATTGCTTTTTTTAGACCTTGGAATGAAGCATTAGAAATAAAGAAGAATGGAAAAGCTGGAAAACCAAGTGCGTATATTTTAAGATATATTGATCCATAGTAAATTACTTCTTTATCATCAGTAAATAATCTCATTGAATCTTCTGCAGTTATAAATAAAATTAATCCTGCTATAGTTAATATTATTACACCAGTAATCATAGCTTTATTGTAAGTTTCTAAAATTCTTTCATAGTTTTTAGCGCCAAAATTTTGACCAACAATTGCAGTTACTGCCGTACTCAATCCTAACAAGGGTAAGAAAAGCAGTTGTTCATATCTTCCAGCTGAGGAAAAACCTGCAATTGCATCATTACCAAAACGACTTACAAAAAATAATAATATATATGATCCAAGAGCAATCATCATCAATCCTAATGCCGCTGGAATAGCCTGAAATAAAATTTCCTTAATTAAACTTAATTTAGGAATTAAATAATAATTTTTAAAGTTTTCAAAAATCTCTGTTTTATAAATTTTATATAGTAAATATAATAGACCAATTATTTGAGATAGTATGGTAGCTATTGCTATGCCAGTAATACCCATTGGTGCAAATAATTCAAAATTAATTATTTTTCCTGTGATTAATATTGGATTTAAAATTATATTAAGAAAAAAACTAAAAATTAAAACATTTCTATAACTTTTAGTATCTCCTTGAGCAGATAAACAAGAATTACAAACCATGAGTAAAAGAATTATGACTGATCCTAAATAAATTACGTTCATATATAATGATGAAAGTTTAAGTGTTTTTGGATCATTATTTATAGATTCTAAAATTATATTCCCAAAATAGAGTCCAAATATAGTTATACCTAAGCCTACTAAAATTGTTACGACAAAAGATTGTGAAAATGCATGACTTGCTTTTTTAATATTTTTTTCTCCCAGAGAATTAGCAACATTACTTGTTGTAGCTATGCTCAGTCCTATTCCAAGTGCAATAATTATAAAATATACAGGAAATGTTTGACCAATAGCTGCTAAGGCTGTTTCAGAAATCATTCTACCAGCAAAAATAGTATCAACTAAAGAATACAGATTATTAAATATAGTTCCAATTGAGGCTGGCAAAGCAATTTTTATAAATAGCTTATAGATATCTTCATCTAGTAAATTAATTTTTTTCATATTTACAAATATCTTAATTTAAACCTAGTACTATTTTCCTCTTGTTTTAAAATATTTTGAATTTCGTGTATTACCTCTTTGAGATTTTTCATTATAGATCTATTTGAAAAATTTATTAATAATAAGCCACTTCCTTGCATTCCAATATTGTCTCCATATTTCTTAATAGGAACTTCAACATTGATAATATTACTTATACCTTTTTTTCTAATATTCTGAATAAAGGAATCGTTTTCCAAAATATTCAAAACTGGATACCATATTATGATTTTGGATTTTGAGAATAAATTATCAATATTATTTAGTATCTCCTCTACTTTTTCAAAATCATCCTTTATTTCATATGATGGATCTATAAATATAAAATAATTCTTCTCTTTATTAACTTTATTAAAAATAAAATCAAATCCATCAGCATTTAAACTTTTTGTATTGGTATATTTGTTTAAGTTTTTTTTTAATAATTTATATTCATTATTGTGTAGTTCACAAAAAAATAATTTATCTTTTTCATTGGCTATGTACGAAATAAATATTGGCGATCCAGGATAAAAATTATTTTTTCCAGTAATTTTTGTAATCGTTGAAAGATAATTTTTAATTAAATTATTATTACCATTGTAATTTTGTATCTTTTTTATTCCATCTTTATACTCTTTATTTTTATCCATATACTTTGATATATATTTATAGATTCCATTACCTGAATGGGTATCAATATAACTTATTGAATTATTTACCTTTTTTTCAATATTGTATAAGTAAAGCAAGATAATATGCTTAATAACATCTGCATGATTTCCTGCATGATATCCGTGTTTATAGCTAAGCATAAAAATAAAAATAATTCTTGAAATTAAATTCTTATTAGTTATTTAAAGAATTAAATTAATCAATATACAATATTTATATAAGTTAAATAAATTTAATCCCCCAATAATAAATAAGGAGAATATAATATGCCAAGTGGTAAAATTAAATGGTTTAATCCGACCAAAGGTTATGGATTTATAGAAAATGATGATGGAGGAAAAGATGTTTTTCTTCATGTTTCAGCTTTAGAAGAAGCTGGCATTGATTCGTTAGAAGAAGGTATGCCAGTTGAATTTGAAATCGGTGAAAACCGTGGAAAAGAAAACGCTATCAATATAAAGAAAAAATAATATTAATTGAATTCAATTAAACTTTTAGAATGGATTGGTGTAACAACAGCCATCATTTATTCCCTACTAGTTGCATTTAACATTGGATTAGAGTTTATAGGTTTTTCATTATTACTGCTTTCAGCAATATTAATTGGATTTTGGGCTTATAAATTAAAACATAATGGAATACTGTTTTTACAATTTTTCTACGCTGGTGCAGGTATTATAGGAATGTACAGATGGTTTGGATAAAAATATTTTTTTTACCTATACTTTTATATTCTTCATTTGCATATTCTACTGGATTAAATCAAGAAGAAGAAATGTACTTTAATTTTGTTGATTTAAATAATGATGGGGTTATTTCTTATGAAGAAATTGAACAATCATTAAATCTAATCTTTCAAATTATAGATCTTAATCAAGATAATAAAATTTCTCATAATGAGATAAATGAATTAAAAGGTATTATTGAATCTTTAAAATGAGTATTTGGGGAAGAGTTATAGGTGGAGCAGCAGGATTTGCTTTAGGCGGACCTATAGGGGCTATATTAGGTGTAATGGCAGGTGGTGCTTTTGACAGAAGATCTAAATCAAAATCATCATTTAACTTTAATCGAATAAACAATAATCAAAAACAACAAATTTTTACATTAAGTTTTATTATTTTAGCTGCAAAATTAGCTAAATCAGATGGAATTGTATCAGATGATGAAATCAGAGCATTTAAAGAAAAATTTAAAGTTCCAAAATCTGAAATTCCTAAAGTTGCAAAAATATTCAATGAGGCAAAAAAAGATACGTATGGCTATAAAAAAATAGCAAATCAAGTAGGAGATTTATTTTCAGCAAATAAAATTTTATTGGAAGAATTATTAAATAATTTATTTTATATTGCTGCATCTGATGGAAAGGTATCTATTAGCGAAATAGATTTTTTAAGATCAATTTCTAAATCATTTAAATTTAGTGAAAAAGATTTCCAAAGAATTTTCCAATCAAATTTAAAAAACAGTGAATCTGACCCTTACAAAATATTGGGTGTTAATAGATCGAGCACTGATAATGAGATAAGAAAAAAATGGATAAAATTAAATAAAGAACATCATCCAGATAATTTAATTGCCAAAGGTATGCCGAAAGAATTTATTAAACAATCTAATAAAGAGTTAGCGGCTATTAATATTGCTTACGATAAAATTAAAGAAGCTAGAGGAATTTCTTGATACCTAAAGATTTATCTATCGATAATATTAGTAAAATTTATAAAAAAATTAGACCATTTATTAATCAAACTCCTTTTTTAAAGTGTTCTGATGATATTGATAATTATTTTTCTACTAATTTATTTTTTAAATGCGAATTTTTACAAAAATCTGGTTCTTTTAAGGCAAGAGGCGCTATTAATAATATAATTTCTCAAGATCAGAATAAATTTAACAAAGGAATTACAGCAGTTAGTGCTGGAAATCATGCAATCGCTGCTTCATTTGTGGCCAATCAATTTAAATTGAAAAATAAAATTTTCCTATACGAAAGTGCGAATGAATATAGAGTTCAAACTTGTAAAAATTATGGTGCTAACATTATCTTTACAAATCCAAAACAAGCTTTTCTTGATGCTGAAAATGCTAAAAATGAAGGTTACTATTTTATTCACCCTTTTGACGGGCCATTGACATTACAAGGGAGTGCTACCTTGGGGTTAGAAATTGTAGAATATTTAAAATCAATTAATACTAAAATTGACAATTTATTAATTTCAGTTGGAGGAGGGGGATTGATAAGTGGTGTTTCATCGTATGTAAAACAGTTTTATCCGAAGATTAAAATTATTGGTGTTGAACCTGAAAATGCTAATGGTTTAAATCAAAGTTTTAGAGCTAAAAAACCACTAAATAATATTAATGTAAATAGTATTGCTGATAGCCTTTCAGCACCTTTACATATGCAATATTCTTTTGATGTAGCAAAAGAAGTAATTGATGAAATGGTAACCGTATCTGATGATCAAATGAAAAAATTTATGGTTTTTTGTTATAAAAAATTTAAGTTATTTCTTGAACCCGCATGTGTTGCTGGACTTGCTGCTTTAAAATATAAAACCAATAATAAGCTTATTGGCAAAAATACAATGGTAATATTATGTGGCTCAAATATTGATAAAAAAACTTGGTCAAATTTAACTAATTAATAAGGAAAATATAAAATACCACCACTTAAATTTTTTTTCACACCTGTAGTGTTTTTATTACTTATTTCTAAATTTTTAAATGATCTCATGCCAATATACGCAAACATTTGAGCCTCTACTAAATCACCATTTATTTTATATTTATCAATAAGTTCAATTTTTTTATTCAGTTTATTCATTAATATTTCTTTGAGTAATTTATTTTTTCTTCCTCCTCCAGTAAGTAAAATTTTTTCAAACTTAAATTTTTTATTTTTTAATAATTCTTTAAATCCAATATAAGTCATGTAGTTAGCTGTCATTAGTGCATCATATTTGTTCAATTTAATTAGCTTATTAAAATAATTTCTAAAATAATTTCTATCTAATGATTTTGGAAACTTTTTCTTAAAGAATTTATCTTTTTTGAATTTTTCAATTAATTTATTATCAATCTTACCTTTTCTTGCATAATTTCCATTATTATCAAATTTTTTTTTAAAAAAATAATTGCAAAGATCATCACTTAAGCAATTTGCAGGCCCTATGTCCGATGATAAAAATGTTCTTGAAATTACAGTTGAAAAATTTGCTATACCTCCAAGATTTACTATAATCGATTTTTCTTTAAATTTTTGTATTAAAAACTTATGATAATATGATCCAATGGGTGCTCCCTGACCACCATTTTTAATATCATTATCTCTTAAATTACTTATAGTTTTAATTTTAAGATTTTTTGCAATTTTTTTTCCATCACCTAATTGTATAGAGATTTTATTTGATGGGTCGTGGTAAACAGTCTGTCCACTAATTGATATTAAATCGATATTTTTTTTATTAATTTTTTTTTGTTTCAGAAACAAAATTATTTTTTTTTCTAAAATATCTGTAACAAAATCATCTTCTTTTAAAAAATATTCTTTAATTTTATTATTAGTTTTTGGTTTATTTAATATTAGATTGTTTATTGTATTTTGATAATTTTTATTAAATTTATAAGATTTCTCACATTTAATTTTTACAAAATCAGTCCCATTTGTTTTAATCAAACTGATATCAACGCCATCCATTGATGTGCCTGTCATAACCCCTAAGACATTAAGTTTTGAATTTTTACTCATTTTTAATCAAATTTAATTTTGCACATTTTATTAACAAACATATCAACATAAAAAGATAAATTAGTTTTAAAAATACATTTTTTTATTGATTGATAAATAACAAATAGATATGTTAATTTTAATTATTACACGCAAAGGTAATAATCAATTTAATAAAAGGAAACGATTATTAAATTGTATCGGGAGGAAATGCACGATACACGAAAAGGACCTAGCTTGCTGGGTCTTTTTTTTTGTTTTATGGACAAATCTAATAATTAAAGTATCAGACATTTCATAATGATAACAAATTATGAAAGAATTTTAGATGTTATTTTAGATGATCTTATACCATTAACAAAAATTTCAATAAACGAAGGAAATAAAATATTTGGCGGATTTATTGTTAAAAAATCTGACCTAAGTCTTATTTGTCTAGGTACAAACCAGGAAATCAAAAATCCTTTATTTCATGGAGAAATATCAACTCTTTTCAATTTATTTGAAAAAAAACTTTTTAATACAAAAGATTATTACTTCATCAGTACACACCAGCCTTGTTCTATGTGTTTATCAGCCATAACTTGGGCTGGATTTGATAATTTTTACTATTTTTTTTCCTATACCGACACAAAAGAGGGTTTTCATATTCCGCACGATCTTAAAATTTTGACGGAGGTTTTTAAGATTAAAGATGGTAATTACAATATTAATAATGATTATTGGGAAAGTTACTCAATTTTATCGGAAATTAAAAGATTGGGCATAGAGAACTCATTATCAGATAAAATTTATCAGATTAAAGAAGAGTATCAAAAAATGTCAGAAATTTATCAAAAATCAAAAATTGATAATAAAATTCCTCTAAATTAATTGTTAAATAATAAAAATAAGTGTACAAATAATTAACGGGAGATACTGAAATTTCAGAGCCGAAGGAGCAACGACCCGGAAACTCTCAGGCACAATGGACCGTTAAAATAAAACTCTGGAAAAGAGCATTTAGCTCTACCGAAGGTGAAAAGCTCTCAGGTAAAAAGACAGAGGGGTAGCTTGGAGAATTTATTTGAACCAGTTACCAATAGACATTCCGCTAAAAAATTTTCATCAAAATAATGGTGCAAAGATATTGCCATTTGCAGGTTTTAATATGCCTATTAATTATAAAACTGGAATAATTAATGAACACAAAAACGTTAGAAATCACTCTGGTATTTTTGATGTTAGCCATATGGGGCAAATTTTAATTGAAAACAATGAATCTTATTTACATAAATTAGAAAAATATATTCCATTACAATTAAAAAAATTAATTAAAAATAGATCGCATTATTCATTTTTACTCAATAAAGATGGCGGTGTTATCGATGATCTAATTATTTCAAATATTGATATTAAAGATAAGTTATATTTATATATTGTTTATAATGCATCTCGAAAAAAAGAAGACGAAGAAATATTTATTTCTTGTGCTCCTAATGCAGAAAAAATTTATAACAAAAATTGTTTATTCGCGATTCAGGGGCCTGACTCTATTAATGTTTTAAAAAATATTATTGATATTCCAAATAATATGAATTTTTTTGATATTTTAATAAGTAAATACGATAACAATGAAATAATAGTAAGTAGATCAGGTTATACTGGTGAAGATGGTTTTGAACTTTCTATTCCAAATGAAAGTGCAGAAAATTTAATTACTGATTTACTTAAAAATGAAAATACAATGCTTTGTGGTTTAGGTTCTAGAGATTCATTGAGGCTTGAGGCTGGATTAAGTTTATATGGTCATGAATTAAATGAAAATATTACACCAATTGAAGCTGGTTTATCATGGGCTCTAGATAAAGAAAGATTAGAAGATAAAAATTTAAATGGAAATAAGATTTTATCTGATCAATTAAAAAACAATTTATCTAATAAAAAAATAGGTTTAATTTCAACAAATAAATCAATGCTAAGAGATGGAATGACTTTATTCGATAACAATAATAATGAAATTGGAAAAATTACAAGTGGATGCTTCTCTCCTAATCTTAACAAATCAATTGCTATCGGTTACATAAATTCTGAATTCAATACTGATAATCCAATTTTTTGTGAAATTAGAAAAAAATTAGAATTAGTAAAAATTAATAATCTACCTTTTGTAAAAAAAAATTATAAAAAAATGGGAGCGTATATGAGTGAAAAAAAATACACAAAAGATCATGAATGGGTTTCAATTGAAAATGAAATTGCCACAATTGGTATTAGCAATCACGCCCAAGAATCTCTTGGTGATATTGTATTTATTGAATTACCATCAGTTGGAAATTCGGTTAAAGCAAAAGATGAAATATGCGTCGTTGAATCTGTAAAAGCAGCTTCTGATATTTATGCTCCAATAGATGGTGAAATAATTGAAGTTAATAATAATCTAGAAAATGACGCTGCTATTATTAATCAAGATGCAGAAAACGATGGATGGATTTTTAAAATGAAAATTTCTGATTCAAATCAATATTCTGATCTTATGTCAGAAGATGAGTATAAACAATTTTTGGAACAATAGATGATTGAAATAGATAAATTTGTTAGCAGACATATAGGGCCTAGAAATGAAGATATTGGAGAAATGCTCAAATTAATAAATTGCTCTTCATTAGATGAATTAATTGAAAAAACTGTACCTAATCATATCGTTTTTAAAGACAAACTTAAATTTCGACCTGGTATGTCTGAAGAGTTTAATAAAATTAATACTCAACTTTTATCTTTAAAAAATAATTTCAAAAAAACTTATATTGGAATGGGTTATTATAATACTATTACACCTAGCGTTATTTTAAGAAATATTCTTGAAAATCCAGGATGGTATACTGCTTACACACCTTATCAACCAGAAGTAAGTCAGGGCAGGTTGGAAATGTTAATGAATTTTCAACAAATGATAATTGATTTGACTGGAATGGATATTGCAAATGCATCTTTACTTGATGAAAGTACTGCGGCAGCTGAAGCTATGATGATGGCTTTTAAAATTAAAAAAAGTGCAAAGTTTACTTTTTGTGTTCAAAATAAATGCCATCCACAAACACTATCTGTCTTAAAAACAAGAGCTAAGCCTCTAGGTATAAAAATTATATTTGATAATCCAGATAATGATACATTTGGTTGTTTAATTCAAAATCCAGATACTTACGGAGAAATTGCAAATCTCAACGATTTAATAAATATAAATAAATCTCACGATGCGTTATCAATCATAGCAGCTGATATAATGAGTTTGGTAATTATGAAATCACCAAAAGATTTTGGAGCTGATATAGTTGTTGGGAGTACACAAAGGTTTGGTGTTCCAATGGGTCTAGGAGGCCCTCATGCAGCATATTTTGCAACATTAGATGAATACAAAAGAATGATACCTGGAAGACTAATTGGCGTATCAGTTGATCGTACTAATAAAAGATCTTACAGAATGGCTCTTCAAACGCGTGAGCAACATATTAGAAGGGAAAAAGCTACAAGTAATATATGTACTGCACAGGCCTTATTAGCAATTATATCTGCTTCATATGCAATATATCATGGTCCAACTAGATTAAAAAATATTGCTAATGACATTCACTATAAGTCTAGATATCTAAAAAAATCATTAGAGATATTAAATTTTGAAGTAGAATCTAAAAATTATTTTGATACTTTATTAGTAAAAGACTCAAAATCTAAATACTGGGTAAATAAATCTATAGAAAATGGTATCAATTTTAGATTTGTAAATGATGATTATTTTTCAATTTCCTTAGATGAAACTACATCACTACAAGATGTAGATAATTTAATTAAATTTTTTAATGAAAATAATACTGAAATATTTGCTGAAGAGATCGAGGGCAAAATTGAAAATTCAATTTTTAAAAGTGATTTAGAAAGAAAAGACAATATTTTAACTCATCCAGTATTTAATATCTATCATTCTGAAACAGAAATGATGAGATATTTAAAAAAATTAGAAAATAAAGATGTTGCTTTAAATAGATCAATGATCCCTCTTGGATCCTGTACCATGAAATTAAATGCGGCATCTGAAATGCTTCCAATTACTTTACCAGGTTTTTCAAATGCGCATCCATTCTTAGAACCCCATCAACGTGAGGGATATAATGAAATGATGAGTGAATTAATATCGATGTTAAAAGATATTACTGGTTTTGATGCAGTTTCACTTCAACCTAATGCAGGAGCACAAGGTGAGTTTGCTGGTTTATTAGCTATACAAAAATATCATGAGAAAAATTCAGATACTAAAAGAAATATTTGTATAATTCCTAAAAGTGCCCATGGAACTAATCCAGCCAGTGCGCAGATGTGCGGTATGGATATTTTAATAGTAAACTGTGATGATAAAGGTAACGTTGACTTAACTCACTTAGATAAAAAAATTGAAGAAGCAGGAGATAAATTATCTGCTTTAATGATTACATACCCTTCAACACATGGTGTATTTGAGGAAAGTATTGTTGAGATTTGTAAAAAAATTCATGATGCCGGAGGACAAGTGTATCTTGATGGCGCTAATTATAATGCAATGGTTGGTGTAGCTAAACCAGGTAAATTTGGACCTGATGTATGTCATATGAATTTACATAAGACATTTTGTATACCTCATGGAGGAGGTGGGCCTGGAGTTGGAGCTATAGGATTAAAAAAACATTTAGCAGATTTTGCTCCTGGACATCCCATGTTTAAAAATGAAATTGGTTTAACCACTCAAGAGGCAGTTTCTGCAGCTCCTTGGGGTAGTGCATCTATTTTACCTATTTCATATTCCTATATTTCTATGATGGGTGACGATGGTTTAAAATTAGCAACTCAAGTAGCAATATTAAATGCTAATTATATTAAAGAAAGATTAAAAAATTATTACCCCATTTTATATACTGGTAAGAATAATATGGTGGCTCATGAATTCATTATTGATATCAGGCCATTTAAACAAGAATTAAATATTTCAGATGAAGATATTGCTAAAAGACTAATTGATTATGGATTTCATGCACCTACAATGTCTTTTCCTGTTCCTGGTACTCTTATGATTGAGCCTACTGAAAGTGAATCAAAAGAGGAACTAGATAGATTTTGTGAAGCAATGATTTCTATTCACAATGAAATCATTATGATTAGAGATGGTAAATTTGATAAAGTAGACAATCCTATAAAAAATGCCCCTCATACCATTGAAGAAGTATCTTCTGACAATTGGGATCACAAATATTCCCGAAAAGATGCTGCCTACCCGCATGCTTATTTAATAAATAATAAATACTGGAGTCCAGTTAGTAGAATTGATAATGTATACGGTGATAGAAATTTATTTTGTGTTTGTCCTCCAATTGATGAATACGAAGAGGCTAAAACAGGATAATTATTATTTATCAATTAATTAAAATTTTAATTTAATAATAAGTATGATTTATATTAATCTTATTTTAGTTTTTTTAGTCCTGGTCGCAATCCATGAGTATGGTCATTATATAGTTGCGAGATTGTTTAAAGCTGAAGTTACTGATTTTTCAATTGGATTTGGTAAGCCTCTTTTAAGATATACAGATAGAAATGGCACTACATGGAAATTATCTCCAATTCCATTGGGTGGATATGTAAAAATCAAAGGTCTTGATAATATATTTTCTCCAAATCCTAACGATGAACAAGGATCCTTTCAATCCCTTACACTTTTTCAAAAGATATTAGTACTTTTAGCAGGAAGTATTTTTAATATTCTTAGTGCGTGGTTTGCTCTTTTCTGCATATTTTTCTTTTTTGGAATTGTTAGTTTAATGCCGATTATTGGATCAGTTAGCGAAAATTCATCAGCATTTGAAAATGATCTTAGAGAAGGAGATAGAATACTTGAAATAAATAATATTAGTATTGAAGAGTTTTCTGATATCCCAAAAGCAATTGCAAATAACCAAAGTATAAATATCTTAATAGAAAGAAATAATCAGATAATTGAAAAAAATTTTGATCTAAAATTTAATGAAGAATTAAATAGGTATATTATCGGAATATCTTCACCTGAAAATCCTATTATTGATAAGTACAATTTAATTGATTCAATTAAAAACTCATCTTTATTTATACCAACATATTATGCTGCTTCTTTTACATTTCTTCAACAATCTTATAAAGAAAATACATTAGGAGATCAGTTAGCTGGACCAATAGGGATCGTTAAAAATGCAGATCAAATGATGCTAGATCAGGTTAGAGGAGTTCTATTTTTATTTATTATTATTTCTTTGTTTGTGGGGTTATTTAATTTGCTTCCTATTCCTCTTTTAGATGGTGGTCATATAATGTATTTTATTATTAGAAGAATTTTTTCAAACTCTCTTCCTGAGTTTATTACAAGAGTTTATTTGGCTGTGGGGATAACAATAATATCTTTTCTCTTTATAGTTGTGACTTACAACGATATTTTTTATAAATAAATATTATTGGGAGATAAAATGACAAATTTTGAAAAAGTAAAAGAATTTATGACAACTTTTGGTCAAGAAGTAAAAACTAGTGCTGAATTTCCAGAAAATAAAATTGTTGAATTAAGAAGAAAATTGATTGATGAAGAATTTAATGAATTAAAAGATGCAATTAATGATAATGATATCGTTGAAGTTGCTGATGCATTAACTGATATTTTAGTTGTAACATACGGAGCAGGTGCTGCTTTTGGTATAGATCTAGATAAATGTTTTAACGAAGTTCATCGTAGTAATATGAGTAAACTTTCAGAGGAAGGTAAGCCAATTTATAATGAATTCGGTAAAGTGATGAAGGGTCCTAATTATTCACCTCCAGATTTGAAAAAAATAATTTAAATATTTTTTAGAGCATCATCTAAAGACTTTTTTAAGTCTAAAATATCTTCAATGCCAATTGAAAGTCTTATTAAGGTATCAGAAATTCCTAATTCATCTCTAATTTTTTTATCAATAGATGCATGTGTCATTATAGCTGGATGCTCAATTAAACTTTCAACTCCACCTAAACTTTCTGCTAGTGTAAATATTTGAATTGTTTCAAGAAATTTTCTTGCTGAATTAATATCACCCATTAATTCAATTGATAATATTCCTCCAAATCCAGTCATTTGTTTTTTTGCAATTTCATAACTTGGGTTATTTTCTAATCCAGGATAAAAAACATTTTTAATTTTAGGATGTTTTAATAAATAATTAGCAATTTCTAAGGCATTATTATTATGCCTCTCCATTCTTACAGCAAGTGTTTTAATTGATCGAATAAGTAAATAACAATCAAACGGGCTGGGTACAGCACCAACTGCATTCTGAATATATTTAATTTTATCAGCTAAAATTTTATTATCATTTATAATTAATGCTCCTCCAATTATATCTGAATGACCTCCGAGATACTTTGTTGAGGAATGTATGACAACATCAGCTCCATTGTTTAATGGTTGCTGATTGTAGGGTGATGCAAAAGTATTATCACAAACAACAATAATATTATCATCTTTTAGGCTTTCTCTAATTTTTTTTATATCTATAATTTTTAGTAATGGGTTAGAGGGTGTCTCAACCCAAATCATTTTCGTATTTTCTTTTAAATGACCTTGCCAATTATTTTCTTTACTAAGATCAGCATATGTTACTTCCACAGCTTGGTTTACTGTTTTAATTTTATCAAATATTCTTCTTGTTCCCCCATAAACATCATCACTACAAATAATTGAATAATTTTTACCTAAAGCGTCTGATAATGCAGAAATTGCAGCCATACCTGAGCTGAAAGCATAAGCAAATTTACCATCTTCTAATTCAATCAATAATTTTTCTAATATATCTCTTGTAGGGTTTCCTGTTCTTGCATATTCATAAGTAAAGTCCCCAGGAGAATTTTGCTTGAAAGTCGATGAAAGATGAATAGGGGGCATTACTGCACCTGTAGTTTCATCAGCGCCATGACCTGAATGAATAACTCTTGAATTAAATTTTTTATTTTTAGTATTCATTATTACATCCAATCAGCATAAGGTAAATTTCTAGATACTAAGTATTCTTTATTAAACATTTTATCATAATATTTATTTGCATCATCACAAAGTATAGTTACTATTTTTTTTCCTTTACCCATTGATTTAGCCAGCTTTACCGCACCACATATATTTACTCCAGAACTTAATCCAAGAAATAATCCATCTGTTTTCATGATTTTAAATAGCATTTCCATACATTCTTTATCAGAAACAAAAAATGATTGATCTACAACACAATATTCTAAATTTTTTGTTACTCTAGCCTGTCCGATGCCTTCTGTTATTGATTCATCCCCTTTTTTTTCTGGAGAACCATTTGTAAAATAATTAAACATCGATGAGCCTTGTGAGTCCGTACAAGCAATAATAATCTTTTTATTTTTTGTTTTTAATCCAACACTTACACCAGTTAATGTTCCTCCAGTTCCGATTGCACATGTAAATCCATCTATTTTTCCATCAGTTTGATTAAAAATTTCCATAGAAGTTGTTTTTTCGTGAAATTTATAATTTGCAGTATTTTCAAACTGACCGGCCCAAAAAGTTTTCTTACCTGTTTGTTTTTCAATATCTTTAGCTAATTGCTGTGAGACTTTTTGATAATTTCCAGGATCAGAATATGGTTTTGCGTCAACTAAATGAAGTTTTGCCCCCATATTTTTTAGTATATCTCTTTTAGATTGCACGGTTATATTAGGCATTACTATTTCTAGATTATAATTTTTTGCATTACAAACTAGTGCTAAGCCTATCCCAGTGTTCCCAAAAGTACCCTCAACAACAGTTCCACCTGGTTCTAATAATTTTTTATCTTCTGCATCTTCGATAATACCAAGTGCTGTTCTATCTTTTACTGAACCAGCTGGATTCATAAATTCAGCTTTACCATATATTTCACAACCTGAAATTTCTGAAGGGTATTTTAATTTTATTAAAGGAGTGTTACCAATTAATTCAGTAACATTATTTGTTATCATCAATATCTCTTACACCATATGGATTGAATGATGTATCTTTATTAATATTAATGTTTTTAACAGGATTACCTACCATTGTTGCATAAGGAGGAACATCTTTTAATACTACTGTATTAGCCCCAACTCTTGCACAACTTCCAATATTAATTGGACCGAGAATACTTGCACCACAACCAATAATTACATTATCATCAATCGTTGGGTGTCTTTTTGTATCTCTTTGATCTTTGGAATTTTCAGCAGGACTGATACCTCCTAATGTTACACCATGATAAAGTGTAACATTATCACCAATTTCACTTGTTTCACCAATTACAGTTCCCATTCCGTGATCAATAAAAAGATTCTTACCTATCTTTGCAGCAGGGTGAATTTCAATACCAGTTAAAAAACGACTAAATTGAGATATTATTCTTGCAAGAGTGTACAAATTTAAATTCCATAATTGATTTGCTATTTTATGAAAAAAAACAGATTTTACACCTGGATAAGTCAATATTATGCTTAATTTACTTCTAGCTGCAGGATCTCTTTTAATTATTGACTCTAAATAACTGTCCATCATGTGAATAAGTAGTCATTAAAATCTTTATTTCAATCACCTTAATTTTCTTTTAAGCGCTTAAATTAAGTAAAAAAAGGTAATTTATAAATTAAAAAGTACAACACTTATTGAGTGCGGTGGTAGTATTAAAAATTCTTTACTAGTTTTTAAGGAATTTTTTTTGATCTTAACCTTTGAAGTGTTTGCATAAGTATTAAGGTCAACTTTATTAGACCCTTCAATACAATAATTTTCAGTTATACTGTCTAGATATGGAAATTTTAAAAGTATTTTCTCTGAACTTGATTTATTAACTACAGACATACAAATATTTTTTTCATTCATTGTTACAGCAGAGTCAATGAGTTTATTATTTTTATATTGAGGCTGTTTACCTAATTTAAAAGACACAAAATTTGAAGAATTAACAACTGATTTTAAAATTTTACCTTTATGAAATTTTGTATAAAGTTCTAAAACAAGTGTTGTTGGAGTTTTCCAAATTTTCTTTTTTTCTATTCGGTAATTACCCATTACATTTATTAAATGATAAATACCAGTGTTGGTTATTATATCCCCTCTATTTATACATGCGTTAAGAAGTGAAGCAGCATAAATTGCATCAGCAATATTATAATTCTCAATAAAATAAGGTGGAGTTGCTTCTACATAAGTGTTCCATTCATCAAAAGCTATTTTAATATTCTTATTGGAATATTTTTTTATTTCTTTTATCGTTCTATCCAACATTAATCTCACTTCTGTTGCGGCAGCAACTGTTGGAATATAACGTGTTTTATAATCTGGATGTTTTTTATCTTTCTCGGTTCTTATAGAATAATAATGGACACTCAATTCATCAATTTTTTCTTTAATATTTTTTAATACGTACTCATTCCAATGACCAAAATGATCTGAACAAGCACCAACTGCAATGAAACGTAATTTTTTATTTAATTTTTTTAACTCTTTTACAAAAGAATTATATTTATTTGCATAAGTAATTGGATCTGTATGACCAATTTGCCATCCTCCAAACATTTCATTTCCTATGAATATCGTTTGCAATTCATAAGGATTTTTTCTACCGTTTTTATATCTTAATTTTCCATATTTTGTATTAATTGAACCAATCATATACTCAATCCAATTTTTTGCTTCTTGAATAGTACCATCACCAGTATTGATTGTAATCATTGGCTCACTTCCAATATATTCACACCATTTCATAAATTCATCTGTACCAACATCGTTGTACTCCCATTGAAACCATGCATGATCAAAGTAGGGGAGTCGATAATCTTTTTTTCCAATTCCATTCTGCCAATTATAGCCTGAAAGAAAATTCCCTCCAGGCCAACGAATATAACTTGGCTTCCATTCTTTAATCATTTCTGTGATATCTTTTCTAAATCCAAAAATTGTATTTTTTGGCATTAATGAACAGTTTGCAATAAAAATTGTTCCAGACTTAATAGAGATAGATAGGGTTTTGAGGCTATTACTTTTTTTAAAAGTAAATGTTTTTTTAATTTTTTTCCAATTTTTATTTGCATTAAATGTAAAATTTATTTCTCCAATATTTATAAATACTTTCTGATTTTCACCTTTGAAATAAATACTGAATTCGTATTCATCTTTTGAGTCAATAATATTAATCTTTTGCTTAATACCTCTTTGTATTTTTGATTTTTCTCGAATAGTAATTTGTTGAGATTGTTTGCCACTTCCGTATCTACTAATAATCTCTTCACCTTTTACAATATATTCTGAGTTAGAATGTGCGTACATAACGTGTTTTGCAGAAGCGTTATAACCTTTCCAAGGTTGTACAATGCCAAAATCTAAATGATCATTTTCTAAACCATTATTCCAAACTAATTTATCAGGACCACAAAATTTTCTATTTTCTACTACTTCTGCCCATATTCCATTTCTATAAATTGCATCTCCAATATGTTCTAGATTAGTTCCAAACATATGTTTTGAAAGTTTTGATAGTATATTATTTTTTGAAAAAGAAATTGTTGCAATATTTTTATTCATTCATGGCCCATATTTTATCACTGGGTAAATGAACATAAATTGTATCATCTGTTTTTATGTCTTGTAATCCTACAGATTGTAATGAGCATTCTAATTCTAAATCGTTTACTATAATTTTGTATCTAGTATGAGTTCCTGAAAATATAACTGATTTAATTAAGCCTTTGAATGAATTATCATTGAAATCATTATTTTTACTTAACTTTATATTTTCGGGTCTAATAGTTATTGTATTATCTTCATTTAAATCTGTATAATTTTCACCTTTGTAATGAACTGTTCCAATATTAGTAGATAGATTATAATTATGTTTCTTTGCATGAATAAAATTAACTCCACCAAAAAATTTTGCAGCTTTTATATTTTTTGGTTTTTCATAATAATTTTTTGGAGAAGTAAAATTTTGTAATTCACCATCAAAAATTAAAGCTATCTTATCTGCAAGGAGAACCGCTTCTTCTTGATCATGTGTTACAAATATTGTTGTTACTTTTAATTTTTGTTGAATAGTTACAATCAAATCTCGCATTTCATCTCTTAAATGCGCGTCAAGATTACTTAATGGTTCATCTAGAAGCAATATTCTAGGATTAGATATCAATGCTCTGGCTAGTGCAACTCTTTGTTGTTGACCTCCCGAAAGCTGTTTTGGCTTTCTTAATCCAATATCTGGTAATTTTACTAGTTCTAACATTTCTTTTACTTTTTGATCTATTATATTTTTATCTACACCTTTCATTTTTAATGCAAATCCAACATTTTCATTTACATTCATATAAGGGAACAAAAGATAATTTTGGAAAACCATAACTACCCCTCTTTTTTCAGTTGGAATTTTTAATAGTGATTGCTCATCAAGAATAATATCTCCACTATCAGGTTGAAACAATCCTGTGATCATTTTCAAAATAGTTGTTTTACCGCAACCTGAAGGTCCGAGAAATGCAACAAGTTCTCCACTTTCAATATCTAAATTTACATTATTTACTGCCGGTCTATCCATGCTAGGAAAACTTTTAATTAAATTTTTAATATTTAGTTTACTCATTGTTATATTTTCCCAAATCCACCAGTAGCTCCAGAGTCACCAGAAACAAATTTGGATGTAAAAAATAATATCAATATAGCAGGAAAAATAAATATAATTGATATTGCAGCTGTTAAAGCTGGATTTCCTGATGAGGCAGTTGAAAAAACAAGGAGTGGTAGTGTCATAACTTTTCCCGCACCAATTAAAAATGTTAAAAGATACTGACTCCATGAAACTAAAAATGCAAATAAAGCCGCAACAACCATTCCTGGAGCTATAGCAGGTAAAGTGATTAATAAAAATGTTCTAGTTTTATTTGCCCCTAATGTTCTTGCTTGATGTTCAAAATCAGGGTTATAGTTTGCAAATATTCCAGTCATAGTAAGAACTACGTATGGCATAATAGGTACTAAATGCACTAAACATACTCCAAAATAATTACCTGAAAAACCCCATGATATAAAATTGATATTTAATCCTAGAACAAAAGCTATTGGAGGAAGTATAGTGGGTGAAACCATTATAAAAATAATTAATTTTTTAAATCTAAAATTCAATAAACCCAGTACTCTTGCAGCAGGTAATGCAATTATTATTGAAACAATTGTCACTAAGAAACCAATACTTAAACTATTTAATAATGCTTTAATGACTGCAGGATTAGAAGCCCAAAGTTCTATAAAGCCTTCGAAAGTTCTTTGCCCAGGTTTAGGTATTAATTTTAATCTCACCCAAGCTTGTAGACTTAACTCTTTTGGAATAACTTGAGGATAAAACCATCTAAAAGAAAATGCATTAATAAAGAAGGCTATAAGAGGTAATATTAAAATAAATGCACCTAAATAAATTGCATAAATATTTATTTTTTTTAAATTATTATTCATTAATCTTTCCTAATTTTTGCTTGAGTTAACCAAAAATAAAATACAACTAAAATCATTACTATGATTGCAATAATAATACTTAATGCCATTCCTTCACTTCTTGCATTAAGATCAGGGTTCAAGAAAAATTCAAATGCCATAACTGGTAACATTTGAGGATAAATTACACCTAGCAAGGCTGGAACTTCATATGCGCCAAAACTAAAAGCAAATACAATTATTGATGCAGAAAATAAATTTGGCATCACTAAGGGTAAAATAACATATCGAA
>CABYRE010000009.1 GCA_902521325.1 uncultured Alphaproteobacteria bacterium
TTCAATTTGAGAATGACTAATATTTAAATCTGAATTTCTTATTGTATCAAAATCACTATCTTTTCTAAAACCTTTAGTGGTTATAGGTGACACAACCCTAACATTAATCGCATTGATCATTTTATTTCCTCTATAGGAATAAATTTATCATAAACTTTAAATGGAACAGGGCCAAATGTATCAAGTGCTGCCTTCGTTCTCATATTAGGTGGTGTACTTACACCTATTACATTTACTCTTTGTCCATATCTAACATCTTCTGCAGTTATTGGTTCAGCATTTTCTAAATCAACTAAGCAAATCAAGTCAGGTACCATTGCTAATGGCTTACCATCTTTTAAGGCAATAAGAAATTCATTTTGCAATTTAACCAGAATACTGTCATTTGGATCAGTTAAAGAAGTAATTTTTACTTCACCTCGTGCCCAGCCATCTGTAGTTTCTCTAAGTAAATCAGTAACTTTTCCTTGAAAGAGTAACTTACAAAATCTTTTATCAAAACTATTTTTAAAATAATCCACTATTCCTTCTAAAGGATCAGTTCCTTTAACTCTTGCATCCCCAATAGATTTACCAATTTCATAAGCTAATGTAACAGTATGATGAACAGATGTTTCTTTCATTTGTTTTCCAGTCATTGGATACAAACAAATTTCTGATTTTGTTCCCATTTGCATACATATAACTCTAGCAAACATTTCAGAAGCATGGTTATTTTCTGCATCAACAACCATTTCATTATCTTTTTCATCTCTTACAATTACAGGAGAGCAATTTACTCCATAAACTCCAAATGTACACATCTGCAACTCAGGAAAAGCTCTTCCCATGCCATCAGCATCAATAACAGGTAATCCAGTGTAAGCACTTACTATAAATGGTAAAGTTCCATTTATACCGCCAGCTTCAGCTGCAATTAAAGCTGTAGCTTTTTTACCCATTAGCTCTTCCATTTTTCTTAGAGCTTTCACAGCTGATTTTGCGTTTGGAAGTTTTTCAACTAAAACAGTAGGTGCGCCCATGTTTGCAATAGGCAAAATCAAATCATCATCATCCACTTCATCAGCTTTTATTAATTTAGGCTCAAAACCTTTTTCAAGTTCTTGGCGCAGCATTAAACCACCAACATATGGATTACCACCTCCACCAGTACCTAAAAATGCTGTGCCTCTTAAAAAATCATCTATTTTATCTAAAGTTAATTTATCCATATTAATAATTCTCCAAATCGCCAATCGCTTTAATTTGTAGTCTAACAGATTTACCAGGTAAATAAGCTAGAGGGTTTTCATTTATTTCATTTATTTCAATTGAACTTTCTTTTGCACCAGCTTCTTTTGCAAGTTGTTTAGCTTCATTAGATGCCTGTTCAATAGTTTTTTCTCTACCTAATTTTTCATAATGAAAGACTCTATCAACCTCTCCACTTACTTGTCCAAGCGCTGCACCAACAGCATTTGCAACAGCAAAATTGTCAGGAATAACTAATTCAGATATTCCATTCAGATTTTCTTTATTAAGAATTGTACCGCCTCCAACAAAAACCGCAGGTACATTTTCAGCACTAGTTTTCATTTTATCTACTGCGTCTTCTAATAATCTTGTAATTTCTTTTTTTGCATTTTTAACTGTACTTTTGTCTAGTTTATTTAATAGAGATTTATCTCCAATATCTAGATCATAATGCTTAACTGCTATGTCAGTTGCTGTTAAAGTTTCACCTCCAAAAACTAATGCTTTTTCTGTTAATCTATATCCAACACTATCAGGGCCAACCTTGTTGCCATTGTCTCTGATTAATGAACCTCCTCCAAGACCTATTGAAATTATATCTGGCATTCTAAAGTTTGTTCTCACACCACCAACATCAGTAGCTATTGCAGATTGTCTAGGGAAACCAGCTTTAATATATCCTACATCTGATGTAGTACCACCAATATCTACAATAATTGAATCCTGAATACCTGATAAATAAGCTGCACCACGCATACTGTTTGTAGGTCCACATGCAAATGTTAAAACTGGATACTGCTTAACTTTATCCGGTCTCATAAGTGTACCATCGTTTTGACTTATATAAAGTGGTGCATCAATATTAAGTTTTTTAAGAGCATTTTTAAAAGACTCAACTATATCAATTGCCAAATTAGCTAATGCTGCATTAATAATAGTCGCATTTTCTCTTTCAATTAAACCAACTTTACCAATTGAATGAGATAAAGATATATTAGCATCTGGAATAATATTTTTAATAATATCATTTGCTTCTAGTTCCATTTCAGAATTTAGAGGGGAATATACAGAGTTAATTGCAATATTTTTATAATTTTTATTTGCTATTTCTTCAGTAATTTTTTTAATCTCATCTTTATCTAACTTAGATATTTCCCTTCCATCTACTTCGTAACCACCCTTAGCAAAGTATTTTATTGGATTTATATTATCAATCAAATCTGATGGCCATCCTATCATTTGTTCAAGACTGTCTGCAGCAGGTAATGATAATCTTATAGCTGCTATTTTTTGTAATTTTTTTCTCTCAACAAGGGCATTTGTGAAATGAGTAGTACCTATCATTACACTAGAAATTTTATCTGGAGAAATATTACCTTTAGTTAAAACAGTTTTAATAATATTAAAGACTCCATCGCCCACATCTTCTGTAGTTGTAGTTTTTTCAGATACTAAAACTTTCCCTTCAGATAAGATAACTCCGTCTGTATTTGTTCCTCCAACATCAACTCCAATTTGCATATTTAATCCTTTATTATTACAAGGCTATTAGGGTTAAAACCAACTGTTACATTATCACCTTCTTTCAATCTATTTAAATTCATACTATTTGAAAATTCAGCTGTTAAAGTATGTTTATTAACTTCAACTATATATTTGATTACAGATCCTTGATAAGAAATTATTTTTATTTTAGCATTTACTGAAACTAATTCACTTTTATTTGTTGGGTTTATAAATAAATGTTCAGGTCTTAATATACATTTGCAGTTATCATTATAGATATCATCAATTTCAAATTCAACATCTGAAAAAGACACTTTTGATTTACCTGATGAAGTATTTATAAATTTTAAATTAATAAAATTTGAAGTTCCAATAAAGTCTGCAACAAAAGTATTTTGAGGTTTTTCATAAATGTCATCAGGAGTTCCAATTTGAGAAATATTACCTTTATTCATAATTGCTATTCTATCTGACATAGTTAGAGCTTCTGATTGATCATGTGTTACATATACCGTTGTAATTTTTAATTTTTTCTGTAATTCCTTAATCCAAATCTTCATTTCTTCTCTAAGTTTTTTATCTAAAGCACTTAAAGGTTCATCCAATAATAATATTTGAGGTTCAGTAACAAGCACCCTAGCTAATGCTACTCTTTGTTGCTCACCACCAGATAATTCTCTCTGATATCTAGTTTCGTATCCAATTAAATTTACTTGTTCTAGAGCTATTTTAACCTTCTCATTAATTTGTTTCTGATCAATATTTCTCATTTTTAATCCAAAAGAAATATTTTCAAAAACATTCATATGGGGAAAAATTGCATAATTTTGAAAAACAAAACCAATATTTCTTTTTTCTGGAGCTTGGAATGTAATGTCATTATTACCTATAAAAATTTCACCAGCTGTTGGCATTACAAAGCCAGCTATCATTCTTAATGTTGTTGTTTTGCCGCAACCAGATGGACCAAGAATTGAAAAAAATTCTCCAGAATTAATTTTAAAGTCAATGCCATTAACAGCAACATTATCTTCAAATTTTTTTGTTAGTTTATTTATTTGAACATCAAACATAAAAATAAACCAGCTACTTATTAAGTAGCTGGTCAAATATATTAATTAACTAGTAAATATTTCATTTACAGTTTCAACAATATCATCTTCATTTTCTAAATAGAAATTCCAATCAGGTGTGTGTAAACCATCTAATGCATTAGCATCATTTTTTACACCTTTAGAAGTTAGTAGCTCTGGAAGCTCTGCATTCTTAATTGTTGGACGTAAATAAAAAGTTTCTCCTGCTTTATTCATGAATTTAGGATCTAGCTTTTCATTAACATAAGCTAAAGCTAATTTCTTTTGAACAGGATCGGAATATTTACTTACGGTATGAGTTTGAGTTAATAATGGTTTCTGATGTTGCCAGATAAAGTTATCTACTGGAATACCTTTATCCATTTGAAGATAACATTCTCCTTCCCATTGAACACCAATTTGAACTTCTCCTCTTTCAACAAGAGTTTGCATATTTCCAGTAAAATCTGAAATTTTAGCTGGCATTGCATCTCTCATTGCTTGGTATCCTGCCTCAAGGTCATATGCATCTTTTCCAAAAGCTTGACATGAAGCGAGGAAAAATACCATTTGAAGTGTATTTGAGGTTATGTAAGTACCTCTCATTCCATCAAATTTTTTATCCCAGAATTGTTTAAAATCTGTAATTGGTGGATCAACTAAGTCACTTCTATATACATAAGCATATTGTCCAAATGCCCAAGTTAGACCAACACCAGTATCTTTAGCAAAATCCCACACATTAGCACCATTAGGAATTGCCGATGCAATTTCATCTGGTGACATAAAGAAATCACCAGCTCGTGCAGTTTTAACCATTTCAGGAATATTCCAGTTACATATATCGTAAGCTGGATTTTTATCACCGCTAGCTATAAATTTAGGGAACCAGGGCCAAGCGCCATCATAAGATATTTTACAATTATATCTTTTTTCAAAATCATTGATAAATGCCTCACGCATGAATTCTTCCCAGAAACCACCCCATTCACCAAGTTTTAATTCAGCACCACCAGCATCAAAAGGTTCTCCATCAAAAACAACATCTTGAGACCATGCATGATTAATATTAAATAATGGTAAAGTAGAGGCAGCAGCAGTCAAAATAGCAGTGTCTTTAATAAATTTTCTTCTGCTATTATTTATCTTTTTCTTTTTTGACATAATGCCTCCTAATAAGTTAAATAAAAGCCTAATGGATCGATCACAAATTGCAACAAAATAATTCAATATAAAAAGAATTTACATAATTTGTTTAATAAAAATAATAATTTATTAATTAATACCTAGCAAATCGTTAAAGTACTAAATTAGATATTAATTATATTTAAATTGCATAGTTGAGTCATTGATTAATTCTTATAAATTAATTGATTGATACTTTTAATTTTTTAAATAGTGTAAAAATATGTTTCGAATTGGTGTTGATGTAGGTGGTACTAATACTGATGCTGTATTAATGCAGGGAAAAGAAGTTGTGGATGGTTATAAATCAGCTACAACAGAAGAACCAGGATTAGGAATAATTAATGCAGTTTCTACAATATTAAATAGAAATAATACTGACACAAAAAATATTGAGTCAGTAATGATTGGAACTACTCAATTCACAAATGCATTTGTTGAAAACAAAAGACTAGAACAAGTAGCAGTTGTAAGATTAGGTTATCCAGCTACAGTAAGTGTTCCACCATGTATAGATTTTTCAGATAATTTAAGAAAAATAATTGGAGAAAATTTTTGGATCGTAAATGGTGGATATGAATTTGATGGAAGATTACTCGGTGATTGGTCTAGTAATGAAATTGAAAAAGTTGCAAAAGAAATTAAAAGTAAAAATTTGAAGTATATTTCAATTTCTTGTGTTTTTTCTCCAATTAATGAACAACAGGAAAAAGATACAGCTCAAATTATTAAAGAGCATATTCCTGACTCAATTATAACAATGTCTCATCTTATAGGAAGAGTTGGATTTGTAGAAAGAGAAAATGCTACAATTATGAATTCTTCTTTAGGTAGACTTGCTGATAAAGTTATTTCATCTTTTAAAGATGCATTGAAGGAATTAAAAATTAAAAGTCCATTTTACATTAGTCAGAATGATGGTACTCTAATGTCAGCCGATATAGTTAAAAACTATCCCGTATTAACTTTTGCTTCAGGGCCAACTAATAGTATGAGAGGAGCTGGTTTCTTATCAAAAAAAAATAATGCTATTGTTGTTGATATTGGTGGAACAACAACAGATTTTGGAGTAATCAAAGAAGGTTTTCCAAGAGAGTCGGCAATACCTGTAGACATTGGTGGTGTTAGAACCAACTTTAGAATGCCGGATTTAATCTCTATAGGTCTTGGAGGTGGAAGTATAATTAGAGAAAATAATAATCAAGTTTCTGTAGGGCCTGATTCAGTTGGATTTAAATTAGATAAAGAGTCATTAATTTTTGGAGGCAAAACAATAACGACATCTGATATTACAGTAGCATCAGGCGATGCAGAGTTTGGAGATAAAGGTAAAGTACAACACCTTACTAATGACTTAATTACTAAATCTCAAAATAAAATTAAAAATATGATTGAAGAAGGAATTGACAGAGTAAAACTAAATAAAGAGGATGTACCAGTAATATTAGTTGGAGGTGGTAGTATTTTAGTAAATGGAAAATTAAAAGGTGCAAGTGAAGTTTTAATACCTGATCATTCTGATGTTGCTAATGCCATAGGTGCTTCGCTTGCACAAGCTGGTGGCGAAATAGATAAAATTTATTCGTATTCTGAAATGGGTAGAGAGAAATCAATTGAAAGTGCGAAAAATGATGCGATAAATAGAGCACTTCAAGCTGGAGCAATTAAGAATACAATTAAAATTATAGAATTAGAAGAAATACCTTTGAGTTATCTACCTTCTGGTTCAGTTAGAATACATGCAAAAGCAGTAGGAGATATATTTTAATGATTGAACTGAACTTATCAAACTTAGAGGATCTTGCCAGAGGTACAGCATTCTTAGCAACAGGCGGTGGTGGAGATCCTTATATTGGAAAATTAATGTTAAAACATCAACTAGAACAGGGAAAAAAAGTAAAAATAATTAGTCCGGATGAAATTAATGACGATACATTTGCCTGTAACGTATTAACTATGGGTGCACCAACTGTGTTTGGAGAAAAAGCTCCAAATGGTTTAACATCCTATGCAGCTATGAAAAAAGTTGAAGAAATAATTGGGAAAAAATTTAATGCCATAATGCCAATTGAAGCTGGTGGTGTTAATGCTACATTACCACTTGTTGTTGGAGCACTGTCAGGTTTACCAGTAATAGATGCAGATGGCATGGGAAGAGCTTTTCCAGAATTACAAATGGTAACTTATAATGTTGGAGATGTAAGTATTAATCCATTAGTTGTAATCAATGATTTTTATGAAACTGGAATTTTTAATTCTAGAAGTAGTAGTTCAGGTGAATGGTTATCTAGAGCTGTTTGTGTAAGAATGGGTGGTATTTGCCAGGTAGCTTGTTATCCAATGAATGCAAAACAAATTAAGGAAACCTCTGTACATAATACAATTAAACTCTCTTTTGAAATTGGATCTTTAATACAGAAAGCAAGAGATGATAAAAATGATCCGGTTGAAGAAATTATTAAATATATGGGAAAAAGTAATCCCCCTCGAGTTGGTAAACTTCTTTTCACAGGGAAGATTGATGATCTTCTAAGAGAAACGTTAAATGGATGGACTAGAGGTAAAATGTTTTTAAAAAGTTTAAATAATAAAGATACTTTATTAGTAGAGTTTCAAAATGAATTTTCTTATGCTAAACTTAACAATAATAAAGTACTAGCAATGGTACCAGACTTGATTTGTGCTCTTGATAGTGAAACTGGAGAACCAATTACAACTGATAGTTTAAGATATGGACAAAGAATAAAAATAGTGGCAGTTTCAGTTCCACCAATAATGAGATCAGAAAAAGCACTAAAATTATTTGGCCCAAGAGCTTTTGGTTTACCTTTTGATTATACTCCGCTTGAGGATATTAGCTAATGGAAGATATAAAAGATAAAAATAATTTTCTAAGAATTTTTTATACTTATAGACCAGTTCTACTAGTACTGCCTGCCTTAATACTATTTATTATTTTTTTTATAATTCCAGTTCTAAGTATGTTTGTACTTGCTTTTGATAAGCCTGTTACTGGCGTATTAGATTTGCAAGGAGAATGGACATTAAAAAGTTTTCTAAGAATTTATAATCGTTCATTATACTTTAATGCTGCTGTAACATCAGTATCCTTAGCAGCGTTAGCATCACTAATTACTCTTATTATTGGTTATCCTCTAGCATATTTAATTGCTAAAACAGAAAATGTTACAAGAAATACATTCTTAATGATTTTAGTTTTATGTGCAATGCAATTAGATATGGTTATTCGTCTATTTGGACTTATGGTTTTAATGGGTGACAATGGTTTAATTAACGGTGCTTTAATGTACTTTAATATAATCGAAAAACCTATTGGCCTAATGTATAATAAACTGGGTGTTTTAGTTGGCCTTGTTCAATTTTCTTTGCCGTTTATGGTTCTTTCGTTAATTGGAATTATAAGAGGAATTTCACCAGCAGTAGTTGAAGCTAGTAGAAGTTTAGGTGCTACACCAAACCAAGCATTTTGGAAAATTATTATTCCGCTATCAATGCCAGGAATTCTTGCTGGTACATTACTTGTTTTTGCTATTTCAATAAGTTCATATATCGTTCCAGCACTAATGGGTGGTTGGAAGGTTATGGTTATGCCTCTTCACGTATATCAACAAATTGCAGAAATGGGCAAATGGCAATTTGGTTCTGCAATTGCAGTTGTATTATTTTGTACAAGTTTATTATCAGTTATTGTTTATCAAAGAGTTGCAATTAGAATTGGTGGTGGGAGAGCATGAGTAAAGCTAAAATTAAAGAAGTTAATGAATTGGGAACTTTAGTTAAAATCGGATCAGGAATTGCTTTAGCAATACTTTTAATACCAGTTTTTATTGTTGTTTTAACAGGTCTAAATTCAGGAGATCATTTAACATTTCCTCCAGAAGGTATTTCGCTAAGATGGATATTCGCTTTTTTTAAAAGTGAAGAATTTCTGTCTGCTTTTCTCTTTAGCTTTGGTTTGGCTTTAATAACTATGACTTTATCAACTATTTTTGGAACTTTGGCTGCAATTTTTATAACAAGATTTAGCTTTCCAGGATCTCAACTTTTAAGAGCTTTATTTCTTTCACCTTTAATTTTACCAGGTATAGTTTTAGGACTAGCTCTATATATTTTTTATGTTTCAACTGATATTGGTTTAGCAAGATCATATCCAGGTATGGTAATAGCTCATATGTTAGTTACAATGCCATATGTCATAGGAACTGTTTCCGCCTCCCTATTTAATTTTGATTTAAATTTAGAACAAGCTGCAAGAAGTTTAGGTGCATCGCCCTTAACTGCTTTTAGAAAAGTTACACTCCCTAACATTAGTAATGGAGTTATGGCCGGTTCTGTTTTTGCTTTCATAGTTTCATTTGGTCAATTTGATGTATCTTTATTTATGGCTACACCAAACAATACTCCTTTGCCAATAGCTCTATATTGGTCTTTAAGATATACTTTTGAACCCACTGCTGCTGCAGCTGGCATATTTGCTATAGCATTGGTAGTAATTTCAATGTTGATTACGTCTAAGTTAGTTAATTTACAAAAATTTTCTGGAGTTAAATTTGATTAAATTATTAAATTTTTAGTTATAAATTCATATTTATTTTACCGAACCTTCTGTCAAACCAGAAACAAAATACCTTCCAATAAAAACAAATAATAATATAACAGGTAAACTTGCAAGAACTGCTCCTGATAATAAAAAACCCCAATCAATTTGGTATTGTCCAACAATTCCTGCTAAGCCAACAGGTAAGGTTTTTAAATTATCACCACTTATTAATATTGAAGCAAAAAGATATTCAGTCCAAGATATAATAAAACAAAAAATTGATACACTTGCTATACCCGGGGCAGCTAAGGGGACAATAATTCTAGAAATTACAATATATCTTGATGCTCCATCAATATATGCAGCCTCCTCTATTTCATTAGGAATTAACATAAAAAAAGCTTTTAACATCCAAACTGCAAATGGAGTGGCAAATAAAACATTAACAATAATCAAAGCAAAATAACTATTAAGTAAATTTACTTTTGCAAATAATAAATAAATAGGAACTAATAAAATGACTCCTGGAAAAGCATATGTCACTAGAAGAGAATATTCTACAAATTTATTTCCATAAAATTTAAGTTTATGTAAGCCATAAGCTGCCGATACAGATAGAATTATTGAAATTATCATAGAGCTAAATGAAACTATTAAACTATTTTTTAAATATATAAAAAAATCTGAGTTAAATAATATTTTATTATAATGTTCTAAAGTAAATGATCTGGGAATAATAGTTGTAGATGTAGCAATAATTTCTGCAGGAGTTTTAAAAGATGATGTAATTATCCAGAAAAAAGGAAAGAAAAAAATAAGTATAATTAATAATAAAGATAAGCTTAAAAATATAAGTTTGATATTATTTTCTTTAATCATCTTCTTTTGGCGCCATAGATTTGATAAATAATATTGAGAATAATAATAACAAAAAGCTAGTAACTATTGATAAGGTCGCAGCTTGGCTAATTCTAAATTTAGTAAACGCTGTTTCATAAATTAATAATGGTAATGTAGTTGTAGCACTTGATGGCCCACCTTTTGTGATTAACCATATTATATCAAATATATTGAATGATAATAATGTACCAACTAAACCTAAAACAAAAAGAACGCTTTTAAGATTTGGAAATGTAATGAAAAGAAATTGTTGAACAAAATTTGCTCCATCAACCTTAGAGGCATCATACATTTCTCTATTTATAGAATTAAGACCAGAAAGAATTATTAATGCTAAAAAAGGACTCCACCTCCATGAATTTATAAGAACTAAACTTATAAAAGCTTTATTAGGAGAGCTAAAAAAACCCGTAGCATCATCTAATAAACCAATATCAATTAAAACCGAGTTTATTACACCACTACTACTGCTCAACATTAATTTCCAAATTACAACAACTACTACTGTTGGAATAATAAATGACAAAATAATCCAATTAGCCATAATTTTTTTACCTGGAAATTTATAATTAATTGTTAAAGCGATAGTGAAAGCCAAAAAAGTCTGACAGATTGCATTACCAATGATCCAATACAAACTATTTAATGAAGCATTTAAAAATTTAGATTTACCAAATAATTTTATGTAGTTTTCAATTCCTACAAATTTTCCTGATGTACCAATAATTTTTACGTTAAATAAACTTAATTCAAATGCTATATAAATTGGAACTAAAATAATAAGAGAAATCCAAATAACTAATGGAGAGACAAATAACCAACCTTCAATATTATTTTTTTTCACAGAAACAACAGCATCTCTTAAAAAGAGATGCTGAAAAGAAAATTAAATTATTCAATAGCTTCAGTCATTATTTCCATACCTTCACTAACTGCATCTTTTGCGCTTTTGTCATCAATTAAAGTTAGTTGAAGAGTTTGAGCTAATAAATTCTGAGCTGAAATAGAAGATATACTTGTAAATGTATTACCATTAGTAAATCCAAATAAACTTCCTCTTGTAGAGTTGTCTAACATTGTTTCTACTTGTGATTTATATTTTACAACTACAGGATCATCCCAATAAGTTGAATCTTTACTTCCAGCTTCAGTTATTGGTAAAAATAATCCAGGCTCCATGTTAATAAATCTTCCATAGTTACCAGGTTCCATTAAAAAACTTAAAAACTTCTTAGAAGCTTCCATTTTTGCTTCATCTGCGGTCATAATCATTGCAGAGTTAACATATGAAACAGTTCCAGCTCTATGAGCTTTACCATTTGCATAAGGGATTTGTATAACACCTAAGTCACTAGCATCACCACCAGCTTGTGAGTCATATGTAGAAATTACAGTAAACTGTAATATCATTGCACAACCTTTACTTGCAAAACATGCTTCGGCTTCACCCCAAGTCCAGTTCGCTGCATCAGGAGCTGAATATTGATATAATTCTTTGTAGACATCATATGCTGCTACAGTTTGAGGATTATCAAATCTTAAAGTGCCATCAGAATTATAAATTTCTTCTGCACCTGAATTAACCATAAAACTATAAATTGTTTGATCAGTATAAAGTTGTTTGTTACCTGGAAGACCTATTCCATAAACACCGTCTTTAGTAAGAGCTTTAGCAGCTTTCTTTAAATCAGACCAAGTTTTTGGAGGTTCAATTCCTGCTGCTTCAAAATCACTTTTTCTATACCATAAAGAAAGTGCCATATTCCAAAGTGGTACAGCATAGGTGTGTCCATTATATGTATATTGATCTAGTGCTTTTTGATAGAAACCATACTTTTCATCAAGTTCTGCAACAAAATCTTCTACTGGTTGTGCTGCACCCATTTCTGCTAAAATTGGGGTGAAATCAGGTATACCTACTAGTAATTCTGGAGCAGTTCCGGCAGCAACAGAGGCTGGAGCTTTTGCATAAATTTCGCCCCAATTTTGGACTTCTTGAGAAACATTTATATCGGGGTTTGCTTCATTAAATTCATCTATTAATGTTTGAATTCTATCAACTCTATGTGGGACACCTTCCATATGCCAAAATGTAACATTAGTTACTGCAAAGGCATTAAAAGAGAATAGAACTGAAATAAAAAAAAGTAATAATTTATTCATTTTTCCTCGCTTAAATTAAGATACATATCTTAATATTAATATGATGGTTTTATCAACTATATTTCAAAGTTTTACCAAATATTTTCTAATGACTCTCTTAATTTTTTATATTTTTGATATTTATTATTTAAATATTTAGAATGTTTTTTATTAGGTGTGTAAATATGACCAATTTTTTGATGAGTGTTTATTAAATTTTTTAAATTTGTTTTATTTAAATAATTATCTATTAAAAAAGATATCCCTAACGCTCCTAGTTCAGAATTAGTTAGTATTTTCACTTTAACATTTAAAGCATTTGAAATAAGTTGTGGTAAAATTTTACTTTTTGATGCTCCACCAGCGAGATAAAGATTATCTTTTTTATTAATTTTATTACCATAACAATCTTTTATAGATAATGCCAACCCTTCATAACATGAAGTCATAATATCAAAATTATTATGATGAGGTAAAATTCCAAATATCTCTGCTTTGGAATTTAAATTTACAAATGGTGATATTGATCCACCATAATTTAAATATGGTAAAAAAATTAAAGAATTTTCATTATAATTGTTATTTAAATATTTATTTTCAAAATTATTAATTATTTTTATTTTATCAAAATAATTTTTTGTTTTCTTAAAAAAATTATTAATAACCCAATCTATATTTGTTGTTCCTGCAACATTTATTTTTGTTTCCAACCAAGTATTATTCAATGAAGTGAAAAATAAACCTGAATTATCTCTTGATATTTTTGAATTATTTTTTACAATAATATTATGGCATGTAGTTCCAATTATGCTAATTTTTTTATTATGATTAATCCCCCCTGCTCCTAGAGTTGAAGCAATAACATCGCCACAACCTATAATGACTGGCGTACCCTCTTTCAAGTTTGTTAGTTTAGCAGCTTTTCTAGTGATATATCCACCTAAATCGTTTGATTTTTTTACTTCAGGGAATAAATTAAAATACTTGGTGTCTAAATCAAAAATTTTAAAAATTTTGTGCGATAGTTTTTTATTTTTTATATCTCCTGGAAAAACTGCAACTTCAGTTTCATCATTAAAAATTTTATTAGTTAAATTATATCTCAACCAATCCTTACATGTTAAAATATATTTAATTTTATTTAAATTTTTTTTTTCAAATACAGTTATCCATTTTAAAATAGGTATTGTGCAACCAAATTGCACAATAGAACCAGTGAGATTATAAACTTGATCAAAAATTTTATCATTTTTGAATATTTTATGACTTCTAGTGTCATTCCATAAAATAGCTTTTCTTACTGGTTCGTAATTATGATCAATTGACCAAAAACCAACCATGTTACCAGTTATACCTATCCCTATTATTGATTGTGATTTAACTTTAGACTTATTTATTAAAATTTTTATACATTTTGCAGTTAATATCCAAAAATCATTCATATCAATTTCAGAATTACCGTTTTGATCAATAATTACAGGATTCTTGATACTGTATGATAATGCTTCTTTAAAATTTGTATTAAAAAGAACTGATTTAATCATAGATGTACCAGCATCAATTGTGAGATAATATTTCAATTGATATAACTAAATTTTAAAACCATGATATTCCCAAACAAACCAATGCAATTATCAGAAATATATTCATAATCCATTTTAATATTTTCTTTTTATTATTATGATTTTCATTTTTTGAAATAAAGTAAAAAAAACAACCAATAATAAATGATATTATTCCTATAATGTATATTATCCATTGAAAACTAGTCATTAAAACTAAATTATATATTATTTTGAAATAAAAATTAACTAATATGAATTAGTATAAGAATAATTCTAATTAATAATTTATTATGTAAATTTATAAATGAAAAAAAATTCAACTTTCTTTAACACTTTTAAATTATTACTACCTTATTTATGGCCCAAAAGCAGAAAAGATCTAAGAATAAGAGTGGTTTTAGCTGGGTTGAGTATGATATTAGCGAAAGTAGCTAGCGTTTATACACCTTTAATTCTTGGAAATGCTGTTGATTCTCTTAGTGATTTAAGTAGTGGTATAAATGTATTTTTATATGTTCCAATTGCAATTATTATTTCATATGGGATTGTCAGAATAGCTTCATTTGCTTTTAATGAAATAAGAGATGCCCTTTTTTCTAAAGTATCTCAAAATGCAATTAGAAGAGTAAGTTTAAAAGTTTTCAAACATTTACATTTTTTGTCTTTAGATTTTCATCTTTCAAGACAGACTGGAGGTCTTAATAGATTTATTGACAGGGGTACAAAAGGAATAGATTTTTTATTACGCTATGTTTTATTTAATGTTGTTCCAACATTTATTGAGCTAGTTCTTGTTATATTTATTTTACTTACTTTATACGGATTTGAATACGCAATCATAACTTTTATAACCATTTCTATCTATGTTATTCTAACATTTACAATTACTCAATGGAGATTACAATTTAGAAAAGAAATGAATTCAGCAGATAATGCTGCAAGTACTAAAATGATTGATAGTCTTCTTAATTTTGAAACTGTTAAATATTTTAATAACGAAAATCACGAGTTTAAAAGATTAGATGAGTCATTAGAAAAATATGAAAATGCAGCAAACAAGAATAGAACATCCTTATCTCTTTTAAATATTAGCCAAACATTTGTAATAATGATTGGAATAACTCTTATGCTTGTTTTAACAGTATTTGGAATTCAGAATAAAACTATAACGGTTGGTGGTTTTGTAGTTATCAATGCTTATATGCTACAACTTTATCAACCATTAAATTTTCTAGGAACTATTTATCGTGAAATAAGACAATCTTTAGTTGACATGGAAAATATGTTTAATCTTTTAAAAGAAAAAAATAACATTGATGATAGTGGAAATGAACATTTAAAAAACAATAATGCAGAAATAATTTTTAATAATATTTTTTTTGGATATGAAAATAAAAGAACAATTATTAAAAATATATCCTTTAGTATACCAGAAGGTAAATCTTTAGCGATAGTTGGACCAACTGGTGCAGGAAAATCAACAATAAGTAAATTATTGTTTCGTTTCTATGACCCAGATAGTGGAGAAATATTAATTAATAAAAAAAATATTAAAAAATACAAACAAAACTCATTAAGACAAATGATAGGTGTTGTCCCCCAGGATACAATTTTATTCAATGACACAATTTTTTATAATATTTCATATGGTTTAATAGACTCAAGTGAAGAAGATGTAATAAATGCAGCAAAAATAGCTGGTATTCATGATTTTATTGAAAGTATTCCAGACAAATACAATACTATTGTAGGTGAGAGAGGTCTTAAATTATCTGGAGGAGAAAAACAAAGAGTTGCTATTGCAAGAGCTGTTTTAAAAAATCCATCAATTCTCTTTTTTGATGAAGCAACATCATCTTTAGATACTAATACAGAAAAAGAAATAAACAATAACTTAAATAAAATTTCTCAAGGTAAAACTACATTAATTATAGCTCATAGACTCTCTACAGTTTCAAATGCAGATAAAATAATTGTTATAGATAAAGGCAATATTATTGAGGAAGGAGATCATTCAAGCCTACTCAACAAAAATGGATTATATGCATTAATGTGGAATAAACAAAAACATGAATTTTAATTAATAATATTTTATTATCATTTATAATGTTTAAATAATTACTTGATGTAATAGCTAAATATACTTAAAAAGTATTAATGGCTTATAAAGCTAATAATAAAAGATATAAAAAACTTAAGTACAGAAGATGTGGAAATAGTGGTTTGCTTCTACCTCCTATTACACTGGGTCTTTGGCATAACTTTGGTGGTAAAAAAACTATGTCGAAAGAAGCAAAGCAGATGCTTTTTAGGGCATTTGATCGAGGTATAACTCATTTTGATTTAGCAAATAATTATGGTCCACCAGCAGGATCTACAGAAGAAAATTTTGGTAAAATTATGAACTCTGATTTTAAAAAATATAGGGATGAAATGATAATATCAAGTAAGGCAGGCTATCATATGTGGGATGGTCCATATGGTGAATGGGGATCAAAAAAATATTTAACTGCAAGTCTTGATCAAAGTTTAAAAAGAATGAAGTTGGAATATGTTGATATTTTTTACTCTCATCGTTTTGATCCATTGACACCATTAGAAGAAACTGCTGATGCTTTGGTTCAAGCAGTGCGTAGTGGGAAGGCTCTATATATTGGCATTTCATCTTATAGCTCTAAGCAGACAATCAAAATGAACAAACTTTTAAAACTACGAGGAGTAACTTGTTTAATCCATCAACCATCCTATTCGATGATAAATAGATGGGTCGAAAAAGATTTGTTATCAACCCTTAAAAGATTACAAATAGGATGTATCGCTTTCTCACCACTAGCACAAGGCATGTTGTCTGGTAAATACTTAAAATCTATTCCAAAAATTTCTCGAGTTTCAGATAATTCATCGCTAGATAAAAAAATGATTACTGAAAGTTATTTAATTAAAATTAAAAAATTAACAAAAATAGCTAGGAAAAGAAATCAATCACTACCTCAAATGGCGTTATCATGGGTACTTAGACATAAAAACATGACATCAGCTCTTATTGGAGCGAGAACTGTTGATCAATTAGATGAATGTTTGGATAGTCAAAACAATTTAATATTTTCTTCTGAAGAATTAAAAGAAATAGATAAATATGCAAAAGAAGAAAAAATAAATATTTGGGAAAAATCAAGTAAAGATTGAAAAAAGAAATATTATTTAATTTTTCTAAGATTAAGAGTTATTAAAAAAGATATAAATAAAAAAACCCAAATAAAAGATATAACTTTCGTATTTGCAGATATGCTATAAATTTCAGAAGTATATCCTACTATAGCAGGTCCAATTAAAAATCCAAGAAAGCCAATGGTTGAAAGATTTGCTGCAGCAGTATTTAAATTATCTTTAGTATTATTTAGGGATACTCTTATTACTATTGGAAAAAAATTTGCAGAAGCAAATCCTAGTATAAGTAAACCAAGTAAAATAAAATATATGTTACCATACATTATTATTATTAAGTAAATAACTGAACCAATCAAAGGCATATAACCACCCACAATTTTCTCTGATGATAATTTAATCATTGAAGCGCCTAAAAACTTTCCTGATGTTTCCCCTGCCCCCCAACAAACAATTGTTAAACTAGCAATTAAACTTGTTGTTAATAACTCCCTTTCAAACCAGAGTGGCGCCCAATCAACTAACGCCATTACTGTACCCAAAAAAATAAATAAATATAAACTAAAAATTAGTATATTTTTTTCAGGAATTTTTAATTTTTCCATTTTTTCTATATTTTCTTCATCTCTATTTAAACCTAATTTATAAATTAATAATGAAGACAAAATTGAAACAAAAATAAGTGTAAAAAAAAGATAATGTGAGTCAAAATTATAATTTCTATAAAGACCTGAACATAATCCCCCACATAGGAAGCCTAGACTTAAAAACGCACTTAAATATGTCTGTAAAATATATTTTGTTTTAATTTCGGCATTATTTGTAGCTATTGTTGCCGTAGTATATATAAATCCAAAGCCTATACCTGTTGGGAAACAACTCATCAAAAAAATAAATTCATTATTTGATAAACCAAATGTAATTGGTGAAAATGAAAAAATTAATGTACCTATTACAAGTGTATTTCTTGTTCCTATTTTTGGAATGATAATTCTCCCAGCAACTTGAGATGCAATTAATTGGACAATAGAAAAATACATCAACAGAAATCCAATTGTTCGATTTGAAAAATCTAATTTCTCAATAATCCATGGAAAATGTGAAACGGTATTACCCCAAATAAATACTGGAACAAAAATTGAAACAGATGCTGAAAAAAAGCTTTTTAAGTATATTTTTTTTTCCATGTCCAACTTCTAAGTTTTAAAAAATATTAAATAAATATTAAATTATGATAATTTATTTTAAATTTTTCCAAGAATACTTCGGTTTAAATCCTAAAACTCTTTTTGCTTTTTCATTACTTAATAATGTTCTATTTTGACCAATTTCACCCTTAATATTAATATTAGGAAACACTCTATCTAAAAGTGATTTATTATTCTCATTCATCACTGTGTCATCGGCTGCAATAATAAAATTATCCGCACCTTTCAATTTACTTTTCATTGCTAATAAACAAGCTTGTGCAACATCTCTAGCATCAACATAACCCCAAAAATTCCATTTTCGTAAATATGGATCGTTTTGAAATGAATTGAATTGTTTGTAATCATGTTCTTCCATTATATTGGAATAACGAAGACCAAATATTTTCATATCTGGATTTCTTCTACAATATTGTCTGGCCATTTCTTCTCCCATCACTTTAGAGAGTGAATAGCTTGACTCTGGACGCGGGTGAAATTCTTCATCAACAGGTACATAAGGCGGATAAGTATCAAAAGGTAAACCTAGAACTGTTTCACTTGATGCCCATACAATATTATTTATTTTCATAACTTTTGAAGCTTGGAAAATATTATAAGTGCTAAGAGTATTAGCTTTAAAAGTTTTATGATTTGTTTCCAAGCCGGAGGCAGGAATAGCTGCTTGATGAATTACTGCATCTATCCCATTTATACGGTCATCAATTTCAGAAACTACTTCCATAGCATCACCAAAATCCTCTAAATCAACCTTTGAAAAGGGAACATCCAATTCAGGGTTATTTACAAAATCAACATTAAATACATTATAATTTTTTTCTAAAAGTAATTTAATTGTTGCTCTACCAGCTTTACCTGAGCCACCTGTTACTAATATATTTTTCATGAGCGTACTTTAATAATTATTTTTATAAGAATCATTAGTTATTTGATAAATAGTAAAAAAAGGAGAAATTATGGCCCAACATATACTTGAAGCTGGTGGCACCCTTCCATTTACTTTTCATGTTTTATTCATGCTTTTTATAGCTTTTGTAATTTATCAATTTTTCTTAAATAATAAATTTTATGATGAGCTTGGTTTTTCAAATGAAGAACCAAAAACAATTTTTAGAGGTGTTCTAGGTGTGTTATTTTTAGCAATACTTTTGATGTCTATACTTCTAACATTTGATGTAACAGGCAATACATACGAAGAAAACCTAATTCAATACGAATTTTGGTATTCATTTTTATTGATGCTTTTTACATTTGCCGCCATAAATGGAGCATTACGAGCATTTAATTTAGTCAATAATTATGGTTTTAAACCTAATATCAGAGGTTTAATATTTCCATTGGTTGGTTTAATTCTAATAGTATTAAAACTGATTACTACTTAAAAATTTTAATTTTAGAAAAAGGCGATATATTTCAATCGCCTTTTAATTAAAATAACTTCTCATCTTTTTTCTTGATGCAAAATGTAAGATTAGTGAAACTATAAATAAGAATAGTACAAAATAATATTCTCTAAATTCAACTTGACTGGTGTAAAAAACAAATAAACAACAAATTGTAAATGATTTAATATAAATTTCTAAAAACTGAATAGGATATAGTTTTTCTGATTGAAGAAAAAGATACCTAAAACCAAAGTAGGCAAAAGTTAGAAAAACAGCTAATCTAACTGAAGTAATTCTATGATATGGTATTTCTTGCTTTTCAACTATAGTGAATGGAAAATAGATAGTTACACCTGTAATCTCTGCAATTACAAATACTATTGCCCATAAGCTTAATAATCCTATAATAATTTTAGCTAAAGTTTTTACCATTATCAAATTTATGGTCTTTTTTTTACAAGGGTTTTGACCGACCTATTTGAATATTTTAACTAAATTTTAATAAAAAATACATAAATATTGATTTGATTGCAGAAAACTAAGTTTATTCTTATCTAAAATTATCTTTAATTGGAGAAAAATATAAAAGAATCAAAATTGCGCCGCTTAATAATCCGCCAATTTGATCCAGCATACCACTAAAAGCAGTATAGATAACAGAACCACTAAAATAATTTAGAACTATGCCAGCAACTACTAAAAATAAATATAGTGGTTTGCCGTAAGAAATAAATCGATAAAGTAAATTTAAAGTTAGTAGATATAAAAAGAATAAACTAATCGATACTATTCGAGAAAAATTTTCAAAATTAGATAATAATCCGTCATTTAAATTTTCATAAAGATTGGAAATTTCGGATGGTTGATACATAGATGATATAACCATTAAAATTATAACAATAAAGTCTGCTAAAATTAAATTTTTAAAAATTCTTTCAATTTCCATTATCATATAGATAGGCTAGCTAATATATAAAATAAAGCTAAATAATGATTATAATGCAGAAATGATTTTAAAAATCAGATATAGATTTATGTTTTATATTAATTTATATTGATTGAATGACATCTGAAGAATGAATAGTTACTCTTTGTTCACAATTTTTTGCAAATTCATCTAAATCATCTCTAAAATAGCTTCCATTATTTTGAGCAAGCATAAAATGATTATCTATTCCAGCCTGGTTTTCATAAATTTCTGTTAAAATAAGAGCTATTTTTCCTGTCTCGGCTCCTTCTTTAAATTCAGGTCCAATTGACCAATTTAATACTATAAGAGCCTTTTCTCCTTCTTTAGTGTGAGTTTCATTCATCCATTTAACATGATCTTCAGCTACTCGCTTTGCAACATCTGAAAGTTCAGGTTTAAAGATCCATATAAATTGTAGTTGTTTTTTATTTTGGTACATATTTTTCCTTCTTTATTTTAGAAACTTAACAAATTTTTTTATTGTTGAGAATTATTTTCAAGTGTTTGAACATGTATATCTAAGTTTTCAATCAAATTGTTTTGCCCATTATGTCCGTAGAAAACCCCTTTTATAGGTGCAGCTTCACTTGCATCAAGGCCACAAGATACTCTTATATATCTTTCATCAGGGCTGCAACCATTTGTAGGATCAAAACCAACCCAGCCAAGATCATTTATAAAAAATTCTGCCCATGCATGTGTTGACTGAAATTCTGATGAATGTGAATTATTATGCATGTAACCGTTAACATATCTAGCAGGTATATTGATTGTTCTAGCAGCTGACACCATTATGTGTGCTTGATCCTGACATACACCTTTTTTTTGATTATAAGCTACCTGTGCTGTTGTTTCATTATTTGTTGAAAGAGGTTTATATTCAACTTTTTCTCTTACTAAATTCATTAAATTGTGAGAAATAAGTAGTCTTTCATCGTTGTTAAAACCACTTTTTGCTTCTAAAGCTAATTTTTTTATGTCTACATCTGGAATAGTTAAATTTGAATTCCTTAAATAAACACAAGGATCTAATTTATCATCTGGGTTAAAATAAACCCCTTTTGTATCAAAAGTTTCTACTTTACCAAGAACAGTAAACTGAATTTTTTTTACTTTTTTTAAACTAGTAAAACTTTGTATATTATTTGCTTCTCCATCTTTATAGACTGCAGATTTTTCTGCAGAGTCATGATGAACATCCCAATCTAGAATTTTTAAACCATTATATTCAGATGGATAAAGTTTAGTTGATTGTATAAGTCCAGCTACAGGATTTTTATATTCATATTTAGTTGTATGCTCAATTATTATTTCCATTAATTAAAAAACTCCTTTTGAATATCAGAATCTACGCTTGAAATTTTATTAATAAATTGTGTAACAAATTCATGAAGACCAAAATTAACAATTGACTCAATTTTCTCTTCTTGAATTTTAATATTAAGATCTTTTAAGGTATTATAAATTTTATTAACTTTCTCTGGACTACAAGTTAAATTTGTTAAGTGTTTTACAATGTTTTGTATACAAAAACTAAGTGATCTTGGGCAATCACTGTTTAGTACTAAAAAATCAGCTATCTTTGTAGAAGTAACATCACCGTCGTATGCCCAACGAAAAGCTCTAAAAGATGATAAAGATCTAAGGAGTATACTCCACTGCATATTATCAATATTACCTCCGATATATTGAGGTTTAGGTAGTAAAACAAAATATTTAACATCTAATAATCTTGCAGAATTATCTGCCCTTTCAACAAATAATCCTAAATAAAGAAAGTTATAACCATCGTTTCTTAATAAAGAACTTAATGAACCTCTAAATAAATTTACTTGTTCGATAGTCCATTCAGTTAAATTAGGAAGATCTGATGCATTAAAATTATTATTTTTTAATTTTATAATTTCTTGATAAGTTTTGTTAATAGCTAGCCAAGATTCAGGTGTGAATGAAGTTCTTACAACTAAAGCATTACTTCTTGCATTAAGAATACAATTATAAACAGATGATGGATTATCCTCATCGAAAAATAAATAATCTTCAACTTTTTTTTGTTCAATAATATTATATTTATTTTTATATCCTTGTATTGCACCTGCAGCAGCTAAAACGGATTCCCATTCATTATTATAACCATTTGGATTAGGAAATAATGACATTCTGTAACCTACATCTAAGAGTCTTGCATTTGTCTCAGCTCTCTCCATATATCTACTAATCCAATAGAGATACTCAGCTGTTCTACTTAACATCGAAACTCATTCCGCTAAAACCCATGTATCTTTGACTCCACCACCTTGACTTGAATTAACAACGAAAGATCCCTCGTTCATTGCAACTCTTGTTAATCCTCCAGAACTTAATTGTGCATTTTCTCCCATTAAACAAAAAGGTCTCAAATCAACTCTTCTTCCTTCAACTTGATTTTTTATCAAAGTCGGAGAGAATGATAGATCTAAGAGAGGTTGAGCAATATACCCCCGAGGATTTGCGGAAAGTTTTCTTCTAAATTCTTCAATTGAGGATTTAGAGGATTTTGGACCTATTAGCATCCCATATCCTCCAGAGCCATCAACTTCTTTTACAACAAGATCAGATAGGTTTTCTAATACATAGTTAAGATCATCATCCTTGTCACAACTCCATGTCTGAACATTCTCTAATATTGGTTGTTCTCCTAAATAAAATTTTATCATTTCTGGAACATAAACATAAATTGCTTTGTCATCTGCGATACCTGCACCCGGAGCTGAACAAATATTAACTCCTCCAGTTCTATACACATCCATAATTCCAGGTATTCCAATTACTGAATTTGGGTTGAAACAAAGAGGGTCTAAAAAATCATCATCTATCCTTCTATATACAACATCTACTTTTTTAGGACCATCTACAGTCTTCATGTATAGAAATTCTCCCTCAACAAACAAATCAGTAGACTCTACCATTTCAATACCCATTTGATCGGATAGAAAACTATGTTCATAATAAGCACTATTCAATGGGCCAGGCGTAAGAAGAACGCATACTGGCTCTGAAGTGTTGCATTTTATTGGAGCTAAACTTATTAAAGTTTGAAGTAATCTAGTTGGATAATCATCAATAGGTGTAACTCGATTTGTATGAAATAAATCTGGAAACATTCTCATCATTATTTCTCTATTTTCTAACATGTATGATACACCACTAGGTGTTCTACAATTATCTTCTAGTACAAAATACTCATTATGATTTGTTCTGACTAAATCAATACCTACTATTGGACTATAAATTGATCTAGGTGGTGTAAAACCAAACATTGAAACTTCATAAGATTTTTTTTTAAAAATTAACTCTTTAGGTATGATATTAGCTTTTATTATTTCTCCTTGATTATAAATATCTGCCAAAAAAGCATTTAAAGCTTTAGTCCTTTGAATTACTCCCTTTTCTAATTTAGACCATTCACTAAAAGTAAAAATTCTTGGAATTAAATCAAACGGTATTATTCTCTCTCTTGCCGTTTCGCTATTAGTTGAGAATGTTATTCCTATATTTCTAAAATGAGTCTCTGCTTCAGCGTTTTTTTCATTAATCACTTTAGCAGTCATTTTTTCTAACCATTCATTTATATTATTATAGTGATTTCTGATTAGACTCTCAGATTGATACATTTCATTAAACATAATTAGCACGATGAAATGAATGAAGTATTTATAAATCCAAACTTAATACCTATCATATTAATAACAGTCCTTTCAATCTGTTATAATTCATGCTTAGCTATGGATTTTAAAAAGATCCGCGTTCCTTCAGCTTTAGCTTACTTCCGATCTGTTAAAAACAGATTGAACGATTTAATAACTTGCATGCGTTCCTTCAACTTTCGTCTACTTCCGTTTTGAATTATTCAAAATGAACGATGTAGAATTAATAATAAAATTTATTTATATTTAAATTGATTATGATCATATTTAGATATGCAAAAAATGCATATATAAAAAAATAGCTAAATTACTAACTAAGAAAAGTCTTTTAGTGACTTATTTAAACAAATATATGAAAAATATCCTGTACAAATTAACCAAATAATTAACACTATAGTATCATTTATGATTAAATTTATTTCAGATTTAGTAACTAATCTCAATGTTGTTGCGGACCATATTACAGTAAAAAAAATAGTTAAGTTTCGATAAGATTTTACTCTTAATGGATGAACAAATTTAAAAGGAATAAAAGTTAATATTGATAAAATAATTATTACAATAAGATTTATCCAAACATTTGAATTTAATATGAAAAAATAAAGTACTACAATATTCCAGATTGCAGGGAATCCTCTAAAATAATAATCATCAGTTTTCATATTAACATTAATAAAAGTGTACAATGAAACTCCAAATATTATTGCTGGCATTATAATTTCAAAACCATTTGGTACTAGTTGAAACCAGTAAATCATCAAAGCAGGATTAATTACATAGTTAAGATAATCAACTATACTATCTAAAATTATTCCATCTAAATTTGGCGCTTTTTCCTCTACTCCAATTCGTCTTGCTAATGTACCATCAATCCCATCAACTAATAATGCTAAGCCTAACCATAAAAAAGCACCAGTTTGATCATTATTTAATATTGATATTAAGGCAAGGAATCCAAGTATAGCTCCTGATCCTGTAAAAGCATGGACACCCCATGCTGATATTTGGTCTTTATCAACTTTCATAAATTCATTTAGACTTTATCACTAAAATAAAAGAAAATAAAATTTTTGAAAAAAAAAGTAGAAAATTAAGGGTTTATAGGGTTTTAAAATTAGTCTTTTAATAAGTTTATAATATCACTATCTCCTTCAGCAAAATTATAATTTTTAAACTCATTTTTTGTAATCCATGCTGAATCTTCATGTTCATTTAAATAAATTTCACCACTAGTATGAGAGCATAAAAAATAATGTAATTTTACATTTATTCTCTCATCTTTATAATTTTCTTCACCTAATTTATTATTGATAGCTATATTTATATTTAGCTCTTCTTTTATTTCTCTTTTGAGTGCAATTTCAAAAGTTTCCCCCATTTCCACTTTTCCACCTGGAAACTCCCAACTTAATCCCATATGTTTATTTTTATTTCTTTGCGCAATAAAATATTTATCATTTTTTATTATTATTGCTGCAACAACATCGAATTTATCCATTAATTGGTATTATCACGTATAAACTGATTTGCTTTCTTTATTATATGATTTTTCCTCTCTGTATTCATTTTATCATAGATATTAACCATCATATTTAAACGTGGATTAGATTGAAAAAATTTTCTATTTTTATTAATAAAACGCCAATACAATCCATCCATAATGTCATTCCAATCACCTCTTTTAAAATTCATCATTTTCATAAAATAACTCGAACCACAAATATAAGGTTTGGTACTAAATATACCTCCATCACTAAACAATCCCATACCATAAACATTAGGTGACATTACCCAATCAGAGCTATCTACAAACATTTCCATAAACCAATTATAAACTTCATTAGGTTTAATTTCGCATAAGTTCATAATGTTACATAAAACCATTAGTCTCTCAATATGATGGGTGTAGCCATATTTTTGAGCATTTTTAATTGAGTGATCTAAAGGATCTAATCCAGTTGTACCGTCATACCATTTTTTAGTAAGAGAATTTTTATGTTGAAAGAAATTATTTTTTTCTAATTGTTGATCATAATTTTGGTAAATTCCCCTTATGAATTCTCTCCATCCAATAATTTGCCTAATATAACCTTCATAAGAATTAATTTTAATTTTATTTTCAACTTTTCTTACTCTTTCAATTATTAGTTCTGGTGTTAATAAACCTAAATTAATCATTGGGCTTAAAACGCTATGAAATAAAAAGTTATTATTTGTATCAACTGTATCTTCGTAATCACCAAATAAATTAAATTTTTTAATAATAAAATAATCTAACCATTTAACAGCATCATCATAAGTTGTAGGTAGCCAAAAATTATCAACTTGGCCTGGGTGATTTTTAAAAATTATGTTTATTTGTTGTTTTAAAACTTTTGTATGTTTTGTTTCTTTTGCAGTAATCATTTCTGGTATTTTAATATCTTTAGGGAGTTTTTTTCTGTTGTCTTCATCAAAGCTCCATTTTCCACCTTTGGGCTTATTGTTTTCCATTAAAATATCTATTTTTGCACGGGCAATTTTATAAAAATTTGCCATAAAAGGTTTTTTTGTTTTACTTAAATAATTTTTAAATTCATCTCTTGAATTTAAAAACATGGGTGATTGTATAAAAGTTAATTTAATCTTATTTTTTTTACATAAGGTGCTTATTTTTTTTTCAAAAAATTTATCTTCGATTTCAAAAGAAATTAACTCTTCAAATTTATTTTTTTTTATAAAATTTTCTAATTTTTTTTCGTAGGATATTTTAAAATCTTTTTTTAAATCAATATAATTTACTTTAAATTTATTTTTTTTTAATTCATCAGCATAAGATCTCATTGAGGACAGAAAAAGAATGAGTTTTAATTTATGATGTTTTTGAAAAGTACAAAGATCAAAGCTTTCACACATAAAAATAGTTGAGTCTTTATATTTTCTAAGGTGTTTATAAGGAAATAATTGATTTCCAAGAATTAAAAATAAACTTTTCATCGATATTTAAATAGTAAGTTATTGGAAAATTTATATGATTTATTAAAATTAATTGCTTATTTTAGACAATTTTTTAACTATAATAAGTTATAAATAAATGACCAAATTAGTAAAATTATTGGTAATTCCTCTTATAATTAGTTTTGCACTAATCTCCTGTAATACAACATCTCCAAATAAGGTAAAAAAATCTGATGCACAAAAAGTTACTAATATTGAATATGGGGCAATTAAAAACTCTCTTCCAGTAAAAATTGAAGGTGAAAGTGATTGGATTGGAGCAACTGCTGGAGCAATGATAGGAGGTCTTTTAGCTTCTCAAATATGTGGAGAAGAAGAAATATTAGGAACTAAGTGTCAAGATATTGCTATAGTATATGGAACTATTGGAGGAGCCGCTATGGGCTCAGTAATTCAAGCTAAAATTGGCAATCATGATGGCTTCCAATATATAGTGAATATTGATGAATGTGGTAATAACACTTCTAATTGCCAAAATGATCAAGAAAAGGCTTTTGTACAAGGAGATAATAATGCCCTTCCGAATGGTCAAAGAGTTGTAATTATCTACGGAGATGTAATAAGAGTTATGCCTTATGAAGAATAGTTTTAACTATAATTAGATATGAACAAAAGAAATTTATATGCAGCTATTGCGATAGTGTTTATTTTTGCTGCTTTAAATTTAACCATATATTTTTTCTATTAAATTATGGTTATCAGAAGAAAATCTAGTATTTATAAAAAATTATATGAAATGAATGGTCAGAAAATGATGTTCGGTCACGATAATATACATTTTAAAACAATTAACTTACCAGCAAAACAGAGATACAAAAATCTATGCAGTAAATTTGGTTTAAAAAAAATTAAATCTTCAGTTAAAAAAAATTTTCAAATCATTAACATTAATTAAGTGAAAAATATTGCAATAATTGGAGCTGGGATGACCGGCTTGTCTCTCGCTTATAATCTTCAAGAACATAATATTACAATTTTTGATAAATCATGGAGACCAGGAGGAAGAGTATCTACTAGAAAGCATGAAAATTATTTTTTTGATCATGGTGCACATTATCTATCGACAAATCATTCTGTAAATCAATTAAATGAAGTAATAAGTAGATATAATTTAGGACAGGTAATAGAAATAGATTTTGCAATAGATTATTTAAAAAATAAAAAGTCTAAAAAAAAAATTATTATTGGTCAAAATGGAATGAATTCTATTCCAAAGTCTATTTTTGATAATATTAAAGTAAATAGTTATTTAAATTCAAAAATAATTAAAATTTCAAAAAATAGTAATGATGTCTTCTCACTATTTACTGAAAAGAGAGAATTTAAAGATTTTGATTATGTTTTAATTTGTATACCATATTTACAATCAAAAGAACTTTCAAAAGATTTAATTGATTTTACTCAAATTGTTAACGAGCCATCTTATGATCCCATACATACTGTAATGTTAGGCTATAAGGATAATAACAACATTAATATTAAGGCTGGTTTAAATCTTCATCAAGATATTAGTTTTTTCATGAATCAAAATATTAAATTTAATGAATTATCCCATGATTGTTGGGTATTAAATATGAGTTCTGAATATACGAATAACAATATTAACATTGATAAATCTGATCTAGAAAAATACGCTCAATCAATATTTGAAAAAACATTTGGTATAAAAAATGAAATAAGATTTATTAAATCACATAGATGGCTATATGCACAAACAAAAGTGAGTTATAATAGTATTTCAAAAAAAAATTGGATTAATTCTAAGGATAATAAAATATTTTTAAGTGGAGACTGGATTCTAGGAAAAAGTCTTAGTGATGCCTGGGATGTAGGTGAAAAATTATCACATTATATTAAGATTTTATCAGTTTGATATTAAGTATTAAAATATCTTTTAATATTTTTAGCTGCCTGTCTTATTCTTTGAGTATTTTCTACTAGACCAATACGAACAAAACCTTCCCCTCCTTTTCCAAAAGCCAAACCAGGAGCTACTGCAACATCGGCGTTTATCATTAAATTTTTGGCAAACTTCATAGAACCCATTTTTTTATATTTTTTTGGTAAAGGAGCCCATACAAACATTGATGCTTCAGGCTCTGGAATTTTATCCCAACCAGCCCTTTCAAAAGATTCTATTAAAACATCTCTTCTTTTTTTATAAGTCTCTCTTATTTCTTCTACACATTTTTGAGATCCATTTAGAGCAGCAGTTGCTGCTACTTGAACAGGTGTAAAAGCACCATAGTCTACATATGATTTAATTTTTGTTAAAGCTTCAATTAAAGTTTTGTTTCCAACCGCAAAACCTATTCTCCATCCAGCCATTGCATAAGTTTTGGATAAGGTTGTAAATTCAACTGCTAAGCTCTTTGCTCCATTAACTTCTAATATTGATGGTGGTGGATTATTACCAAAGTAAATTTCGGAATAAGCTAAATCGGATAGAATATACACTTGATATTTTTTTGCAATTTTTACTAATTCTTTATAAAAATCTAAATCAACTATCTGAGCTGTTGGATTTGACGGAAAAGAAACGATAATAACTTTTATTGAAGAATATTTTTTTAAATTATTAACTATATTTAATAAAAATTTATTTTTATCGAACTGTTCATTAAAAATTGTTTGCAAAGGTGTTAATTTAGCTCCTGCAATCATAAAACCATATGGATGAACAGGATATGATGGATCAGGACATAATATTCTATCTCCTTTTGAAGTTATTGCTTGTGCTAAATTTGCTAAACCTTCCTTTGAACCAATTGTTACTATAATTTCACTTGATGGGTTTACATCAACATTAAATCGTTTTTTATAATATTTAGCTTGAGCTTTTCTTAATCCATTAATGCCTTTAGAAACTGAATAACGTCCAACACCTGGCTTATCTATAACTTCTTTCAATTTCTGTCTTATGTGAAGAGGTGTTGGCATATCAGGATTGCCCATGCCAAAATCAATAATATCCCTACCCTCTGATCTCAGTTTCATTTTTAATGAATTTATCTCCCCAAATATATATGGGGGGAGTCTGTTAATTCTTTCAAATTTAGATTTCACTTTTTAAGCAATAATTAATAATTATTAATAATACTAGTTTAAATAAAATTGATTTTTAATAATATTATTCCTATTTTTATATTGTGATTAAATTATTTTACTATTTTTTACCTTTTATTGTACTTTTTCTACCAAGTTTATGGGTAAATTTTATTTTAAAAAAATATAATAAAATTTTACCTGATATGCCCTTTACTGGTAGAGAACTTGGAAAAAAAATACTTGAAGAGGAGAAAATCAACAATGTATCAATTAATCCTATTCAACAACTGGATCATTACAATCCTAAAGAAAAAAAAATACATATAGCTACAGATAAACTTGATAAAAAAAGTATAACAAGTATTGCCGTTGTTGCTCACGAAATTGGTCATGCAATTCAAGATAAAGAAAAATATAAGCCACTTATCCTTAGACAATCATTAATTGAAAAAACAATGATCTTTCAGAGAATTGGTTCATTTTTATTAATTATAGGACTACCGTCAATATTTGCTTTTACTAAAAGTCCATTTATCACTTTTATTGCTGCGATAATAATAATGGGATGTTTATCTACAAATGTGTTAATTCATTTGATTACTCTGCCTGTAGAATTTGATGCAAGTTTTAAGAGAGCTTTACCAATACTCAAAAGATATGTTCCTAGAGAGAATATGCACCAATGTAAATCTGTTTTAAGAGCTGCTGCATTGACATATTTAGCTCAATCCATTGTAAGTATATTTAGATTAAAAATAATACTGTTATCTTTTATCAATATTTTTAAATCAATTATAAGAAGATAATATTTTTCTCTTTAAATAAAACGGGAAATTTATTAAGTTAGATAATTAATGAATATAAGTGAAAAAATATCTTTAATACTAGTAGATAAAGGTTTTTCTTTATCTCCAAAAAAAAACACTGAAGATTTAATCAATTCAGGCACGGAATTACACAAAAGTACTGAAGACATCAAAATTGTAGAGCAGCATGGTATTGCAGATCAAATATTTATTCTTTTAAAAGGTGAAGCGGAATACGTAAAATATCATAATAATGTTTTTTACAAGCTAGCAACATTAAAAAATGTTGGATCACCTCTTGGTGTTTCAGGGTTAAATGCACCAGGTAGATATATGTCAGATATATTTATTAAAGGTAATTCAGAATATATTTCTATCAAAATAGAAAAATTAAAAGAGTTAGAAGAGATAGATCCTGACTATGCTAGTTTTTTTTATTCCTTTTTATTATATGAATCAATTAACTTAATCTGGTCATCTCGTAACTTAGAAAAACCCGTAAAGCAAAAAAATATTAATTTAGATGAAGGTGTTAAAACTGGTGGAGATATTGTAAATACTAAAAGAATAAAGAATTCAGCATTTTTAGCTTTTCTAGATGATGATGATTTAGATGAACTAATAAATTATGCAAATATTAGGTTATTTTCTGCCAGTGAATATATAACTCTAGAAGGTTCAAAATCTGACGGAATAAATATTTTGTTAAAAGGGAAAGTTGAAGCTTCTTTTACAAATCTAAAAGATGATCAATTAGAAAATAATTCAAGATCAATAGCTAGAACAGGAGTGGCATTATCATTATCATCAGGATTGCATGATATAGAATCACCCTACTCTTTGAAATCTACGCGAGATACAACAATTTTAAAATTTTCAAACGAATTTATCGATAATCTAATTAAAACTAATCCAAAATTAGCTATAAAATTTTTTAAAAGACAATTATGGCAATTAAGTCGTTATATTCAAAGCTCAACTGGTTTGACAACATATCCTGCTAAAAATGAAAAAGAGTTTTTTAAATATTTACTAGAAGATAATTCTTCAAAAATACCAAGCAATTCAAAACTTTACACAATTCCTCATTTGTTAGAAAATCATTTAACTCATTCTTTAGCATTTAATACAATTTATGATTTAATTGTTACAGGTAATGATGATGAAAAATCTATAGCTAGTCTCATGATAGATGCATTGAGTGGTCTAGAGAGAAAAAATAGATTTTTTAAACAACTAAATAAAATATACAACAGAGTAGCAACTTCATATGATTCAATAAATAAACAAGCATTACAAAAATTAACAAATTCAGATTTTACAAAAGCTTTTGACCAAGTTCCTTATGTTATTAAAGGTATGGAGAATTTACCAGATGAACCTACAAACATATTTTTTTATAATCATTTAGCAAGCATTGAAGAAAATGCTTTAGCTAATGGACATCAATTTAGTATAGATAGTCATTTCATAAGTGCAAAAATTTTATTTCCAAAATATGGTGATGGTGGTCAAAGAATTGCTCGATATTCTAGAAATACAGAATTTTGGAGATATAATTATTATGAGAATTTAGATTATATTTTTGTTCATACACCGGAGTCAGACTATTTAAATGAAACTCAAGACCAAAAAAAGAAGAGAAAAAGTAAATTATTTATCGAAACTCAAAATATTTTTGATCAAAACAGACCTTTAGTTATTGCGCCAGAAGGCACATCTGAAACTGAAGATAATTTAACTCCAAATTCCCCCGGTCCTTTAAAGCCAGGGGCATTTTTATTAGCAGATCAATTAAAACCAGAACCTCTTCTTGTTCCAATTGCATTAGCCAATTTTGATTATTCAATTTCTGATACAATTTATTCTGCAGTTATTAAGGAACCAATTAAAATAAAAGATTTTGTAAATGATATGAAAAATAAAAAAGAGTTAGAAATTTTTTTATCTAAATATAGAAAAACTTTTAAAACTTATGTTGAGGAAGCTGTTGAGTTAGCAAAATCTGCGAAAAAAAATAAAATTAATCATGAAGATGTAGTAAGTAATTTAAATTTAGTTAGCCCTATTGAAGAAGAATTTGAAGCAGACGTAAGAGAGTTAGAAATTAAATTACATGCAGATAAATATAAAAATAACAAAATAGTCTTATTTGGAAGCTCAACATTTAAAGATTGGGAAAATGCAAAAACTGATTTGTCATTTGATAGTTTATTAAATTTAGGATTTGGTGGCTCTACTTTAGTATCATGCCGTACATATTTTAATAGAATAGTAGTTCCAAATAATCCCGATAAAATGATATTTTATGCTGGAGATAATGATATAGGAAGTGGAATGAGTTCTGAAGATTTAGAAAATGAATTTTTATTATTTGCTTCTGAGGTTAATGAAAAATTACCGCATACATTATGTTTTTTTGTATCCATTAAACCAAGTGTATTTAGAAATAACTATTTAAATACTATTTTAGATGCCAATGAAAGAATTAAGAACAAGATTGAGAAGTTTAGTCAGTGGCGATATATTGATCTTTGCTCACCTATGCTTAAAGCTGGATTTGAAAAATTTTATTCAGAAGATCCTTTACACATGAATGTACTTGGTTACAGTCTTTTAAGTAAGTTAATAAGAGATGAAATATCAAAATTTACAATTTAAATTTAAATAAAAAATTAAATTTAAATATTAATCTCTTTTCTTAATTTATCAGATTTATATGAATTGAAGACTAATGATAAACTCTTTATGTTATCTTCACCACTCGTGTCGTGTTCAATTTTATTTATTAGTGAAACAATAAAATGTTTGTGCGTATTAATAACACTTTCTTGAATTTGATCCCAAGGCTTTGAAATCCACTTATATTTCTTTGGTTTTCCATGATAAATCTTCTTTTTATTATTTTTATGTAAAGTAATTTTGTAATTATAATCCAAATCTATTGAGCCATTAGAGAATTCTAAATTAACTAGTGTTTGAGCAAATCTATCGGGTTTTTTTATTGAAGAAATAGAAGCATCAACAATGGTAATACTTTTATTTTTATTTCTTATAAGTGATATAAAATCTGTTTCACCTTTAAATTTATTATTTGTATTTTGATTTATAGTATAAATACTTTTGGCTTCTCCCATAAAAAATCTACTTAAATCAAATAAATGAATTCCTACATCTAAAGTTAAATACTCTTTTAGATCGTATAAATATGTTTGATTTGTATATCCAACAGGATTTGCATGTCTAAAAGATATCTTGGCATAATGTGGTTTAGTTAACTTCTCTTTATCTATAATTTCTTTTAATTTTAATAAAGGACTTTGCCATCTAAAGTTCTCATGAACCATAAGTGGCGTTTTGTTTTTTTTATATAAAGATACAATTTTTTTTGCATTTGATAAATTTTCAGCAAATGGCTTTTGTATAGAAGTTGGAATTTTATATTTAGATAAAATTTTACCAATATTTAAATGTGTTTCCATTGTTGTTACAACATCAACAAAGTCAATTTTATGATTTTTTAACATAAACTCTATTGATGAATAAGAATGCAAAATGTTAAATTTAGATTTAAATTTATTAGCTTTTTTTATATCTAAATCACAAACACATATTATTTCTATATTTCTTAATTCTTTCCAAGCTAAAATATGATTTTCAGCAAAAAAACCACAACCGATTAATGCACCTTTAAATTTTTTCATTTATCTTCTATAAATTTTATTTCTAATGGTTCAAACGTATATGGATTTGTATCTTTTTTAAAATTAAAAAAAGAAAAATCATTCTTAAAAATATCAGTAAAATTTTTTAAATTAAGCTTATATTGATAACTAAAATTTAAATCAGAAATATTAATTTCTTTCTTTTGTTTTGAAGAATTTACAAATAAATAATACTTTTTATCTTTTAATACAACTTTTAAACCATACACTTCATTAATTGGATAAAATTTATAAATTTCTGAATTTGATAATGAAATAAGAAAATCATTTAAATAATACAATGGTCTTTTAGAATTATCTTTATTTAATATTCCGTGATAACCATAAATAGAATTAAAAGTAAAAAATTTAGACTCTTTATTTATTGATTGAATAAAAATTGCAAGTGTCCAAGTTAATGAAAATAATTGATCATGTCTTGGATCGCAATTAGCCATTTCTAATCTAATTTTCTTTTTATTACTTACAAGACTTTCACCATACGGATTGAAATGCATACCAATAGTAATTGGACCAATATGAACATTGGTGCTATTAGAAAAATTTTTTAAAGTTTTAAGGATATAAGGTATAGTTTCAGGTGTATTTAACACACCAAAATCACTAGAATCATGAACAATTGGAGTGAAGGAAAAACTAACCAAATCATAAAACATTTTTGGCCTCTTTCTATTTAATTCTGTAAAATTTGTGACCATTCCAGAAACTATTTGACTATGAGAAAACATCTTTTTCGCAATTTTATAATATTCGTTTAATTCTGGAACTTTAGGCCATTCACCAGCTGGTTGAAAACTATTCAAATATATTTTTGGACAAATTAAAATTTTATCTAAATTAATAGTATTTTCAGTTATAAAATTGTAAATTTTTTTTAACTCATCATCAGGATCGTTAGCTTGATCAACCAAAGCAACAAGAAACACCTTGTTTTGAGATGTTAAAGTTATATTAGTAAAATCTTCAGTAAAATCAATAAGATAGTAATAATAATCAAAGTTGTTTATTAAATTATCATTTGGAATAATTAAAGAATCAATTTTTATACCAATTTTAGGGAACTTATAAGAAGTAGTATGATCAATTTTTACAATATTCTTAGATGGAAATGATCTTTCTTTTTTATTTACTAGATCTATTTTAACAGTTTGAGAGAAATTAGTCCCCCCTTTTTCTACGTATGGAAATGGATCTAATAAAGAGCCACTATATATTTTGAAAGAAGCGTCACCCCAGTTTCTTTGATCCTCCATTTCAAATAAAATACCCTCAAAATTAATATTTACCAGCAAACTATCATCTAAAGTATAAGCAAGGTTTTTAAATTTAAAAAATGGTTGGTCGGGTGTTATATTTTCTGGAAATTTTTTTTTCTCTTTTAAATCGTTACCTTTTGTTACAATGATGTTTGAACCAACATGATTTTGTAATGGAATTAATAAATTAAAACCTATCCTATTAGTCCAAAAATCAGTTAAAAATTCTCCTTCAGAGGATAGTGTGATAAAATTTTCAGAAAATAATATAACATTTCTTGTTTTAAGAATTTGATCTATACCATATTCTAAATCAAATATATATTCTAAGGATGTATCAAAGTTCTCTTCATAATTTAGAATTTTAGGATCATAGTTATTCCAATTTTTGTCTCTTACCAAAAATGATATCATCTTTAAAATTTGAAAATTTTGAAAAGTTATATTTCGAAAAAAAAGATTATCTTTTAATAAGGTAAAAATATTATTTGAATTTTTTATAAATTTTTCTTCCAACAATTTAGAGTTATACATATAATTTTGATACTGATTTATAATCATTATATTCTGATATTAAATCTGATTTATTTTTTTCATATTTTGTATTTTGGATTAAACTTAAAAAAATAAGTTCTCGTTGAGCAAAACTACCTCCAAGGTATTTAAATTGTGATTTAATTATATTTTCGTTTAATAATTCATTTGTTTTGATACTGTGAATAATTGGCTTTAAGTAATTAATATAATTTTCTTTAAAAGAATTTTCTAAATAATTTTCTTCCATTCTTTCTTCAAGTTGCTGAAAATAATATTGGTCATCATAGTATAAGTAATAAAAAATAAGATGATAATCAATGAATGGAAGTATGTGTTGATTTTTAAAATATTCAGCATAATCTTTTAATTTATCCATTCTTTCTTTAACATCCACTCCCTTGTAATGAAGTCTTAATAAAAAGGAACAAGCATTACAAAAATCTAAATAAAAAATTTCTGAAGAAGAGAAATAATTATCAAATAGTTTTAAACTTTTCTCATATTCTTGATTGTAGAATAATATTAATGATTGATGCCACCATATATGTCTTTTTATTGGACCGTAAATTGACCAATTAATTTTATTGAAATTATCATTATTGTTAATTGAGTCGTTATTCTCATTATCATGTACATGCAAAAGGGCGTGCCAACTCCACAAATCATTGGATGATTGTTTTAGTGAATTTAAGGCTAAAAGCTTAGCTTTATCAATTATATTATTTTCCTCAAAAGCATAGCTAGTCATCCCTAATAATAAATTATAATGTTGATCATTTTCAGACCACTGACTAAGTATTTCCTCATGTTTATTTAAAAATTTACTATCAATACCTAAGAAAATATTATTAAAATGAAATAATCTGATTGCAAAAATATCTTTGGGATTATCTTTTATAATAAATTCCAATTTATTTAATAAGTTTTTTAAATCATTTTTAATCCAAAGATTGACTATCTCTAAATATTGATAAAAATAATCATTTACTTTATCAGTTGAAATCGATTCTATTGTTTCCCTAGCTAATGAAATTTTTTGAACATCTCTAGAGAAAAGCAATAAAACTGTTTTTAATAATTTTGGAGCATTAAATTCTGGATTTTTTTTTATTAATTTATTTGTTTTATAAAAAGCATCTTTCTTAAAATAAATATATGAATCAATACATTCTTTAAAATTATTTATTTCATCATCTTTATTGCTATCTATCCATTTATAAAAATAATTATTTTGCATGTACTAATAATACACATAATCTAATCATGTTAAATATTTATATTACGAATTAATATTTAATCTCTTTCTTGTTATTTCTTTATTTAATTGAAGTTCTCTGTAAGAAATTAGAAGGACACCACAAAAAATTACCGAGGCACCTAACCAGGTATAAAAATCAGGTTTATCGCTAAAGACAAAATATCCAATTATTGATGAAACTACCAAACCTAAAAATGAATAAGGTTGAGTCATAGTTACATCAACTAATTTATATGCATGATTTAATGCAATATGTAAAATTGTGCCTGACATTGCAGCGCATAATATAAAAATAATTGTTTTTAAGCTTGGCTGATCCCAAAAATATATAACTAATGGAAATGAAAATAGACTCATATAAACATATTGGTGAGATAATATTGTTATAGCACTATCATCCTTGGATACTTTTTTAGTTAAAATTATAACCACAGACCAAATTAATGATGAAATAAGTGCCATATATATTCCAATAGAAATATCAATAATACCGGGTCTCAATATTATTAACATTCCTAAAAAACCCATCACTAATGCAAGTGATCTGTATAAGTATATTTTTTCCTTTAAAAATATAACAGCTAAGATTGTAACAATTATAGGGACTATAAAATGAATGGCTGTCATTTTCTCTAATGGAAGCATAGCTAAAGCTGCAAAACCAAGAAGCATAGCAGGTAAATTAAGTGCAGAACGTAAAATATGAACTTTTAAATTTGCTGTATTAAATACTTTAAATTTAGTTTTTAGAATGTAGGGAGTAATGATTAAAAAACCAAAAAAAAATCTCAAAAAACCAGTTGTAAATACATTTAATTCTTCTTGAGCTAATTTTATAAATGTACCCATTAGTGTACCAAAAATAATTGATATAATAATTAAAAAAATTGCAAATTGATTATTGTTCGACAATTAATATTCCTAAATAAAATGATTTGGGACAATGATAACACAATTTTTCCTTATTTATATCTCTATTAAAACAAAATTTGATTATATTTTAATAACTGTGGCACTTATAAAAAGAATAGTTCTTTTTTCATAACATTAATTTTCATTATAATTCTCCTTGTAGGTGCCACAACTTCATTTTAAGATTAGAAAATGATAAATCTACAAGATGAATTGATTATTCATACAAAAGGTCAAAGAATGTATGAAATAACAAATGAAATAAATAATTGGGTTATAAATAATACAATCAATAAAGGTCAATTAAATATATTTATACAGCATACATCTGCATCACTAACTATAATGGAAAATGCAAGTTCTGATGTTCTAGAAGATATTAATTCTTTTTTTAAAAAAATTGTTCCGGAAGACTCATCATTATACAAACATAGTTTTGAAGGAGATGATGATATGCCATCACATATAAAGAGTATGTTAACACAAACATCACTTACAATACCTATACAAAATAAAAATCTCCTATTAGGAACTTGGCAAGGAATTTATCTTATTGAGCACAGGTACAACAATTTTAATAGAAATTTAATCATAAGTTTTGTAGGAAGTTAAAATTATTGTTTTCTTACACTATAAAGAAACAAACATGTATTAACAAACCAGATAAAGCATAAAACTTGAACATTAAAAGTTAACCCAAAATAATCAGCAGAAAAACCAACTAAAGCAGGTCCTATCAAAAATCCACCCATTGCTAAAGTACTTAAATTAGCTGCTGTAGTATTTATATTCTGTGTGGATTGTCTCAGCGCAAATCTTATTACAACTGGATAAAAGTTAGAAGAGCATATTCCTATCAAAAATATACCTAATAATATTATATAAGGGTTCATAGTTAGTATTGAAAGAAAAAATAAAAAACAACCAATCAAACCTAAATAAGCTCCAACAAATTTTTCATTTAATAATTTTATTAAGTAAGATCCTAAAAATCTTCCAATTGACTCTCCAGACCCCCAAGCAACGACAGCTAAACTAGCAAAAAATAAAGTTGTTTTTAATTCTTTTTCAAACCAAACTGCTGACCAATCACCAACAATTCCAACAGATGCATAGAATATAAATAGGTAAATACCAAAAATTAAGATTTTTAATTCTGGTAATTTAAATTTTTCAGATTTATCGATACTGTCTTTATCTCTTGGAAATCCATATTGACGAATTAGAAAAAAACCAATTAATCCCATAAATGATAATAAAATAAATAAATTAAATGTAGAGAAATTCATAAATTGCCATAGAGATGAAAATATTGCACCGCACAGAAAACCAAAACTTAAAAATGCTCCCCAAAGAGGTTGTAAAATTTTATTTGTTTCTCTTTCAGCAATTCCTGTAATTGCTGTACATGTAGTATAAAATAGACCTACACCAAAACCACATGGCACAGAAGCGAGTAAAAAATGAAAAGAATTTTGAGAATTAATCAAAATTATTGGAAATAATGAAAATATTAAAATGCCTATTGATAAAGTATTTTTAGAACCAATTTTAGGGATGATTAATCTTCCAGCAAATTGACTAAATATTATTTGAATACCGGATAAAATCATAAAAAAGAAACCTAAAGATGTACTAGGCATCCCTATTTTATTCATAAAATATGGAAGAT
>CABYRE010000010.1 GCA_902521325.1 uncultured Alphaproteobacteria bacterium
TTGATAAAACTTCATAAAATTTTAAAAAAAAATAGTGAGATATATATAGCAACAGATTCAACAATTTATGTAAGATTTATTTTAAATTCAATTTTTAATTGTAAGGACCATTTTCTTTGGCTTAACCAGTCTAATATGAATTTAAATATAAAAGACTATTTCAATATTGAGACAAAATATTATAAAAAAGCAATTAATTCTCAAAGAAAACCATCTTTATTCATTTTAAGAAAAATATAAGCTTGAAATTCTCTAAAATATTAATATACGCAATATTATTAAGGTGGGTTATCCCACCTTTTTTTTATAACTATGGCCAAAAAAAAATATAATGTAATTCGAGAAGAAATGCTACAAGTTGCCTCTAACGTAGCAGAAGAAAAGAATATTGATCAAGACTCAGTTTTCTCTGCTATGGAACAAGCATTAGAAAAAGCTGCAAGAGTTAAATATGGTCAAGATATTGATATAAGAATTTCCATAGATAGAGGTACTGGTGATATTACATTAAATTCATACCTCGAAGTAGTTGAAAATATTGATGAAGAATTACAATCCAGACAAATTCTTTTAGATGATGCAAAAAAAACTAATCCAGATATTAATTTAGGAGAATTTATTATAAAAGAATTACCTCCTATTGAACTAGGTAGAGTTGCTGCACAAAATGCAAAAGGCGTTATTATTCAAAAAGTAAGAGAGGCTGATAAATCTAATCAATATGAAGAATATAAAGACAAAGTTGGTGAAATAGCAGTCGGTATAGTTAAAAGAACTGAATTTGGAAATCTAATTATTGATTTGGGTAAGAGTGAGGCAATAATTAAAAGAGAAGAGCTCATTCCAAGAGAAACATTCAAAAATGGTGATAGAGTAAGAGCTTATATATATGAAGTAAAAAATGATATTAAAGGATATCAGGTTTTCCTATCAAGAACTCATCCTCAATTTTTATCAAAACTATTTTTTCAAGAAGTACCTGAAATATATGAAGGAGTCATTACTGTTAAAAGTGTTGCAAGAGACCCCGGTTCAAGAGCTAAGATAAGTGTATTTACAGAAGACTCTACTATAGATCCAGTTGGTGCTTGTGTTGGAATGAGAGGCTCAAGAGTTCAAGCGGTTGTAAATGAATTACAAGGAGAAAAAATAGATATTGTTACTTGGTCAGACAACCAAGCTACTTTCTTAGCAAACGCACTTGCTCCTGCAGAGGTTAGTAAGATTTTTTTATATGAAGAAAAGAATAAAGTAGAGGTTGTAATACCTGATGATCAACTAAGCTTGGCTATTGGAAGAAAAGGTCAAAATGTAAAATTAGCATCTAATTTAACTAGTTTAGAAATAGACATTTTAACGGAGGATGAAGAATCAGAAAGAAGACAACAAGAGTTTAAAGAAAAAAGTATTTTATTAGCTGAAACTCTTGATGTTGAGGATGTCATTGCCCAATTACTTGTGACTGATGGATATACAACAGTTGAGTCTATAGCTACCGAAACTTTAGAAAATCTAGAAAAAATAGAGGGTTTTGACTCTACTTTAGCTCAAGAAATAATTGATAGATCTAAAAATTTTGTAAAAGATAAAGAGGAGTCTGACAAAAAACTAATAGAAGAAAATATCAGTGATGAAAAATTAAAAAATCTAAAAGGGATGAATAATAGTATTTTAGCACAACTTGCAAAATCAAAAATTTTCAATGTTAATGATTTTGCAGATTTAGCCACTTTTGAACTAATTGATAAAGAGGAAGGTATTTTAAAAGAACTAGATCTTGACGAGCAAATTGCTAACAATATGATAATGGAGGCAAGAAGTTTCTGGTCTGAAGAAGAAAATAAGGATTAACATTGGACAAAGATAAAGGTAATAAAAAAAAACCACTAAAACTATCATCATCTGGAAGACTACAAATAAGAAAAAATCTTGGTCCAGCTGGTGATAAGGCAAGAAGTGGTGGTAATAAAAAAACAATTCAAATTGTTTTTAAAAATAAAAACAATCAACAGAAAAGCTCATCTACAACTCAATCAAATTTTAGAGGATCATCTAGTTTAAGAACTCCTAGATCAAGTATAAACTCGTCAAATCAACCAAACTTTTCACCTCCTAACAAAACTAGAAGTTTTGAAAACAAAAATAAAAAAAATGTAGATAAAAAAACACAACAAAAAAAATCAACTCTTAGACCGCTTGAAGACGATTTTAGGAAATCTGATGCAAAAAAAATATTAGAACAAGAAGAACAAGAATTTGATAAATTTCCTAGCTTAGCTAAAATTAAAAGAGCTAGAGAAAAAGAAAAGCTAAAATCAGTAAACGATGAAGAAGAAAGTAAAATTTCTAGAGAAATTTCCATTCCAGATTTTATTACTGTTCAAGATTTAGCAAATAGAATGGCAGAAAAAACTGCCGATGTAGTTAAAGTTTTAATGAAAATGGGTGTTATGGCAAATGCCACACAATCTCTTGAGTCTGATACAGCTCAGTTAGTTGCAGAAGAATTAGGTCATAAAGTAAACGTAGTTAAAGATGACGATGTATTAAATGATATTAAAGATTTTGAAGATCAAAAAGAGAGTCTTAAAAAAAGAGCTCCTGTAGTAACAATTATGGGTCATGTTGATCATGGAAAAACCTCATTACTTGATGCTTTTAGAAAAACTAATATAGTCTCTGGGGAAGCTGGGGGCATTACTCAACATATTGGTGCTTATCAAATTAATAATAACAATAAAAAAATTACATTTATTGACACTCCAGGACATGCTGCTTTTTCAAATATGAGAGCTAGAGGATCAAAAACAACCGATATAATTATACTTGTTGTTGCTGCAGACGATGGAATTAAACCTCAGACAATAGAATCAATCGCTCATGCAAAATCTGCTGAGGTTCCAATTATAGTTGCTATTAATAAAATTGATCTCCCAGGAGCTGATGCTGATAAAGTTAGAAATGAATTACTTAATCATGAAGTGATTGTTGAAAAACTAAGTGGTGAGGTTTTAGATATAGAAGTATCAGCAATTAAAGGAACAAATTTAGATAAATTAGAAGAAGCCATTCATCTACAAGCAGACCTTCTTAATCTCCAAGCTAACCCTGATAGAAAGGCAAGAGGATCTGTAATTGAATCTAAACTTGAAAAGGGCAGAGGTTCAGTGGCAACAGTCTTAGTACAAAAAGGAACATTAAAAGTAAGCGATATTTTTGTATCAGGATCTGAGTGGGGGAAGGTTAAAGCTTTAATTGATGATAAAGGTAAAAATATAAATCAAGCTGAACCATCAGTACCAGTCGAAGTTCTGGGATTTGATTCTAACCCATTAGCTGGTGATGATTTTATTGTAGTTGAAAGTGAAAGTATTGCTCGTAAAATTGCAGAATTTAGATCAAGCAAATTACAAATTCAAAAAAATACTGTAGCTAAATCTAATGTTGAAGAGATGTTTGCCCAAATTAATAAAGGTGAAGCAACAAGTCTTCCAGTGGTAATTAAAACAGATGTTCAAGGTTCAGCAGAAGCAATTGAAAACTCAATAACCAAATTATCAACAGATGAAGTTAAAGTAAATGTTATCTATAAAGGTGTAGGCGCAATTACAGAGAGTGATGTAACTTTAGCTGGATCAGGTAAAGGTTTTATCGTTGGTTTTAATGTCAGAGCACTACCCCACGCAAGAGATATAGCAAAAAGAGATGGTGTTGATATTAAATATTATTCAATTATTTATGAGCTTATTGATGATGTAAAAAATCTTTTAACTGGTTTATTAAAACCAGACATCTCTGAAAATATTACAGGTAATGTTGAGATAAGAGAGGTGTTCAATATTTCGAAAGTTGGAAATATTGCAGGTTGTATGGTTAAAGACGGTCTTATATCTAGAAAATCACAGATTAGAATTCTTAGAGATAATATTGTAATTCATAAAGGACAAATTAGTAGTCTTAAAAGATTTAAGGAAGAAGTATCTGAAGTAAAGTCTGGTTTTGAATGTGGAGTAATGCTAGATAATTATAGCGATATAAAAGTAGGCGATATTATTGAAACATTTGAAGAAGTTTCTACAAGTAGAAAGTTATAATGTTTTTTTACTATGGATACCCAAAGGCAAATTAGATTCGGTGAACTCATTAGATCACTATTGAGTGATTGTTTACTAAAAGAAGATTTTTTTGATGAAAATATTAATTCCTCATCAATTACAATATCATATGTAAGAATGTCAAAAGATTTAAAGATCGCCAATGTATATTTTATGCCTCTTGGTGGTAAGGACAAAATACAAATTTTAGAAATTTTGAAAGATAGAAAATATATTTTTCAAAAATTTTTATCAAAAGCAAAAATTAATTCTAAATTCACTCCAAAGCTATCTTTTTATTTAGATGATACATTTGATGAGGCAGAAAAAATTGAAAATCTATTGTTAAACAAAAATGTCCTTAGAGATATTAAGTAATGATTGCAAAGCAAGGTTGGATAAATTTATATAAACCTAAAAATATTACGTCTTTTAAAGCCATTAATTCTATAAAAAAAAAATTTTCAATTGATAAAATTGGTCATGCAGGCACTTTAGATCCTATGGCTGAGGGTGTGTTACCTATTGCTATAGGAAAAGCAACAAAACTAATTCCATATATTAGTAATATGAATAAAGAGTATGAGTTCACTGTAACTTGGGGAACTCAAACAACAACAGATGATGCTGAGGGCAAAATTTTATTTGAATCAAATTACCTCCCTAAAAGAAAAGAAATAGAAAAGAAAATTATTAATTATATTGGTTATATAAATCAGACACCTCCAAAAGTTTCAGCAGTTAAAATTAATGGTAAAAGAGCTTATAAATTGTTTAGAGAAAATAAAAAATTTACGATTCAACCAAAAAAAGTTTTTATCGAAGATTTGTTTATTTCTGACCATAATATAAACAAAACGTCATTTAAAATTTTATGTGGGCAAGGCTTTTATATCAGAAGTCTAGCTCGTGATTTAGCTATAGATCTCAAAACATATGGTCATATTTCTTCATTGAAAAGGTCCAAAGTAGGTAAATTTAGAGAAAAAACTTCGATTTTACTGGACGATCTACTAAAAATAGGACAAATGCACGGGGAAATTAATTGTGTTTCCTCTACAATTTCTATGCTGGACGACATCTTGGCTTATGAAATTGAAGAAAAACTAGATATTGAAAATTTATCTTTTGGGAGATCAATTAAAATTGATGAAAAAAAAATTATAAATTCTTCGTCAATAAACTTAGATAAAAAAAATATTTTTTTGTTTAAGAAAGGAGACATTGTCTCAATAGGCAAATTAGATGGTAATTTGTTTAAACCAAATAAAATATTAATATAGGAGAACCGATGTCGATAACTAAAGAAAATAAAAAAAATCTTATTAATAAATTTTCTAAGAATGACAAAGATACTGGATCAACCGGTGTTCAGATAGCAGTTTTAACAGAAAGAATAAAAAATTTAACTGAACATTTTAAGACTCACAATAAAGATAATCATTCAAAAAGAGGGTTAGTATCATTAGTTAATAAAAGAAAAAAATTATTAAACTACTTATCTAAAAAAAATAAATCTGAATATTCAGATTTAATAAAAAAATTAAATATTAGAGGTTAAAAAAGAGGATAAATAAAATTATGTTTGACGTGAAAAATGTAGAAATTGAATGGGCTGGAAGAAAACTTAAATTAGAAACAGGAAAAATAGCAAGACAAGCTGACTCAACAGTTATAGCTACTTATGGTGGCACAACTGTTATGTGTAATGTAGTTGCCGCAAGAGAAGCAAATCCAGATATGGATTTTTTTCCTTTAACAGTAAATTATCAAGAAAAATATTATTCTGTAGGAAAAATACCTGGCGGTTTTTTTAAAAGAGAAGCAAGGCCAACTGAAAAAGAAACATTAGTCTCTAGATTAATTGATAGACCAGTTAGACCTTTATTCCATAAAGATTTTAAAAACGAGACTCAAGTTACTTGTACTGTATTATCACATGATCAAGAAAATGATTCAGATGTTGTAGCAATGGTTGCTGCAAGTGCAGCATTAACTTTATCTGGTTTACCATTTTTAGGCCCACTTGGTGCAATAAAAATTGGATTTATCGATGGAGAGTTTGTTGTTAATCCAGATAAAAGTCAATTATCAAACTCTAAATTAGAGCTGGTATTGGCAGGAACTAAAGAAGGTGTACTAATGATCGAGTCTGAAGCTCATGAGCTCTCAGAAAAACAAATGCTAGATGCAGTAGTTCTTGGTCAAGAAAATTATAAAACAGTTATAGAAGCAATAATCTCCTTAGCTAAAAAAGCTGCAAAAGAACCTTGGGATCTTAAAGAAAAAGATGAAGAAATTAAAAATCTACCATCTAAGATTAACGCAGATTATGGCAAAGAGTTTATAGATGCATACAAAATAACTGAAAAACAAAAAAGATCAGAAAAATTATCTTTGTTACGAAATGAAATTTCTGAAAATTTTGTAAGTGAAACACTTTCACCAGTATTAGTTTCAGATGCAATAAAAAATGTAGAAAAAGATATTGTCAGAGGTGAATTAATTAATACTGGTAATAGAATTGATGGGAGAGATACAAAAACAGTCCGTCCAATTGTTTGTGAAACTGGAGTTTTAGAAAGAACACACGGTTCCGCATTATTTACAAGAGGAGAAACACAAGCTCTTGTAGTTTCAACTTTAGGAACTGGACAAGACGAGCAAAGAATAGATGCAATTGACGGTGAATATACAGAGAATTTTATGTTGCATTACAATTTTCCACCTTACTCTGTTGGAGAAGTTGGAAGAATAGGTTCTACCAGTAGAAGAGAAATAGGACATGGAAAATTAGCCTGGAGAGCTATTCACCCAATGTTACCTTCTAAAGAAAAGTTTCCTTACACTTATAGAGTTGTATCTGAAATTACAGAATCAAACGGATCTAGCTCAATGGCAACTGTGTGTGGAACATCTATGTCTTTAATGGATGCAGGTGTACCACTAGAAAGACCAGTAGCTGGAATTGCGATGGGGTTAATTAAAGAAGATGATAAGTATGTAATTTTATCAGATATCCTAGGAGATGAAGATCATTTGGGAGATATGGATTTTAAAGTTGCTGGAACTTCTGAAGGCATTACTTCATTACAAATGGATATTAAAATAACCAGTATCACAACTGAAATTATGGAAGAGGCATTAGCGCAAGCTAAAGATGGGCGATTTCACATACTTGGCGAAATGGCTAAGGCAATTGATAAACCAAAAAAATCAATTTCACAATACGCACCAACAATAACTAATATTCAAATAAACAAAGATAAAATTAGGGAGGTTATTGGTAAGGGAGGAGCAGTTATTAGAGAAATATCTGAAACAACTGGAGCTAAAATTGAAATTAATGATGAAGGTTTAGTGAGTATTGCAGCTGTAGATCAAAAATCTGGAAATGATGCATTAGAATGGATCAAAGGTATTGTTGAAGAGCCAGAGATTGGAAAAATTTATGATGGTAAAGTTATAAAGATAATGGATTTCGGAGCCTTTGTTAATTTCATGGGGTCTACAGATGGACTTGTTCATATTAGTCAATTAAAAAATGAAAGAGTAGAGAAAGTTGAAGATGTTATTAGTGAAGGAGATATGGTTAAAGTAAAAGTACTGGATATCGATTCAAGAGGAAAAATAAAACTTTCTATGAAAGCAGTTGACGCAGAAGAAAACGCTTAAATTACCTAAATTAATTGGACACAGAGGTGTAAAAGATCTGTGTCCAGAAAACACTTTAGAATCTATTAGCATGGCATTAAAATTAGGCTTAACCTTTGTAGAAATCGATGTAAAGATTTCCAAAGACAAACTCCCAATTTTACTACATGACGATACATTAGATAGAACAACTAATGGAAGTGGACTTGTAATTGATTATGATTATGAGAATATAAAAAAACTAGATGCGGGAAAATTTTTTTATAAAAAAAATACAAATATATTTGTTCCAAAGTTAGAAGATACTCTAAATCTTTGTATTAATAATAATGGTAATTTAAATATTGAATTAAAACCAAACAAAAATTTTGAAAAAGAAAATACTCTTCAAATTTATGAACTTACAAAAAATATTCATCAAATAGATATTTTTTTCTCATCATTTGATATGATTTCTATTTTAGAAATTTCAAAACTTTACCCTCAATCTTTTCGAAGTTTTCTATTAGATGATTTTAAAGAATATAATATTGATGATTTAATTAATTTATCAATTAATAACGATTTAAAAATTTGTGGTTTAAATATAAATCTTGTATCAACTGATATTATTAAAAAAATTAAAGAATCTAATATGTCAATTACAGTTTATTCAGATAAAAATATAAATTTATCTAACGCTAATGAAATTTTCTCCTTAGGTGTAGATAGTATTTTTATTGATAATCCAAGAGATTTATTGGGAAAATTTTAAAGTTTACTTGGCATTCCAATAATATTGTAGCCACAATCGACATAATGTACTTCACCAGTAACTGCAGAAGATAAATCACTAACAAAGTATAAAGCAGATTTACCAATTTCATCTAGTTGTGCATTTCGTTTTAATGCTGAATGTTGTTCTGTAAATTTAAACATCTCCCTAGCATTATTTATTGCTGCACCAGCAATTGTTCTCATAGGTCCTGCTGATATTGCATTAACACGAATATTTTTTGTACCTAAATCCACACTCAAATATTTTACACTTGTTTCTAAAGCGGCTTTTGCAATTCCCATTAAATTGTAATTTGGTATCACTTTATTTGAGCCGTAAAAAGTAAGGGTGAGAATACTTCCTCCATCATTCATTATAGGCTCAAAACTCCTTGCAAGACTAGTTAACGAAAAACATGATATTTCCAAACAATTAATAAAATTACCCTTGGTAGTATCAATATATCTACCATTTAACTCTGACTTTTCTGCAAATGCAACAGCATGAATTATAAAATCAAGTGTGCCCCATTCTTTTTTTATAATTTCTACAGATTTATTTATTGAGTCATCATTATTAAAATCACATTCTACTAATATATTTGAATTAATTTCTTTAGAAAGTGGTTTCACCCTCTTAAATAATATTTCGTTTTGGTAACCAATGGCTATTTCAGCACCATTTTCAGCTAATTGTTTTGCTATTCCCCATGCAATTGAATGATTATTTGCAATACCAAATACTAAACCTTTTTTATTTCTAAGCATGATATTTTGAAAATACTAATGTTGCATTTGTGCCACCAAAACCAAAACTATTCGACATAACATGCTCAATTTCAACATCATTTTCTGTTTTTAAAAGAATATTACAATCCTTGGCACTATCATCGAGCTTATCAATATTAGCAGAACCACTAATAAAATTATTTTTCATCATCAATAAACTATAAATTGCTTCATGCACACCAGTTGCCCCTAAAGAATGACCAGTCAAAGATTTTGTTGAGCTCATTTTAGGAATATTTGAGCCAAAAACATTTTTGATTGCTTCCAATTCTTTTACATCTCCTATTGGAGTACTTGTTCCATGTGTATTTATATAATCAATTTGAACATTAATATTTTTTAATGCTTGCTTCATGCATCTTTCTGCTCCTTCTCCAGAAGGCTGAACCATATCGTATCCATCTGAGGTTGCTCCATATCCTGTTATTTCCCCATATATTTTAGCACCTCTAGCTTTTGCATGCTCTAATTCTTCAAGTACTAAAGTTCCACCTCCACCAGCAATTACAAAACCATCTCTATCCGCATCATATGCTCTTGAAGATTTGTTTGGAGTAGAATTATATTTTGATGACAAAGCACCCATTGCATCAAATAAAATTGATAAAGTCCAATGGAGCTCTTCACCTCCTCCAGCAAAAACAATATTTTGTTTTCCCATTTGAATTAGTTCGTACGCATTACCAATACAATGTGAACTCGTAGAACATGCTGAAGTAATTGAATAGTTAACTCCTTTAATTTTAAAAGGAGTCGCAAGCGTTGCAGAATTTGTACTAGACATTGCTCTTGGCACCATAAATGGTCCAATTTTTTTTGAACCCGAACTCTTTCCAATTTCAGAAGACTTAAATAAATTTTGTGTAGATGGACCGCCTGAACCAACAATTATACCAGTCATTTCATTTGAAATATCACTATCATCTAGCCCTGAGTCGTCTATAGCATCTTTCATCGCAATATAGTTGTAGGCAGCTCCATCACCCATAAACCTTAATAATCTTCTATCAATTTCGGTACTAATATTTATATTTGGTTTACCGTGCACAAGACTTCTAAAAGAAAACTCCTCATACTCTTCAGCACTTGTTATTCCAGATTTCAAATTTTTAAGACTGTCTATAACATCCGATTGATTATTACCAATACATGATACTATACCTAAACCTGTTACAACTACTCTATTCATTAATTATTTCTCAGGTGAAAATAAACCGACTTTCATATCTTTAGCTTCATAAATTGTTTCGCCGTCAGCTTTTAAAACACCATCTCCAACTCCCAAAATCAATTTTCTTAGTATAAGTCTTTTAAGAGATATATGGTAAGTTACTTTTTTGACTTTTTGTAATACCTGACCGGTAAACTTAACCTCACCAACTCCTAGAGCTCTACCCTTTCCTGGTTGGCCAAGCCATCCTAAATAAAAACCAAGTAATTGCCACATAGCATCCAAACCTAAACAACCTGGCATTACCGGATCATCTTTAAAATGACATTCAAAAAACCATAAGTCTTCTTTAATATCTAGTTCTGCAATAACTTCGCCTTTAGAAAATAATCCACCAGTCTCATTTATTGAAGTAATTCTATCAAACATTAGCATAGGAGGCATTGGAAGTTGGGCATTCCCTTTTCCAAAAAGCACACCTTTCGCACAATCAATTAATTGATCGTAGGTGAATGAATTTTGTTTCATAATTTTAATTAAACTTTTTTTATGTATTTATCAATTAACTTAAACTGAATTTAAATAACAATTATGTTTACTTTTAATAATAATATTATCAATGCTTAATTTTTTTCCATCAGAAATTGTCAATATATTAGATTCATCCTTTAAATTTAAATAGAAATTAATTATTTTTTGAGCAGCAATCAAACCTGCTAACCCTGCAGAAATACCTGAAATACCTACTACACTACATCTAGGAAGATCAACATCATCTTTGTTGGGAAATATACAATTTAAACATAGATGATTATTTTTATTTGAATTATTGAAAAGAATTATTTGTAAATCGTGTCTTAATGCAGAGGAATATAAAAAATTGATTGAGTTTTTAAGACAATATTCATTTAATAATTTAGAGCTGAACCAATCATCAGTCGCATCAACAATTATAGAGCATTCTTTTAAAGAATTTAAATTTAAAGAATTAATATTTTCATCAATAGTATTAATTTTGCATTCAGTATTAATTAATTTTAATTTGTACTTTGCTACATCAACCTTTTTTTTTCCAATATCATTTAAATTAAACAAAATTTGTCTATTAAGATTACTTTTTTCAACAATGTCTTCATCTACTATTAATAATTCTTTAATTCCGGAGTTTACTAAATATTGACTTAAAGGACATCCTATACCTCCCATACCAACAATTCCAATTTTTATGTTGGACAATTTTTTTAGGTTTTCTTCAGAAAATTCATTTAAAATAAATAACCTGCTAAAAATTTTATATTCTTCCTCAGAGTAATTATTCATAACTCTATAAAGTATTATAAATTTGTTTTATAATTTGTTTTGCACAATTTACCTTTGTCATTTTCTTAAATTTTTTTATCTGGTTTTTTGTAATTATCGATATTTGATTATAATCTGAACCAAAAACTTTATTTTTGCTATCGATTTTATTGTAAACAATCATGTCACATTTTTTATCTGCTAATTTTTTTCTAGCATTATTAATGCCTCCTGTTTCAGCCGCAAAACCTACTAAAAATTTAGGTCTTTGAGTTTTACTTTTTCCAATTTTTTCTAAAATATCAATATTCTTATGAAGATTAATATTTAATTTTTTATTTTTTTTAATCTTAGATTTATTGATATTTTTATTTTTAAAATCAGATACTGCAGCAGTAAAAATTCCTATATCAATTTTAGAAATTTTTCTAATTTTTTTATACATTTCGTTTGCTGATTTTATTTGAATAAATTTCAAATTTGGTGGAGGATCTAAATTTGTTGGCCCAGATATCAAGGTAACATTCGCTCCATATAAAACTAGTTGTGAAGCGATTTCATAGCCTTGTTTTCCAGAAGATTGATTTGAAATAAACCTAACTGGATCAATCATTTCAATTGTTGGTCCTGCAGTTACTAGGCATTTTTTATCTTTTAATAAATTAATATTTTCTAATCTGCTTAAAATTTTATTTACTATATTTTTTGAATTATCAATTCTACCTAAACCAAATTCTCCACATTTTAGATTTCCTACTTTTGGACCAATAAACTCGTGACCGCTATCTTTTAATAATCTTACATTTTTTTGATTAATTTTATTATGCCACATAAAACTATTCATTGCGGGGACAAACAAAATTTTTTTATTTGAAGCAAGTAACGTATTAGAAGCTAAGTTATCTCCATATCCATTAGCATATTTTGCAATAGAATTAGCTGTTGCTGGACACATAACTATTATATCATTATCTCTTGATAAATTAATATGAAGCATCTTATTTTTTTTCTCATCTTCATCAGTAAATATCCTATTTTTAAGTAATTTTTTTATATCTGATATTTTTGCATATTTCTTAGCTTCTTTAGTTAGAATGCAACTAATTTTAACTTCATTAATATTTAGCAAAGTAATTATTTCTTTACATTTGGATGCAGCAATGGAGCCAGTAATTATTAATAAAATTTTATTCATTACAATTTATAACCAGTATGTATTGCTACAATTCCATTAAATAGATTAATAGTCTCCACTTTAGTAAATCCACAATCACGTAAATTTTTACTAAGTTCTTCTTGTGATGGAAATAAATCAATACTTTCACTCAAATAGTTATAAGCATTCTTATCTTTAGCAACTATTTCTCCTAGCAGAGGTAAAATCCTAGATTTGTAAATTTTATATGAACTTGATATCAAAGATGATTTAGGTGTACTAAATTCTAAGCAACAATATTTGCCACCAGGTTTAAGAACTCTGTAAGCCTCTTTTATAGATAATAAATACTCTGTAACATTTCTTAAGCAGAAAGAAATAGTATATTTATCAAAAAAATTATTTTCAAAATTTAACTTTTCAGCATTACCAATAAAATATTTTATATTTTTTTCTTTTTTTAATCTTTTTCTTCCTTCTAATAACATTTCTTCATTTAGATCTAAAAGATAAAGATTGGTTGGTAAATCTTCTTTTAAAATTTCAATAGCAATATCACCAGAACCAGAACCAACATCCAAGACAATTTCGTTTTCTTTTAGATCTACGATCTCTACAAATCTCCTTTTCCATAATCGATGCATACCTAAACTCATTAAATCATTCATTATATCGTAGCTTGGAGCTACGCTTGAAAATACATTCTGAACAAGTTTAGTCTTTTGTTTTGAATTTACTTTTGTATAACCAAAATTATAATCTTTTTTCATTATGCCAGAATTACCTGAAGTTGAAACTACAGTTAAAGGACTTAGTGTAACATTGAATCAAAAAATATCTAATGTCAAAATTCATACATCAAAACTTCGCTTTAAAATTCCTAATAATATAATTAATATACTACGTAACTCCAAGATATCCAACCTAAGACGTATAGCAAAGTTCATTATTATCGATTTAGATAAAGATTATTCTCTAGTAATACATCTAGGAATGTCAGGAAGATTAAAAACTGTCGATAAATACTACAAAAGAATAAAACATGATCATTTTGTAGTGTACTTTTTAAGTAAAAGGATACTTGTTTATAATGATCCAAGGAAATTTGGATTTATAGATATAGTACAAACAAAAGAACTACAAAAACAAAAGTATATATTGAGTTTGGGCGTAGATGCACTGAGTCCAGATCTTACTGCACAAATTATATTTAAAAAAATTTCAAAATCAGAGGTTCCAATAAAGCAGATTTTACTCAATCAAAAATTAATTGCCGGTATAGGTAATATCTATGCATCAGAAATTCTATTTGATTCTAAAATTTCACCACTTACTTTAGGCAAAGATTTAGAAATTAGTCTCATTATGAAACTAATTAAGTCTATTAGAAAAATTTTAAAGAAAGCAATTAAACACGGAGGTTCAAGCATAAGAGATTATAGGTCTACTGACGGTACATTAGGAAATTTTCAGTCTAATTTTAAGGTGTATAATAAAGAAGGAAAAAAGATAGGTGATGATAAGGTTAAAAAGATCATTCAATATGGAAGATCCACCTTTTATTGTCCTAAACTTCAAAATAATAAGTAATTCTTTATTAAATATTAATTGACTTAATTTATTTTGAATTTATAGCACTCGTATGGCTAACCACGCTTCAGCAAAAAAAAGATCGAGACAAAATAAAACTAGAAATACTGTTAATTCTCAATACCTATCTAAATTTAGAAACGCTCTAAATAAATTTAGATTATCAGTAGAAGCTAAAAAAGAGGAAGAAATGCAAAAATCCTTCAGCAATGTCAACTCAATAATGGCCAGAGCATCAAAAAAAGGTATATTTAAAAAAGAATACATATCCAGAAAGTTATCCTCTTTATCAAAACAAATTTCAAAAAAATAATTTTTTTTTAATTTTTTTCACTTTTCTTCTTGCTAAAAATACTTAAAGAGTGTTGATTAAGTAAATTATTTTGGTGATTAAATTTTACGACTTTAGATTTTTTGCGTAAAATTTTTAAAGCTATAAAATCATCTTGTTGGGGGAAAATGGATAATTCATCTACTATATTTGACGACAGTAAATGGTTATCCTTTAAAAAAAATCTTAAAAAGAACGTTGGTGATACAGCCTTCAACAATTGGCTAAAACATTTAAACTATATTTCTTTTAAAGAAACTACTTTAACATTTTCTGTACCAACAAAGTTTTTAAGAGATTGGATAGTCAATAATTATTCTGACAAAATAAAAAGTGAAGCAAAAAATCATATTGAAAAAGTGGACACTATTAAATTTGTTGTTAAACCTTCAGGTGGAAGAATAGTTCCAGGCACAACAAGAACTATTAAAAGCAATGAAAATCACTGGAAATCCTCAATGGATTTAAGATCTAATCAATCATCTACATATCCTAATGAATTTGGAGCTCCATTAGATCCTAGATTTACTTTTGAAAATTTTGTTGTTGGAAAACCTAATGAACTAGCTTTTGCAGCTTCTCAAAGAGTATCCGAAGCAAATAAAATTACATTCAATCCATTATTTCTATGCGGTGGTGTTGGTTTGGGAAAAACTCATTTGATGCATGCCATAGGTTGGAAAATAAAAGAACAACAACCAGAAAGAAAAGTTATTTATCTTTCGGCAGAAAAATTTATGTATCAATTTGTAAGAGCACTCAGATATAAAGATACCTCTGCATTTAAGGAACAGTTTAGATCCATAGATGTACTTATGATTGATGATGTGCAATTTATAAGTGGAAAAGATAATACTCAAGAGGAATTCTTTCATACTTTCAATGCTTTAATTGAACAAAATAAACAAATAGTTATATCAGCAGATAAAACACCTACTGACCTTGATGGAGTTCAAGAAAGATTAAAATCTAGACTAGGTTGTGGTCTTGTAGCGGATATTCACCCAACTACATACGAACTTCGACTTGGTATATTAATAGAAAAAGCTCACAAAAGAGGCGTAGAGATCCCTCCAAAAGTTTTAGAATTCATATCTCATAGAATAATTTCAAATGTTAGAGAAATGGAAGGTGCTTTAAATAGACTAGTTGCTCATGCAACATTAGTAGGAACAGCTATTACTGTTGAAACAGCTCAATTAGTACTTCAAGACTTATTAAAATCTTCTAATAAAAAAATAACAATTGAAGAAATTCAAAAGAAAGTAGCAGAGCATTTCAATATAAGAATTACAGATATGCATTCACCAAGAAGATCAAGATCTGTTGCAAGACCTAGACAAATTGCAATGTACTTAGCAAAATCCATAACATCTAGATCTCTGCCTGAGATTGGTAGGAAATTTGGTGGAAGAGATCATACAACTGTAATGCATGCTGTTAAAAAAATTGAAGAACTTAAGCTATCAGATGTTAATTTTAATGAAGATTTAGAATTGTTAAAAAGACTTATAGATTCTTAATTTTTTTTATCATATGCTTAGCTATGAAATTTAAAATAGTTCGTTCAAATTTTTTTAAAACTTTATCCCATCTTCAGGGAATAGTTGATAAAAAAAATTCATTACCAATACTATCTAATATATTAATTGAGGCCAAAGATAATGCATTAACACTATCATCAACAGATATGGATATCTCTATTATTGAAAGAATTGATTGCAGTGTGTTTGAAGATGGTGCAACAACTATAAATTCACAAATTTTATACGATATTGTACGAAAAATTGATGATAATAATGAAATAGAAATTATTTCAAATGATGGAAAATTATTAACCTTACGATCCAATGGATCAAGATTTTCACTAGCATGTCTACCTAAAGAGGATTTCCCAATAATTGATCAAAATAATTCTGGTGTTAATATTAAAATTAATTCAAAGATAATTTTCAAATTAATAGATAAAACTAAGTTTGCTATATCAAATGAAGAGACAAGATATTTCTTAAATGGATTATATTTTAATATAAATAAGGAACAAAATAAAAATATTGTTACTCTTGTAGGAACTGACGGACATCGTCTAGCAAAATTTAGTCATTATATTGAAGATAATATAGATGAGGTATCTGGAGTGATTATTCCAAAAAAAACTATCTATGAGTTATCAAAATTACTGTCAGAAAGAGATCAAAGTGTTTTGATTTCAATAAGCTCTAACAAAATTATATTTACAATAGGTAATATAATATTTATTTCAAAATTAATTGATGGAAGTTTCCCAGATTATAAAAGAGTTATCCCAAAAGATAATTTAAATATTTTGAAAGTTAATAGAGAAACACTATTATCAGCAGTAGATAGGGTGAGTACAATTGCTAATGAAAAATCACCTGTAATTAAATTTAAGTTATTACAAAACGTACTTAATTTAAATACAATAAATAATGAAAACAGTACTGCTTCTGAAGATTTAAAAATAAACTATAATGGTGATGATATTGAAATTGGCTTTAATTCAAAATATATTATGGATATTGTTAACAATTTAGAAGATGAGGAAATTTCAATTAATTTGAAAGATAATACATCTCCAATAATTGCAACTGAAAACTCAAATAGCAATTTAGTTTATGTTTTGATGCCAATGAGAGTTTAAAATTTGGCAACATTAAAAAGCATTAATTCATTTAATTTTAGAAATTTTAAAAACTTAGACCTTTCTTTTGATGAAAAGTTAAATATTTTTTTTGGTCAAAATGGTAGTGGTAAAACAAATATCTTAGAAGCCATATCTTTGATTGCTAAAGGTAGAGGTATAAGAAATGCAAGCATTCATGACTTAATAAAAAAAAACGAAAAAAATTTTTTTATAAAAAATAATCTTGAAATTAAAAATAATTATTTTAACGTAGAAATCTTTGCAGAAAATAAAAGCGATAAATATAAAAAAATAATTAAGATTAATGATGATTTATCCAAAGAGTCTTTAGATTTTTTAAACAAATCAATATCATATATTATTTTTTTACCTGAAATGGAAAGATTGTTCCAAACATCACCTTCTTACAGAAGAAATTTTTTAGATAGATTAGTTTTTGCTCGTAGAAATGATTACAATAGACTTATTAATAAATATAAAAAACTCATTGTTGAAAGAATTAAGATACTTCAAACAAATGTAGTTGATAATGATTGGTTAAACCAAATTGAAAAAGAAATATGTATATTAGGATTAGAAATATATAATGAAAGAGACTTACAAGTAAGATCCATTAACAGTAATTTTCAAATTCTAAAATATGATCACAAGTTTCGATTTAATGTTGAGTTAAAAATAAAAGATGACTATTTGCATAATCAAATTAATCTTGAAGAATATTTATTTAAATTAAAAGATTTACGTATATTTGACCAGAAGTTTGGAGGAACCAAAATAGGGCCACACAAATCTGATTTAATAGCAATAATTGATGATGATTTTGAGGCTTCTTTGTTATCTACTGGACAACAGAAAACAGTTGTTCTTATGATTTTGCTATCTCAATGTAATTATTTAGTAAATGATAGAGATATAAACCCAGTCTTATTACTTGACGAAATCGGGTCGCATTTAGATTCATATAATCGTCAAATATTGTTAGATATGATTAATAGATTCAAAATTCAATTTTTTTTAACTGGAACCGATAAAAATTTATTTTCTTTTGTGTCAACAAAGGGACAATTTTATAATATAACTGACTTATGAATTCTGCATATTCTTCTGACTCAATTAAAGTACTAAAAGGCCTTGAAGCTGTAAGAAAAAGACCTGGTATGTACATTGGTGATACCGATGACGGATCAGGCCTACATCAAATGATATATGAGGTTCTTGATAATTCAATAGATGAGGCACTAGCAGGTTTTTGCGATAAAATTGAAGTAATTTTAAATGCTGATGGTACAGCAACAATTACTGATAATGGCAGGGGAATACCAGTTGATCTTCACAAAACTGAAAAAATACCCGCAGCCCAACTAATAATGACTGAATTACATGCTGGCGGTAAATTTGATCAAAATAGTTATAAAGTATCTGGGGGTTTGCATGGAGTCGGAGTTTCGGTAGTTAATGCATTATCTGAAAATTTAGTTTTAGAAATTAATAGAGATGGAAAAATATACAACATTGAGTTTGAAAATGGAATTGTAAGTAATGAATTAAATGTAATCGGTAATTCAGAAAAAATTGATAACAATTATTTTACAGGAACTAAAATTACATTTTTACCTACTAACAAAATTTTCAAAGATGTTAATTTTAATTTTAATATAATAGAGAAAAGACTTAGAGAATTAGCATTTCTAAATACAGGTATAAGTATTTTTTTAACAGATAGGAGACAGGCTAAAGAAAAGAATATAAATTTTAAATATGATGGAGGAATTAAGGAATATGTAAAGTATTTAAATGAGGGAAAAAATCTCATCAATCCTAACCCAATATTTTTCCAAGGTGAAAAAAATAATATTTCTATTGAATGTTCATTGCAGTGGACTGATAGTTATCATGAAAATACCATTTGCTTTACAAATAATATTATTCAAAGAGATGGTGGAACTCACCTTGCAGGTTTTAGAGGCGCGCTTACTAGATCAATCGTTAACTATATAAATAAAAATACAAAAAGTTCTAACAATATTACTGGTGAGGATGCAAGAGAGGGTTTAACTTGTATCATATCTGTAAAGTTACCTGATCCAAAATTTTCTAGTCAAACTAAAGATAAATTAGTATCATCTGAAGTAAGGCCAGTCATAGAGTCTACTAGTTTAAATAAATTGGAGCAATGGATTGAAGAAAACCCAACAGAAATTAAAAAAGTAATTGATAAAATAATTGAAGCATCAAACGCTAGAGAAGCTGCAAGAAAAGCAAGAGAATTAACAAGAAGAAAGACTGGTTTAGAAAATACTTCTCTTCCAGGTAAACTAGCAGATTGTCAGGAAAAAAACCCAGAATTATCAGAATTGTTTATAGTTGAAGGTGACTCAGCTGGTGGATCAGCTAAACAAGGTAGAGATAGAAAGAACCAAGCAATTCTTCCATTGAGGGGAAAAATTTTAAATGTTGAAAGAGCTAATGATAAACAAGTTTTAACAAGTAATGAAATTGGTGCATTAATTACAGCAATAGGGGCAGGTGTGGGAAATCCCACTGATAATTCAGATCAAAATAAATTAGAGGGTAAGTTTGATATAACGAAAATGAGATATCACAAAATAATTATAATGACTGATGCAGATGTTGATGGAAGTCATATTAGAACTCTTTTGCTAACTTTTTTTTATAGACATATGAAACCAATTATTGATTCTGGACGGTTATATATCGCACAGCCTCCTTTATATAGATTAAAAAAAGGTAATTCTACTGTTTATAAAAAAGATGACACTGATTTAGAAGATTACTTAATTGAAGAGGGATTAAAGAATACTACCTATAAAAATACTCAACAGTCTCAATTTGCTGGAGAACAATTAAAAGATATAATATACCTATCTAAAAAAACTAAAAATTTAGTTATGCCATTATTAAGAAGAGTAGATAATGCTGATATAATTGAGCATACTGCTATTGTAAGAGGATTAGACTACAGGAATTTAAAAGATAACTCAATTGGTCAGGAAATAGCCAAATATCTTCAGCAAAGATTAAACTTAATTGCTAATATTTCTCAAAAAAATTGGAAAGTATCACATAAAAATGACCACATTCTATTTGAAAGAACAATTAGAGGCTTTACAGAAAAATATATTATAGATGAAAATTTTGTAATTACACCTGAAGCAAAGGCTTTAAATAATCTTAAAGACGATCTAATGGAAAATTTTTACCGTATGAAAGAAAGTGGTTGTGGATTATTAAATTACAAAGGTGAAGAGTTTAAAATTTATGGACCATTAAATTTAATTGATAAAATATTAGATATTGGGAAATCTGGTCTTCAAATAAACAGATATAAAGGCTTAGGCGAAATGAATCCTGATCAATTATGGGAAACAACTTTAGATCAAAATGAAAGAGTATTATTATCTGTAAAAATTAATGAGATTGATGCTGCAAATAAAACATTTGAAGATCTCATGGGAGGAGAAACAGATGCAAGGAAAAAATTTATAGCTGAAAATTCATTAAAAGTAGCTAATCTTGATATTTAGACTTTAATGAATACAATTTTACTTGGAAATTTAATCAAAATAAGATGGATAGCAATTTTTGGTCAGGTCTTAGCAATTTTTTTTGTATCATTTGTCATAAAAATTCAAATTCCCTTTTTTGAAACTCTTACAATAATCTTACTATCAGTAGCAGTAAATTTTTATTCTTATTATGAAGAAAGAAAAAATAAATCTATTAGCAACACAAAAGCTTTTTCATATTTACTTTTTGATACCTTGCAATTAGGTTTTTTATTATTTTTGACAGGAGGAATAATTAATCCTTTTTCAATATTAATTTTAGCACCAGTCATTACATCTGCATCATATCTTCCTGCATTAATGACAGTTATTCTCTCAACTATCTCAATAATTATTATAATAATATTAAATTTTATTTATATCCCTCTTGATCTAGGGCCTAAATTTTTTTTACCAAATCTTTATAGTTTTGGTTTAGTTGCCTCATTAATTATTACAGTAATTTTTATTGCTATCTATGCCTATTTATTTGCAAGTTCATCGAGAAAAATTTCAAATGCACTTTCAGTTTCAAAACTACAAATTCTAAATCAAAAGAAAATGACGGAAGTAGGCTCTCTCAGTGCTGCTGCAGCTCATGAATTGGGTACTCCACTTAATACAATATTTTTAATTTTAAATGATTTATTAAAAGAAAAAAAATTAATTGAAGATAAAAATATAGTTAAAGATATTGTTTTGCTAAAATCACAAGCAGAAAGATGTAAAGAAATATTACAAAGGTTTTCTAAAAACCCTCTTAAATTAAAAGACAATTTTTTAGAAAAAGTAAAAATATCTGATTTAATTAAAATAAACTTTGATAAATTTAATAAAAATAAAAATCTAACTTTAAAAATTAATCCTTCAGAGTCTGAGCCTGAAATTCTTTATAGAGACGAAATAATGTATGCTTTGGGTAACATAATCCAAAATTCAATATACTACTCTATCAATACAACTAAAGTTGAATTAAACTATGAAAAAACAATAGTTAAAATAACCATATCAGATGATGGAAATGGCTTTTCTAAAGATATAATTGATAAATTAGGTGAGCCATATGTTTCGAAAAATAATCAGGGAATGGGATTAGGTATATTTATTGCAAAAAACCTAATTGAAAATATGGGAGGTAACCTTGATTTTTATAATTCTAAAGATAACAATGCTGTTGTTGAAATTAATTTCGATAACTCTATCTTAAATATATGAATATGAAATTACTGATTGTAGATGATGACCTTCCTTTTAGAGAAAGACTTACAAGATCTATGGAAAAAAAAGGATTTGAAGTAATATCGTCTCCAGGTTTTAAAGACTCAATAGCAAAGGTTAATGATAACAACTTTGATTATGCAGTTGTTGATATGAGATTAGAAGATGGGTCTGGATTAGAATTAGTAAAAGAACTGCAAAAGATTAGTCCCCAAACCAAATCACTTCTTCTAACCGGTTATGGAAATATCGCAACTGCAGTAGCTGCAATTAAATCAGGAGCAATCGACTATCTCCCAAAACCAGCAGAAATTGATCAAATTTATGATGCTCTTACTAATTCGAAAGAAATACTACCTCCACCACCAGAAAATCCAATGACAGCAGATCGAATTAGATGGGAACATATTCAAAGAGTGTTTATACAGTGTAATAGAAATGTATCTGAAACGGCTAGAAGATTAAGAATGCATAGACGTACATTACAGAGAATACTGAATAAACATGCCCCAAAAGAATAGTACAACCTTATCAATAGTAATACCTGTTTTTAATGAAGTTAACTTTCTTGAAGAACTCTTCGATCAAATAAAAAAATTTTTTAATAATGAATATACTGAAATTATTTTTGTTGATGATGGTTCAGAAGATGGCACCTCCAACTTATTAGCAGAATTAAAAAAAAAGAATAACTACAAATTTTCATTTAAAATTATAAGACTCGATAAAAATTCAGGTAAAGGAAAAGCAATTCAGATAGGTATAAAAAATTCAAATGGAGTATATGTTTTGCTTCAAGATGCAGATTTAGAATTAGACTGCAAAGATGCTAAAGAAATGTTTGAAATGATTTCTACTAAAAAAGATATAAAATGTATTTTTGGTAGTAGATATTTATCAGGCAAATTAAAGAAAAATAATTATTTATTTAATAACCTTGTAGCAAAAATAAATTCCTTAATATTCAATGTATTTTTTTCACAATCATTAAGTGATGTTCATTGTGGATTAAAAATTTTTCACAGAAGTGTTATAGAAAAAATTCAACTTAGTATAAATGATTTTGGTATTGAGATAGATCTAGCCTCACAAATAGTAAGAAACAATTTTTTTATTTATGAATATGGTGTTTCATATTTTTTTAGATCAAAAGCTCAAGGAAAAAAAATTACATGGATTGATGGTTTAAAATCTTTTTACTATCTTTTTAAAGTAAGATTTTTAGATAATTCTGCTTCAACCAATTTATCAATTGCATATTCTTCAGTTTATATGGCATTTGTAGGATCATATTTTGGTATGGGATTGGGAAATATTTTATTTATAATTATTTTTTTTATTTTAGGTTCTATATTAGGAATTCATTTTAAGATTTTATCTTCCACAATAATATTTCTTTTTATTTTTTTTGGTTCATTATTTGGTAAAGGCAATGGAACAACATTAGCTGTAATAATTTTCTTTTTATTAGGTTTATTTGCAGCTCGAAAATCTAAAAGACTTTTTTCAAAATCAAAGCTTAGTAATTATTTTTAAATTTACTAAGGCACATACATAATCCAATAATAAAAAATGAAGTCACACCAAACCAATTTTTAATTAAACTCCCTGTCGACATTATTGGCCAAAACATATTTAACAAAATAACTAATGAAATAATTTTATATTTTTTATCGCCAGTATTATTAATTATAAATTTAATTAAAAAATATAAGTAAAGTATAAAAGAAATAAATACAATTATTCCACCTTCGGTTAGCCATTGAATATAAATATTATGTGGATGTGACGCGCATTCATAATTTACCATTAATATTTTATAAAAGTCATTAGATTCACATAAATATTTAAAATTATTAATTCCGATTCCTGTAATAGGGTTATCCAAAAACATCCTGTAAGATAATTTATAAATTTCACCATATGCTGATGTACTAAAGTTTTTAATTACTTCAAAAAAACTAGGTTGAATATTAATTATTTTTGAACATAATGTTTCAGTATCATTTTCACATTGATAAAATTTTTCTATTTTTTGACCTTGATGATATTCAGTAGACTCAATTATTTTATAGTCATTATAAAATGGGTGTAAATAAATAGCTAAAAATATAAATAAAGTTCCAATCAAAATTGATAATATAATAGATTTTCTAAATCCATTTAAAAAAATAAATAATGCAATTAAGCTTAAGGAGTATGTTGCAAATGCCATTCTTTCTCCGGATACATAACAAACTAATATTATTGAAGAAAGGTAAAGCGACTGAATAAATATATTATTATTAAATTTTTTTATAGATATAAGAAAAACAAATCCAAATAAACCAAACTTAGATACATAGGATCCCGGAATTAATTCATCTCCAAAAGGCCCAGTTAATCTCCCATACCAGTTTGATTTAAAACCTAACAAATCTTTTCCAAATCCTTCCTTAGATGTATAATTTATGAATTGATAAAGTGTATCTATGCTAACAAATACAACAAGTAAAAAAATAATTAATAATGATCTTTCAAAAACTTTTTTGTTTTCAAAAAAAACTAAATAACAAAAAAATGGTATTAATAAAAATCTTATAAAAATTAAAGAATCTTGGAAAGAATTATTTTTATTGTATGCAAAAAAACTTATTAATATTAAACTTAACCAGAATATTATTGAAATTCTGAATAAATTTAATTTTATAAAATTTTCATATTCTTTTTGATAAAAAATATAAAATATTCCAAATAATACTCCTAATATTATTACAATATCCGGTATTGCAGGGCCAGTAATTAAAAATAAAGGGATTAGCAAATAAAGGTAAATTATTAAATTTTTAGACTGCAGTATCATTTTTATTAACTACTTTAATAAAGACGTCTTCTAAATCACCTTCAGAAGTATTAATTTCTTTAAATTCAATCTCATTATTATTTAAAATATCAATAATTTTTTTTATGTTAGTTTTATTTTTATCATAACTTAATTTTAGAATATTGTTTATAATTATTGGTTTGAATTCATTCAAGTTTTTAGGTATGTTTACTTTTTTATTTAAAACAAAGGAAACTGACTTAGTAGAAATAATATTTAAAAGATTATTTTTTGATCCCTCAATAACTACTTTACCAGAATTGATAATAGTCATATTATCACATAAATTTTCAGCTTCTTCTAAATAATGAGTTGTTAAGCAAATAGTCTTTCCTTGTTTACTTATTCTTTTGATGTAATCCCAAACTGAAGTCCTTATATCAATATCAACTCCCGCTGTAGGTTCATCTAAAATAATCATTTCAGGATCATGGACTAATGCTTTGCCTATAAGTAACCTGCGTCTCATCCCACCTGACAAGGTTCTTGCATATGCATTTCTTTGATCAGTCAATTTCAAGTTATAAAGAATTTCATCAGTTTTTCTTTTTCTTTTAGGTACACCATATAAACCTGCTTGAAGTTCCAGTAACTCAGCTGGAGAAAAAAAAGGATCTATATTGAGTTCTTGAGGTACTATTCCTATTTTGAATTTACTTAATTTAATATTTTCATCAATATTTACTCCACAAATTTTAACATAGCCTGAGTTTTTCTTTACTAAACCTCCAAGAATATTTATGAAAGTTGATTTACCAGCTCCATTAGGTCCTAGCAAACCATGAATTGTACCTTTTTCTATTTTGATACTAAAATCAATTAATGCATTAACTTTTTGAGTTTTTTTATAGAAAACTTTATTTACATTTTTAGCTTCAATTGAATATTTATAATCTGACATTTATTTAAAATCTTATATATATTTATTTTTACAATGAATAAAAAGAGTAGATTGATATTAGTTGATGGTTCTGCATACATTTTTAGAGCTTATTATGGTCTTCCTCCAATGAATCGTGCAGACGGCACACCAATCAATGCAGTTTTTGGATTTACTAACATGCTTGTGAAACTGATTGAAGATTATAGTGATGATAAAATGATTGTTATTTTTGATGCTGCAAGAGAAAACTTTAGAAATAAAATTTATCCAGAATATAAAGCAAATAGAGGAGAAGCTCCTGACGATTTAATTCCACAATTTCCATTAATTAGAGAATGTGTAAAAAGCTTTAATATCCCTCAAATAGAAATAGAAGGATTTGAAGCTGATGATTTAATTGCTACTTATGTAAAGTTGGCTGAAAAAGATGAAATTGAGACTATCATAGTTTCCTCAGATAAAGATTTAATGCAACTTGTTGGCAGTAAAGTAACAATGCTTGATCCAATGAAAAATAAAAAAATTGAGATAAAGGATGTTGTGGAAAAATTTGGAGTTAAACCTAATAAAGTTATTTTTATACAAGCTTTAACAGGTGATAAAGTAGATAATATTCCAGGCGCACCTGGAATTGGCCCTAAGACAGCTTCCCAATTAATAAATGAATTTAATGATATTGATGGTTTAATTAAAAATCTTGATAAAATTAAACAAGAAAAAAGAAGAAATATATTAAAAGAATCAGAAAATGATATTAGATTAAGTTTAAAACTTGTAACACTTAAAAATGATGTCCAGATACCTGACAGTATTAATAGAATTAGAACTTATAATGAATTAAAAAATGAAAATAATAATATCTTTAATTTTCTTAAAGAGCAGGGCTTCAGATCAACATCTGAAAGATTAAAATCTAATTCTTTTATATCTAGTGATAATAATAATATTGTTCCAAAAAAAGAAATAGAACCAAAATATCTATTAATTAATGCAAAGAATAATTTTGAAAAAGTTTTACGAGAAATTGAAAAAAAAGGCATATGCGCTATAGATACTGAAACTAATTCACTAGATATAGAAAAAGCTAAATTAGTTGGTATATCAATTTGTTGTAGTGAAAATATTTCTTATTATATTCCTATAAACCATACCAGTTTAGATGGTTCTAAAAAAATTGATAACCAGTTAGAGGAAAAATATGTAATTAATCATATTAACAAAATATGTGAAAATGAATCTATCTTAAAAATTGGGCAAAATATAAAATATGATATTAGAATTTTAAATAAGTATGGAGTAATTTTTAATTCAATTGCAGATACAATGTTAATTTCATATTCAATTGATAATGGAATTTTTAAACATAATTTAGATGATCTATCATTTAATCACTTAAATCATACTACAATTAAGTATAAGGAAGTTGTTGGAACAGGGAAAAATGAAATTACTTTCGATAAAGTAACTATTGATAAAGCAATTAATTATGCTGCAGAAGATTCTCTATTAACATTCAGGCTTTTTCATTATCTTTATCCTCGTTTAATAAAAGAAAAGGCTAATTTTGTTTATCAAAATATAGATTTACCTCTTGTAGAGGTATTATCTTCAATCGAAGCAAATGGCATTGAGGTAAATAAAGAGTTTTTAACAAGTCTTAGTAATGAATTTGAAAATGAAAGTAAAAAACTTGAAAAGAATATTTATAAACTTTCAAAAGAAGAATTCAATATAGGCTCACCTAAACAATTAGGAGAGATATTATTTGTTAATCTCAAAATACCTGGCGGTAAAAAAACAAAATCAGGAACATATTCTACTGATTCATCAACTCTAAATAATTTAGCCTTAGATGGATTTGAAATTGCACAACTCGCTCTTGATTGGAGAGAATTAACAAAACTTAAATCAACTTATACAGATGCTTTATTTAGATTAACAGATGATAAAAGCAGAGTTCATACATCATTTGGTTTAGCTAATACTTTAACAGGTCGATTAAGTTCTACAGATCCAAATCTTCAAAATATCCCAATTAGAACAGAAAATGGAAAAAAAATAAGAACAGCTTTTGTTAGTGGAAAAGGAAAAAAATTAGTCAGTTTCGATTATTCTCAAATAGAGCTTAGATTAGCCGCAGAAATTTCTAGTGATAAAAATTTTATTAAAGCTTTTAAAAACAATGAAGATATTCATGCATCAACTGCTAAAGAAATATTTAATTTAAACGATAGTCAAATAAACAACGATTATAGAAGAAAAGCAAAAGCAATTAATTTTGGTATTTTATATGGAATCAGTCCATATGGTTTAGCTAAACAACTTGATATTTCCAATACAGAAGCAAAAGATTATATAAATGAGTATTTTATTAAATATCCAAAAATTAAAAAATATATGGAGCATCAAATTGATTTCGCAAAAACAAATCAATACGTTGAAACAATTTTTAAAAGGAAAATTAATATTAAGGGAATTGCCGATAAGAATTTTGCTGTTAGAGGTTTTGCAGAAAGACAAGCTATTAATGCACCAATCCAAGGTAGTGCAGCAGACATTATTAAGTTAGCAATGATTGAAATTCATAAGGAAATAAAACTTAAAAATATTGAGGCTGAAATGCTTTTACAAGTACATGATGAACTAATCTTTGAAGTTGAAACTAAAAAATATGACAATTTAGTAAGTAATGTAAAAAAGATTATGGAGTCTGTACATTTAAAATACAAAGATTTTTCAGTTCCACTCACTGTTGATTTTGGTGCTGGTGATCATTGGGGACAGGCACATTAGAATACATTATATGGAAATAAAAAAAAAAATTAAGAAAAGAAATCCCTTTGCTCAAGATTTAAAACTACCTAAGTACAAACAAAGAATTGTTAGAAATAAAAAAACTTACTCAAGAAAAGGAAAAAAAAAGGTTATTTAGAATTCTTCGTCAAAGGTATTCATTTCAAACCATTTTTCAAGTTCATGATACCCTCCAATTTTTTCACCATTTAAAATTATTTGGGGAAAGGTTTTAGCGTTCGGAAACTTTTCAAAAAAATCTTCTCTCGTATAATCTGTATCAAGCATATAAATCTTTGGATTAAATTTAGCTAACCGTAGTTTAGCTCTATCACAGTATCCACAATTAGTTTTAGAGTATATCTCTGCTTCCATCAAAATGCTTCATCAAAACTTAAAGCTCTATCTGTAGGTCGTTGATATTCAGATACCCTTTTTTCAAAAAAGTTAGTAACATTTTGTACATCTAAAGCTCTCATAAAATCAAAAGGATTTTCTGTTTTAAAGACTCTGTCGAATTCAAATAGGTCAGCAATTCTGTCTGCAACAGCTTCAATATATTGACACATTAAGTCTTGATTCATACCAATTAAATCTACTGGTAAAGCATCTCTTACAAATTCTTTTTCAAATGCTACTGCTTCTCTAACAATTTCTTCAAATTGTGATTGAGGCACATCTGAGGGTATCAAAGACAAATCACTAATATCTGCATCAGTTAATGTTTTATTATTAAATTTATCTCTTAAAGTTCTAAACATTAGAGATGAGAAACTAAAATGCATTCCTTCGTCTCTTGCAATCCAGTCGTTAGATAAGGCTAAACCAGGTAATAACCCTCTTTTTCTGAAATAATATATTGCACAGAAAGAGCCTGCAAAAAATAAACCTTCAACTAATCCAAATCCTATTAGTCTTGTTAATAAATTTTGACTACCATTGAGCCATTTTGATACCCATTGTGCTTTATGGTTAATACATGGTACGTTTTGTATTGCATCAAAAAGCATGTCTTTTTCTTTTGCATCTTTTACATAAGCTTCAATTTGTAGACCATACATCTCTGCATGAATTGATTCATTCAACATTTGTATAGATATAAAACATCTTGCTTCAGGAATTAAAATTTCTTTATAGAACCTACTTGCTAAGTTTTCATTTATCATTGCTTCGGAGTTAGCAAAATATGCAAGTACATGCTTTATAAAATGCTTTTCACCATCATTTAAAGTTTCAAGATCTCTTAAATCATCTTGCAAAGATACTTCTTCAGTTGTCCAAAAGGCTTGAATGTGTTGTTTGTACCTATCCCAAATTTCTTGGTTTTTTATTGGAAATATTGATTTAACGCCTTTTGATATCATTCTTTACTCCTTCTTTATGCACTGCAGGTTTCGCAATCTTCTGGTTCATTGTTTTGTTTAATAGCAGTATTTATATAAGCATCTTTTGCTGCTTTTTCTGATGAAACTGTAACTTTTACAGCATCAACTGCTGATCTACTTCTTAGATAATACATTCCTGTTTTAAGACCTTTTTTCCAAGCATACATATGCATTGAATTAACTTTCCCAAATGTAGGCGTTGAAAGCCAAAGATTCATTGATTGGGTTTGATCAATAAATGGTGCTCTATCTGCTGACATATCTATGACAGTTTTTTGTGATACTTCCCAAACTGTTTTATAGATTTCTTTTAGCTCAGTTGGAATTTCATTTATGTTTTCAACCGATCCATTTTCTAAAATTATTTTGTCTCTCATATCTTTATTCCACAGTCCTCTTTGAGAAAGTTCATTCACCAAATATCTATTTACAAGAAGGAACTCACCTGAGAGTGTTTGTCTTTTATATATATTAGAGGTTTGTATTTGGAATGTTTCAGTGTTACCTAATATAATGCCTGTTGACGCAGTTGGCATACAAGCTGTGGTTAAAGAGTTTCTTACACCGTGCTCTTTAATTTTAGCTCTTAGAGCATCCCAATCCCATTTTGAAGACGGGTTAACATTCCACAGATCAAATTGAAATTTACCTTCCGAAATTGGTGAATTTTTAAATGTTTCGTATGCTCCCTTTTCTTTTGCTAATTCACATGAAGCTTCTAAAGCTCCAAAGTAAATTGTTTCAAAAATTAATTTATTTATTTCTTTAGCCTCTTCAGACTCATAAGCTATTCCTAACTTGAAGTAAACATCTGCAAGACCCTGTATTCCTAAACCTATTGGTCTGTGTTTATTATTAGATCTTTCCGTTTTATCAGTTGGATAAAAATTAATATCAATTACTTCATCTAAGTTTTTTGTGGCCAATTTTGCTGTTTCATAAAGAGCATCATAGTCATATATTAATTTTTTATCTGATTTTTTTACAAATTTTGGCAGAGCTATAGAAGCCAAGTTACATACAGATGTCTCGTTCTTATCAGAGTATTCAACTATCTCTGCACACAGGTTTGAAGATTTAATAACACCAATGTTTTTTTGGTTGGACTTGTTATTGATTGAGTCTTTATAGAGCATATAAGGCTGTCCTGTTTCTATCTGCGCTTCTATAATTTTAGACATAAGATCTCTTGCTTTAATTTTTTCTAAATGCTTCATTTCATTTTCATACTTAGTGTAAAGTTTTTCAAACTCATCACCATACACATCTGAAAGACCTGGGCATTCATGTTCACTCATAAGTGTCCATTCTTCATCGTTTTCTACTCTTTTCATGAATAAATCTGGTATCCATAAAGCGTAGAACAAGTCTCTAGCTCTAAATTCTTCAGCACCTGTATTTTTCCTAAGTTCTAGAAACTTCTCAATATCGGCATGCCAAGGTTCTAAGTAAACCGCAAAAGAACCCTTTCTTTTACCTCCGCCTTGATCGACTGATTTAGCAGTCTCATTAAAAATTTTCAAAAATGGAATAAGGCCATTAGATTTGCCATTTGTAGATTTTATTCTACTTCCACTACCTCTAATGTTGTGTGCGTGCATGCCAATACCACCTGCAGTTTTAGATATTAGGGCACAATCTTTTATAGTATTAAAAATACCTTCTATCGAGTCATCCTCCATACCTATTAAAAAGCACGAAGATAATTGCTGCATTTTTAATCCACTATTAAACAATGTTGGAGTGGCATGTGTATACGTACCAGTTGATAAATTTTTATAAGTTTCTTTTATTTTATCTAAATTAAACTCATTACCGGTAACTGTTAAAGTTACTCTCATCCATAGGTCTTGAGGTCTTTCAATTGTTTTATTATCAAACTTTAATAAATATGCCCTGATTAGTGTTGTAAGAGCAAAATAGTCAAAGGTATAATCTTTGTCATAATCAATCACTGATTCTATTGCATCTGCATTTTCCATCACTTTTTTATAATAATCTTCTCTCAATAAACCATCATCGTATAAGTTCTTTGTAGCTATTATGAAGCCTGAAGTTTCTTTATGAAGAGAATTAACTTTTATCCTTGCTGCTAGGTAAGAATAATCAGGATGTTCAACTGTTAAAGCTGCTGCTGTTTCAGCAAGATAAGTATCAATTTCAACAGAACTAATATCACTATACAATCCTGGAACTGCTTTTTGAACAACAACAATTGGATCAATATTTAAACCAGTCGATAGAACAGAAACTCTATTGGTAATTTTATCGAGTGAAATTGGTTCTTTACTTCCATCTCTTTTAGTAACCATCATTGAAGAAGCTTTTTCTCCAACTTGTTCTTTTAGTTTTTTAGTATGATATCTTGAGGCCGCTCTTTGTTCTCTATACAAAACATATGCTCTAGCAACCTTATGATGTTCATCCCTCATAAGAGCTAATTCCACTTGATCTTGTATATCTTCTATGTGAATCATGTCTCCATCAGCAATCCTTCTGGTTAGTGCTGAGACAACTTTATGTGTTAAAGCTTCGACAGTTTTATGAATTCCATCTTGTTGTTCTTTTTCCTTATTTTTATCATTTCTAATTTTTGTTTGTGCTAAGAATGCTTTTTTAATAGCATTAGAAATTTTCTCGGATTTAAAAGGAGTAATAGCTCCGTCACGACGTACAACACTTAATGTTAAAATATTTACACTTTTTTCTTCTGAGATTTTTGCCGATACCTGTAGATTGTCTGCCATTTAAATTCTATCCATTTTTAAAAAATTATTGTCGAAAAACACAATATGTAGTGCCGCCGAAAAGGGACAATACAATATTTGCTCAATATCGCAATAAGAACAAAATAAGAACATAAATATTTTTTTTATCATGTCAATCCCTTACTTAATTCAAATTTTTATGAGGCAAACAAGTTATTGAAATATTTACATTTACTTATCAACTTAAGTCACATTTTGTTAACCGAGTCATTTTTTCTTTGAACTTAAATCTGCCATAAATTATTAATAAAAAGCAGTATGCCGAAGATAGCATTAGTTGACGACGAGCAGTCGATTCTCACATCAGTATCTCTTTCTTTGCAAAGTGAAGGATTTACAGTAGATACATTTCTCAATGGAGTTGAAGCCTTAGAAGCTCTTGAAAGTAAATCTTATGATTTGGGATTGTTTGATATTAAGATGCCTAAAATGGATGGAAACGAACTTCTTTCAAAAGTACGTTCGAGCAAGATTGAAAATCTAAAAGATCTTCCAATTATTTTTTTAACATCAAAAGATCATGAACAAGATGAAATTATTGGATTAAGAATGGGCGCCTCAGATTATATAAAAAAACCTTTTTCACAAAAATTATTAAATGAGCGCATAAGAACAGTGCTTAGAATTCATAACAATAGAACTGAAGAACAAAAAGATAATAATATTAAAAAACAAAATTTTATAAAAGGTGATTTAATACTAGATGAAGATAAACAATTATGTTTTTGGAAAGGTATAGAAATTGAACTTACGGTTGCAGAGTTTAATTTAATTAAATCGCTTGCTCAGTATCCTGGAGTAGTAAAAGATAGAAATCAATTAATGGACGCTATGTATGGCGATTCCATATATGTTGATGATAGGACTATTGATAGCCATATAAAGAGATTAAGAAAAAAATTCAGATCTTATGATAATTCTTTTGACCAAATAAGAACAAGATATGGTTCTGGATATTCTTGGCGTGATTAAAAGATTATTTAGCTTATCAAGTTATAATTTAACATTTCAACTCATTATTCTTAACTTAATTATTGTATTTTTAGGTTTAGTATTTTTATCTTATTTCAATTTCAACTTAATTCAAAATGATAAATTCATAGATAATAGAGATCAATTAATAAAATTAAATTTATCTAATATAACAAAATATTTAGAAAATACTTCAATTTTAAGAGTGCCAATTTTTCAGTATGATTATCGTTGCAGATACCTCCAAGATATTAAAGCATACAAGGAGAGTTGTGACTTGGCAGATAATATTAATCCTATCGAATTGTCAGAACCTGAGTTAGAAAAGTTTACAACTGAACAATTTATATTTCAAAACTTTGGCGATAAAGATTTTAACACTGTTATTTATAATGAAAATTGGATTAAAATTGCGGACTCATCAAATTTATTTCTGAGCACAGATGTAGAGGAAATAGATTTATCAGAAACACGTGAAAATATAATTGATTTCTCAAATTTTTTTGAAAAAATTTATATTAATAGTTTTAATCATATTAATAATTACATTCTTAAAAATAATTTTACTAAAAATTTAGACAAAAATGTACATGAAATTATTTTGATTATTGACACTATTAAAGAAAAGAAGAAGCTAGTTAAAACTTTTGAAGATGAAAATAATGATATAACTAGAATTTTAACTTCACCTATAATCCAAGATAATAATGTTTATGGAGTTGTTCTAATAAAATATAAATTATTATTAAATAATAATGAACTAGCTAGACAATCTTTAAATTTCTTTAATTTTTTTCTTTTATTTATTGTAGTTACAATTTTATTATCATTTATTTTTTTGAGAGGCCTGATAATACCACTAAGGCAACTAACTAAAATAACTGTTCTTGAAAAAGATAAAACAAATAAGAAAAAATTAATTTACCCTATAAGATCTGATGAAATTGGTATTTTATCAAACCAAATACAACTGATGTCAAAAGAATTGAAATCACAAATCAATCAATTAGAAAAATTTAGCTCTGATGTTGCTCATGAACTAAAAAATCCACTTACTGCAATAAAATCTTCCATTGAATTACTAACTAGCAAAAACATAACTAAAGAAAATAGATCAAAATTAATGAATAATTTTAATAAAGATATCGACAGAATGAATAAATTGATTTCCGACATTTCTCATTTTTCAAAAATTATTGCAGAAATTGAAATAGAAAATTTTGAACTAATTAATGTCAACAAATTTCTAAAAGAAAATTTTGGTGAAAAATCAGTTAATAAAAAAAATATTAAAATTTTACTTCAAACTGATAAAAATAAAAATTTAGTACTTCTTAATAAAGATAAGTTTTTGCAGGTAATCCTAAATTTAATAGATAATAGTATTTCGATTGCCAATAATAACTCAAATATTTTAATTACATCAAATAAAAAAAATGAATATTGTGTTGAAATTAAAATTTATGATCAAGGAAAAGGTATAGATTTAAAAGAAAAAAACAAAATTTTTGATCGTTTTTATACTGATAGGATAGTGGATAGAGACCAACACTCTGGTCTCGGGCTTTCTATATCACATGAGATAATCAATTCATTTAATGGCTCAATTGAATTAACAGAAAGTGACAAATTAGACTTTAGAGGTGCTTGTTTTCTGATTAAATTACCATTAAAAAGTAAAAAATAATCATAAAGGAATATAATCATGAGTGGAGATTTTAAGGTTAAAGACATAAGTTTAGCTGATTTTGGGGATAAAGAAATTGCAATAGCTGAAACAGAAATGCCTGGTTTAATGGCATTAAGAGAAGAGTATGGTGATTCTAAACCTCTGGATGGGGCAAGAATTGTAGGTTGTTTGCATATGACAATACAAACTGCTGTGTTGATTGAAACTCTAATATTTTTAGGCGCTACTGTTAGATGGAGTTCATGTAATATTTTTTCCACTCAAGATCACGCTGCTGCTGCAATAGCTGCAAAAGGCATTCCTGTATTTGCATGGAAAGGAATGACAGAAGAAGAATTTTGGTGGTGTATTGAGAAAACACTAGAAGGTCCAGATGGTTGGAAGCCAAATATGATTTTAGATGATGGTGGAGATGCAACAAAAATAATCCATGAAAAGTATCCAAAAATGTTGGAAGAAATTTTAGGTTTATCTGAAGAAACAACCACAGGTGTCCACCGTTTGAAAGAAATGGAAAAAAATGGAACATTAAAGGTTCCAGCAATAAATGTTAATGACTCAGTTACTAAGTCAAAATTTGACAACTTATATGGTTGTAAGGAAAGTTTGGTAGATGGAATAAGAAGAGGCACTGATGTAATGATGGCTGGCAAAATAGCAGTTGTAGCCGGATATGGAGATGTTGGCAAAGGTTCAGCAGCTAGCTTAAGAGGTGCAGGCGCACGTGTTTGTGTGACTGAAATAGATCCGATTAATGCACTTCAAGCAGCAATGGAAGGTTACGAAGTTGTTACAATGGATGATGCTTGTAAATATGGTGATATATTTGTTACTGCCACTGGTAATCTTGATGTTATTACGCAAGATCATATGCGACAAATGAGAGATCGTGCTATTGTTTGTAATATTGGACACTTTGATAACGAAATACAAACAGAAGCTCTTCAAAATTACAAGTCTGATGAGATTAAACCACAAGTAAGAGAAGTAGAGTTTCCAGATGGGAAGAAAATATTATTACTATCAGAAGGAAGACTTGTTAACCTAGGAAATGCTACTGGCCATCCAAGTTTTGTTATGAGTGCATCATTTACTAATCAAGTATTGGCGCAACTTGAACTTTGGAAAAATTCTAAAAATTATGAAAATAAAGTTTATGTTTTACCAAAACATTTAGATGAAAAAGTTGCATCATTACACTTAAAGAAAGTTGGAGCAAAACTTACAGAATTAACTGATAAACAAGCAGAATATATTGGTGTTAGTAAGCAGGGTCCATTTAAAGATAATACTTACAGATATTAGGAGTTAATATGAAAAGATCTTACCTATTTACAAGTGAATCAGTTTCTGAAGGCCATCCAGATAAAGTTTGTGATAGAATTTCAGATATGGTTGTTGATACTTATTTATCTTCTGGTGACCCACAAACACGCGTAGCTTGTGAGACTTTGACTACCACCAATAAAGTAGTTTTAGCTGGAGAAGTAAGGGGGCCATCAGTTTCTAAAGATCAGATTATATCTCAAGTTAGAGATTGTATTAAAGATATTGGTTATGAACAAGATGGCTTTCATTGGCAGAATTGTGATATTGAAAGTTTTCTTCATGAGCAGTCAGCTGATATTGCTATGGGTGTTGATTCTGGTAGCAATAAAGATGAGGGCGCAGGCGATCAAGGAATCATGTTTGGTTTTGCTTGTAAAGACACTGAATCATTAATGCCAGCACCGATACATTATTCTCATCAAATATTATATAAAATGGCACAAGCCCGTAAAGATGGATCTGCATCTGGTCTAGAACCTGATTCAAAAAGCCAAGTTACAATGCTTTACGAAAACGGAAAACCAAGCAAAGTTACTTCTTTAGTTATTTCTTCACAACACAAAGAAGGTTTATCTCCTGAGGACGTAAAAGAAATTGTTAAACCTTACGTATATGAGTGCATACCTAATAACTTATTAGAAGATCTTAAAGATGAAGAATTCTATGTTAATCCCACAGGAAACTTTGTAATTGGAGGGCCTGATGGTGATTCTGGTTTAACTGGCCGTAAAATAATAGTTGATACATATGGTGGTGCAGCGCCCCATGGTGGTGGTGCATTTTCAGGAAAGGATCCATCTAAAGTTGATAGATCTGCAGCATATGCAGCTAGATACTTAGCAAAAAATGTTGTTGCAGCGGATTTAGCTGATGAGTGTACTATACAGTTATCTTATGCAATAGGAGTATCAAAACCTTTATCGGTATATGTTAATACTAATGGAACAAATAAAGTTGATGAACAGAAAATTGAAAAATCTGTACAAGATTTATTTGATCTAAGCCCAAGAGGAATAAGAGAACATTTAAAACTAACAAATGCAATCTATGTTCCAACCTCTGCTTATGGCCATTTTGGTAGAGAGCCAAGTGACAAGGGACATTTTACTTGGGAAAAAACTGATTTAGTTGAAGCTCTAAAAGGTATTGCATAACAAAATTTGCAAAAATTAAGTAATCAAATTTTAGATCTTCGTGGACTTGAAAAACTCTCAACTAATTTGTGTAAAGACATATCTGTTGGAGATATTTACTTATTTCAAGGGGAGCTAGGTGCTGGTAAAACAACATTTGTAAGATTATTAATTAATAATCTTTTTGTATTAAATAATTTACCAAAACCATCTTCTATTACTAGTCCAACATTCCCTATTTTGATAACCTATGAATTGAATTCATCACAAATCTATCATTATGATCTTTATAGAGTAAAGAGTCTAAAGGAATTAGAGGAATTAGATTTCTTCGAAAATTTAAATAATAACATTACATTTATAGAATGGCCTGAAATGTTAATTAGTTTACCGCTAAACAAAAATCATTATTTAATAAATTTAGATATGATTTCAGAAACTAAAAGAAATATTAATATTGGTTTTAATCAATAGTTTAATGAATTCTGATCATTATGATTTAGAAAAAATTGAGGACGGATTATCTAGTAAATTAATTTATAGAATTACTGAAAAAGAAAATACCAAAATATTAATTGATTTTTCTAGAAATAAACAAGATTTTAA
>CABYRE010000011.1 GCA_902521325.1 uncultured Alphaproteobacteria bacterium
CTTCTGGGTCATCACCATTAACATGAAATATTGGAGCCTGAACCATTTTTGCAATTTCAGTACAATAAGGTGCTGATCGCCCATATTGTGGCATAGTTGTAAAACCTATCTGATTGTTAATTACAAAGTGAATGGTACCACCAGTTTTAAATCCTCTTAATTGTGACATAGCAAATGTTTCCGCTACTACTCCTTGTCCAGCTATTGCTGCATCACCATGAATTAATAAACCTATAACCTTATCTGTTGTTTTATCTTTAGCTAAAGTTTGTTTAGCTCTTACTTTTCCTGCCACAACTGGGTTAACTGCTTCTAAATGTGATGGGTTAGAAGTGAGCGATAAATGAATTTTCTTTTTTTCAAATTCACGATCAGCAGAAACCCCTAAATGATATTTTACATCACCCGAACCTAGTACCTCATTTGGATCATTTAAAGATCCTTGGAATTTTGATAATATTTTTTTGTAAGGCATTTCCAAAACACTAGATAGAAGTGTTAGTCTACCTCGATGAGCTGTTCCAATAATAATATCCTCAATTCCAGACAAACATGCCTGTTTAACAATTTGCTCTATTCCAGGTATCATCGCTTCACCACCTTCGATACCATATCTCTTTGTACCTAAAAATTTTTTATCTAAAAACTGTTCAAATAGTTCTGATTCAACTAATCTTTTATAGATTGCTTTTTTTCCTTCATTTGTAAAATTTGTTTTATTTCTTACTTCTTCAATTCTTTCTTGCACCCATTGTTTTTGATCAGCTTGTTGTATATGTAAAAATTCAACACCAATTGAAGCAGAATAGGTTTCTTTTAATATTTTAATAATATTTTTTAATTTACCCTTTTCTAAACCCAAACTTCCATCAATAAATATTTCTTTTTCTAAATCTGATTCATCAAAACCATAACTTCTATAATCTAATTCTAGGGGATACTCTCTTTCAGATATTCCTAAAGGGTCAAGATCTGCTATTAAATGTCCATTAATTCTAAAAGCTCTAATTAACCTTAATGCTCTAATTGAATCTAAAGTTGAAATTCTAAATTCTTCAGAATTGTAATTCGCATTTGATTTTATAACCTTAGTTATGTAATTTTTATCTATTATTCTTGATGGACGTTCTTTCCATTCTGGTCCTCCAAAATCTTTAAGAACAGAGTAATCATCTTCATTTAAATTATTAAAAAAATCTTTCCAAGTTGTGTCCACACTTTCAGGGTCATTTCTAAATTTAGAATACAGTTCGGCCACATATGGCGCATTAGCACTATTTAAGAAAGTATCATTCATAGATTTCTATTAAACTAAAACCATTTCGCATAACAGTCATACTAATGGAAACAAATTATTCCCATTTTGCATTGCTAATTTCATAGTTTTTCCCAATGATGCTGGAGATTTTGACACCAAAACTCCAGCCTTTTCTAAAGATTTAATTTTGGAATATGCTGTACCTTTTGAACCTGAAACGATAGCACCTGCATGACCCATACGTTTTCCTTTTGGTGCCGATTGTCCAGCTATAAATGCCGAAACTGGTTTTTTTCTTTTTGAATTTGAAATAAATTCTGCTGCATTTTCTTCTTCCTCGCCACCAATTTCACCTATCATTAAAATTCCCTCGGTCTCATCGTCTTCTAAAAATAACTTTATACAATCTACAAAATCCATTCCATGTATTGGATCTCCACCAATACCAACGCATGTTGATTGACCTAATCCTACCTCTGTTGTCTGTGCAACAGCTTCATAAGTTAATGTTCCTGATCTACTTACTATTCCTATTTTACCTTTTTTATGAATGAAGCCAGGCATGATTCCAATCTTGCATTCGGCAGGAGTGATTAACCCTGGGCAGTTTGGTCCAATTAAATATGTTTTATTGTTAATAACTCTTTTTTTTATATCAATCATATCTAAGACTGGAATACCTTCTGTGATACACACAATTAATTCAATATTTGCATCTAAAGCCTCATGGATTGCTTTGGCAGCAAACTTAGCAGGCACATAAATAACAGTTGCATTTGCTTCAGTTTGTTTCACTGCATCGGCAACTGTATTAAATACTGGTAAATTTAAATGTGTCTGCCCTCCTTTACCAGGCGTGACACCACCAACAAGGTTTGTACCATATGCTATAGCTTGTTCAGAATGATATGTTCCTTGTGAACCGGTAAAACCCTGACAAATAAGTCTTGTATTCTTATTAACTAAAATTGACATTATTCTGATAGCTCCACAGCTTTTTGTGCTGCATTCGAAAAGTCATCAATTGAAATTAATCCTAATGATGAATTATTTATAATGTCTCTTCCTTCTTTGGAATTTGTACCTTGAAAACGTACAACAACAGGAAGTTTAAAATCTAATTCTTTAATTGCATCAATGATGCCATTAGCAATCATATCACAATGGATAATTCCTCCAAAAATATTTATAAAGACTGATTTTACGTTTTTTTCTGATTGAATAATCTTGAAAGCTTTAATGGCTCTTTCTTTATTTGCTGTACCGCCTAAATCTAAAAAATTGGCTGGCTCCATTCCAAATTGTTTAATAATATCCATAGTTGCCATAGCTAGCCCAGCTCCATTAACCATGCACCCTATTTTTCCATCCAGCTTGATGTAAACCATATCATTTTCAGAAGCTTCAAGCTCTAAATCATTTTCTTCTGAAGTATCTTTTAGTTTTTCAATGTCAGCCTGTCTATACAGAGCATTATCATCAATATTAATTTTAGCATCTAAAAGCATTAGTTTTTCATCTTTTGTCACAACAAGAGGATTAATTTCAATTAAAGAAGCATCTATTTCGACATAGGCCTTACATAAATTTGAAACAATTTCTTTAAATTGGTTAAACTCATTAATAGAAAAGTTTAATTTATTTTGAAGACTGTCACTAATTGTAAAATCTTCTAAGTTATCAAAATAAACATATTGAATTCTTTCTGGTGTTTTCTCAGCTACATCTTCTATGTCTACGCCTCCAGCATCAGATACCATCATCATTAATTTTGATTGATTCCTATCAAGAAGAATACTTAAATAAAATTCCCTATCAATTTCACATCCAGCTTCTAAGTAGATCCTGTTTACTAACTTTCCTTCATTACCTGTTTGTTTTGTAATCAATATGTTGCCCATCATTCCTTTTGCAATTTTTTGTGCATCATCAATTGATTCTGTTATTTGTACTCCACCTTTTGTATTAAATGGTTTTAAAAATTTACCTGCTCCTCTTCCGCCAGCATGTATCTGTGATTTGATAACCCAGGGTGGTCCTTTAATATTTTGTAAATCTTTTTCTAAATCGTCAACATTTCCTATGTAATTTTTACCTTCAAGGATAGGTAGGTTGTACTTTCTTAGTAGATCTTTAGCTTGATATTCATGCAAATTCATTTTGATAGAAGGGTAATAGTTAGATTAGATGTAAAATACAATTATTTTTTATTTTTCTTATTTAGAAGTTTATTAGACAATGTAGTTAATGATTTTACTGCTTTAACAGAATGATTAAATTCTCTCTTTTCATTATTATTAAGTTTTAATTCAATAATTTTTTCAACACCTTTTTTGCCAATGATAACTGGAACTCCAACATAAAGTCCTTTTACCCCATATTCACCATTAAGATATGCAGCACATGGTAATAATCTTTTTTGATCTAAAAGAAATGACTCTGCCATTTGTACTGCTGAAGAAGCTGGCGCATAATAAGCAGATGTGTTCATGAGTTTTACAATTTCAGCTCCACCATCACGTGTTCTTTGAATAATTTTGTCGATATCTTTTTTTGTCGTCCACTTCATGTTTATTAATTCGGGTACAGGAATACCTGATACAGTCGAATATCGCATAAGTGGAACCATTGTATCGCCATGACCGCCTAAGACAAAAGCGCTGATATCGTTAATTGATACATTAAACTCCTTGGATAAAAAGTATTTCAATCTTGCACTATCCAAAACACCCGCCATACCAATACACATATTTGTCTTAAGGGCTGATGATTTTTGGAGAACACTTACCATTGCATCAAGTGGATTAGTAATGCATATAACAAATGCTTTTGGACAATATTTTTTAATATTTTTCCCAACATTTTGAATGATTATAGAATTTTTTTCTACAAGATCATCTCGGGACATACCTGGTTTTCTTGGAAAACCTGCAGTAACTATTACTACATCAGAATTTTTGATATCTCTAAAATTTGAAGTACCTTTAAAATCAGCATGAAATCCTTCAATAGAAGATGACTGAGCAAGATCTAAAGATTTTCCTTTAGGCATTCCTTCAAAAATATCTAATAAAACTACATCACCTAATTCTTTTAAACTAACAAGTTGTGCAAGAGTCCCACCGATATTGCCTGCTCCAATGAGAGCAATTTTTTTTCTCATTTAAGTTTTATACTTTAATTATAATTCTGTAACAATAGCCTTTTTAAGTCCAGCAATTTCTTTAGCTGGATTTAAACCTTTAGGACAAGACCTAGTGCAATTCATTATTGAATGACATCTATAAAGTTTTAATGAATCATTTATTGCTTTTAATCTCTCTTTTCTTTCTGAGTCTCTAGAATCACTTACCCACCTTGCTGCCTGTAAAAGGACTGCTGGTCCTAAATATTCATCTCCATTCCACCAATAACTTGGACAAGAAGTGGTACAACAAAAACATAAAACACACTCCCATTTACCATCTAGTTTTTCTCTATCTTTTGGTGATTGTTTTTTTTCGTCTCCTAAGTTTTTTTCTTCATCATTTATTTTTTTACGCTGCAACCAAGGTTTAATTGAAGCTAGCTGTTCATAAGCTTTGCTAAGATCTGGAACCAAATCTTTTACAACACGCATATGTGGAAGAGGATATATTTTGATTTCATTCTTAACATCGGACATACTTTTCAAACACGCTAATGTGTTAACACCATCAATATTCATAGCACAGGAACCACAAACTCCTTCTCTGCAAGATCTTCTAAATGTTAAAGTCGGATCAATTTCGTTTTTTATTTTCATAAGAGCGTCTAATACCATTGGGCCGCATTTTTCTTGATCTATCTCATAATTATCTATCCTAGGATTCTTATCATCTTCAGGATCCCATCTGTAAATTGCAAGTTTCTTTGGATCGTTTGCAGGTTCTTTTAGTTGGTGGGTTTTCCCTTTAGTTATTTTTGAATTCGCAGGAAGTATAAACTGAGCCATTAGTAAACTCTTCTTTTAGGTGGTATTGGTTGAACATGATTAGTAAGAGTATTCATATGAACACCTCTAGAACCCATGCTCACATCTCCCTTATCGTTTAACCAAGCTAGAGAATGAACTAACCAATTTTTATCATCTCTTTCTTTATAGTCTTCTCTTGCATGTGCACCTCTACTTTCAGTTCGATTCAACGCTGAATGAAGAGTAACTTTTGATTGAGCCATTAAATTGTGTAACTCTAAAGCTTCGACCAAGTCAGTATTAAAAATTAATGATTTGTCTTTAATATCTATGTCATCCATTGAGCTTTCTACTTTTGAATATTCTTCAATACCTTTTGATATGAGATCATGTGTTCTAAATACTGCACATTTTTGCTGCATTATATGTTGCATGGAGGTGCGAAGTTCTCCAGTTGTAGAGTTTCCTTTGCTGTTTCTAATCTTATCAAATCTCTCAATAATATTATCTGTTTTTGATTGATTAATTTCAATTTTTTTAGAATTTGGTTTTACTTTTTCTTTACATGTTAGGCTAGCTGCTTTGCCAAAAACAACAAGATCGATTAATGAATTTGTTCCTAATCTATTTGCTCCGTGTACAGAAACACATGCAGCCTCACCAACAGCCATTAAACCTTCACATACATTATCTGGATTTTCATTTGTTGGTCTTAGAACTTCTGTTCTATAATTTGTTGGTATACCACCCATATTATAATGAACAGTTGGAAGAACTGGTATTGGATCTTTAGTCAGATCAACTCCGGCAAATATTTTTGCAGTTTCTGAAATACCAGGTAATCTTTTATGCAGTGTATCAGCGTCAATGTGCTCAAGATGAAGGAGCACGTGATCGGCATTGTCTCCACAACCTCGATTTTCACTAATTTCAATTGTCATTGCTCGGCTTACTACATCCCTTGATGCTAGATCTTTTGCATTTGGAGCATATCTTTCCATAAATCTTTCACCATCACTATTAGTTAAATATCCACCTTCTCCTCTTGCTCCCTCAGTGATTAACACTCCTGCACCATAAACACCAGTTGGATGAAACTGAATAAATTCCATATCAGAAAGAGGCAAGTTCTGTCTTAAAGCCATTGCACTACCATCACCAGTACATATGTGAGCACTCGTAGATGAGAAGTAAGCTCTTCCATATCCACCAGTAGCTAAAATTGTTTGATGAGATAAAAATCGATGGATTGATCCATCTTCTAAGCACCATGTTACCACACCAATACAATTACCTTGATCATCGGAAATTAAATCTAAAACAAAATATTCAATATAAAATTCTACATTATTTTTAAGTGATTGCTGATAAAGTGTGTGGAGTAAAGCGTGTCCCGTCCTATCAGCTGCCGCACAAGCTCTCATAGCAGGAGCTCCTTCGCCATTATTGGTTAAGTGTCCGCCAAAAGGTCTTTGATAGATCTTGCCATCATCTGTTCTGCTAAAAGGCATGCCATATTCTTCAAGTTCAATTACTGCTTCAGGGGCTTTAGAACATAAGTATTCAATTGCATCTTGATCACCAAGCCAGTCTGAGCCCTTAACTGTATCATACATGTGCCACTTCCAATTATCTTCACCCATATTACCTAAAGCTGCTCCAATTCCGCCTTGTGCTGCAACAGTATGGCTTCTTGTTGGAAACACTTTTGATATACAGGCTGTTTTTAATCCAGCTTCAGCACATCCAAGCGTAGCTCTCAGTCCTGATCCTCCAGCTCCAACAACTACAACGTCGTAATGGTGATCAATAATTTTGTATGAATTAGTCATCTAAAACACCATTCTCACTATATTTACAGTAATTAAAATCATGATAAAATAAATAAGATAATTTATTGATACTTTAATAAATTTGGCTGTCTTTTTCGATGTGACATAATCTTCAATAATTGTTTGCAGTCCCAATTTTGAATGTAGAAGCATAGATTGCATCATAACGAAAAATAAGAATGCATTAAAATAAGATTGAAAAAAAATTTCTATTTCAGAATAGGTCATCTTTGATAATGATATTGCAGAGTATATAAACCAAAATGTCAAAGGTATTAAAATAGAAGCGGTGATTCTTTGAGTTAACCATTTAAGAGCATAATTTTTCATGCAAAATACCAGACAACTAAACTAGCAATTAAAGTTAAACAAATAACAGCATAACCAGATTTATATACTTGAGATAATTCCATTCCAATACCGAATGACCAATATAATTTTCTACATCCATTAAATAAATGATAAAAAATACCTACAGTCCAAATTATTAGAACTAGTTTAAACAAAATACTCTTAGAAAGACTTTCAAAATAAATATAAAATTCAGGACCAAAACTAATCAAAAAAAACCAAATTGAAATTAATAGTGCGCCCACACTTAATCCTATTCCAGATATCCTGTGAAAAATTGAAAATACTGCAGTCAGTACTCTTTTGTGAATAGATAGGTGAGGTGATAATGGTCTATTATCAGTCATTTTTTTCATATTTTCTATGCTTCATAAGTAAGTATTTTTCTTTAAATTTCAAAATATTAATGGTTTAGTTATTTTTTCTTACTATCATGGAAGTTTGTAAAATGTTGATAAAAAGTACCAAATTTTATAAAAATCGACCAAATTTTATGCCAAATTTAACTAAAAATCTTGAATTTTAATTTGATAGATATTACTCTTAATAAGCCGGATAATACTCGTTTCTTAGCTTCGGAGGAACGCCAAGAATTTTTAATTATCTTACCCGCCGTTTGATAATTAGTTGAGTTTCTTATTCTAGAGAGGTGTCTGCCAAGGTACAAACTAGTTTTAGAGTCCGGCCTACTTTAAATTTTTATTAAAAAATTCTTCCATCTTTTTAGAATATACTTCTGGAAATTTAAACATAGCATCTACATGATAAGAGTTTTCAACTAACCAAAACTCTGCATTAATTTTATTTTGATTTGTATATTCTTTAAAATAATTAAAATGTCTTGTTAAGACTCTTGTATCTGAGTCTCCATGAGCAAAAAAATAGTATTGTTTCTTTGATAATTTTTTAGCTGGAGATAATTCTCTTGGATCTGTTCCAGTTAAGATTCTTCCAGCTAAACTTACAGCCGGTCCAAATTCAATGGCTAGACCATATCTTGCTATTTCATCTTTTAAAATCATATTAAATTCAGCAAGTGAACTATCTGCCCATACAGCAAGTATTTCTGGTTCTGCATTAGCTGCAAAAATAGATGTGCTTGCACCAAGAGATATTCCATGTAATCCAATACTATTAGACTTGAAACCAATTTCTTTTAAAAAGTCAAACGCGCCAAGAATATCATTATACGACTTTAATCCTAAATCATCGTAACTACTCACAGTATCACTTTGGCCATAGTTTCTTAAATCTATTGTAAGAACATTAAATTTTTTATTAACTAAAAAACTTGCAATGAGATTCGGTTCAGACTTACATTTACCATTTGGGCTTATGCCATGTGTTACAATTATAATTGGTCTATTTGGAAAATAATTAAACAACCAACCATTAATCTTGATGTCAGAGTCACGAGATTGAAAATATACATCTTGCCATTCATCTAAATAATAGTTTTTAAAGTTAAAATTTTCTCTTACTTTTTGTCGTGCCAGAATTAAGTATTCATGTGAATCAACTGTTGTGCTCCATGAATTAGGAAGAGATCCTTCGTGCAAACCACAAGTTGGATCTATTTTTAAAATTTGATAAGCAACATAAAAACCTGCAGTAAAATAAACTACAATTAATAAAACTACTGTACTTACTAAAAATCTAATTATGTATTTCATCAATCTGGTTTCACTATAGTCATTTCATACAATCTGCTAGCGGTTCTTTTAAATTCTTCTGCTAAAGTATTTACATTATTTAAAGAATTTATAGGTTTTGATGCCAAGATTACAATTGAACAATTATTTTCATATAACATATCAATTAGTCCAATAAATCTTCTGCAAGAATCTTTTTTTTGATTATCAAATTCAGGAACATTTTTTAAAAATACCAACTTAAATTTATCTGCAATATTTTTATAATCTTCATTGCCCAAATTTACTTCACAAAGATTTTCAAAATCTATCATCATTAGATTTGATGTACATTTATCAAACTCTAATTCACGACTTTTACATTTAATTTTTATAGTTGTTAATTGTGAGGGATCGACAAAACGATTGAATAATTTTTCAAATTCATTTGTTGTATCGGTTGTTATAGGTGTGAAATATGTCTTTGATTGATTTAACGTTTGTCGACGAAAGTCAGTTTTAATATTAATATCATATAGGAAAAAATTTTCTTTAATTAAATCAATAAATGGAAAAAAATCATTTCTCTGTAAACCATCTTTATATAAATCATCTGGATGAAAATTTGATGAAAGTAATATAAATATTTTATACTTTGAAAAATAATTAAATATTTTTTTAATGATCAATGCATCAACAATATTAAAAATATGTAACTCATCAATAAATATTATTTTGAAATCTCTACTTAAATTCTTGACATAATTTTCAATTGCAAGTTCCTTATTATCTGAGTTTTTTACCTGATCATGAATTTCATTCATCAAGTTATTAAAATGAATTTTTTTTCCAATTTTGCTATTTTGATAAAACAAATTTAATAAAAATGTTTTTCCCGTTCCTACTTGACCATAAAGATAAATTCCTTCAAAAATTTTATCCTTAAAAAAAAGCTTAGTTTTACTAAAAGAAGACCAAACATTATTAGCTTGTTTTAAAAATTCGATTTGATCAACATTCTTTTTGATAAAATTATTTTCTACAAAACTATTATACTGGTCGATTACATTAAACATTATTTTTTACCTAAATATTGTTCTAATTTTTTAAATGTCTCAAGTTCACCACTTGTAAGTTTATTTTTATCTTTTTTCTTTTTCAAACGCTTATATTCTTCTATGAGATAATTTAAACTTTCCATTATTTTTTTACTCATGTTTATAAACTATAGGTAAAACTGCAGATACAATAATCATAATTGAACTAATTAAAAAGATTGCTACTATTCCAAAACCCCAATCTATTGCATATCCAAAAATTACTGGAGATAACGCACTTGCAAATACTCCAACTCCATGAAGTAATGCCTTCGCAGTACCAATACTTTTTACTCCATAAATTTCTGCCCAAAGAGAGCCCATAAAGGGAGCAGATAAACCAAGGTTAAAACCAAAAAGTGACATATAAATTGCAAATGCAAAATAACTATTAAAAAAGAAAAGAATAAAAACACTAATTAGTAAAGGTACTAAAACAAATGGTATTGCTCTTTTAGTATTTATTTTGTCAATCAAAGGTCCACCAATTATCAATCCAAAAATTGAACACAAACCAAATATTAAATATCCATCTCCAAGCATTTCAATTGACCATCCTTTAGAGTCAAAAATAAAGATCTGATGAAAAATTAAACCAGTTCCAATAAATGGGGAGCTTAAAGCTAAAGGAAAATAAATGAAAAAGATTCTATCAGAAAGGATTTGAGTAATTGTCCATTGCTTGTGTAATTGTTTATCTTTTATATTTTTTAGAAGAATCAAATCTCTTTTCTTTTGATCAAAAAGTAAAACAGACACTAAAGGTATTAACAAAAGTAAGCTTAAAGCTGAATAAAACCATATGCTTTTGAAATCTAAGAAAGTTTGTAAACTAACCACTAATTTAGGTATAAACATTATTCCTAACATTCCTCCTAAAGTAGCTACAGATATTGCCTTACCCCTATCAACAGAAAAATACCTCGCCATTGATGTAGAGCCAGCGTGAGTCATTGCTCCCTGTCCAAAAAATCTCAGTAAAAATAGAATTATAAAAAGATGAATAATATTATCAAAAATAAAATTAAAGCCAATGCATGCTAATGCCAAACCAACTATTATTAAAGTGGAATAAATTCTTAATTCAATTTTATCTATTAGTTTAGCAAAATTAATAAATAAAAAGGAACTAACAAGTGTTGCTATAGCATATACAAATCCAAATTGACCATCAGTTAAATTATAAAAATTACGAATGTCTTCATTGAATAACGCGATATAGAAAGTTTGCCCATAACTTCCAAAGAATACAATTACAAAACCATAAATTAATAGATAAGGATCATGAAAAAAAAATCTTTTCATATATGCTCAAAGGATTTCTTTTATATTATTTAAAAGTTTCACCATTTTATTTTGATTTATTCTTCCTGTATTTACATTTCTTGGGCTTGGGTGATAACTACCGATTAATAATTTATTATCTGGCAAGATATTTTTTGAGCCATGTGAAAAAATAAAATCTTTATTTTTTATTGCATAGTATTGTTTATAATAATTTAAACACGCATCATAACCAATTTTTCCAAGAGCAACTATAATGCTTACATTTTTTAAATAACTTATTTCTTCGTTAAAATAATTAAAACAAGTTTTTAATTCTTTAGAGGTAGGTTTATCTTCTGGTGGAACACACTTAAGGGCAGTAGTTAAATACATATTTTTCAATACTAAACCATCATTTTTGTTTGTAGAGTTAGGTTGATTTGCAAATCCAGTTTTATATAAACAAGAAAATAAAAAATCTGCAGATTTATCACCTGTAAATACACGACCAGTTCTATTGCCACCGTGAGCAGCAGGTGCAAGACCTACCATTAATAATTTTGCTTTTTGATCACCATACCCAGTAATAGGCTTACCCCAATATATTTGATCAATGTATTGTTTTCTTTTTTCCTTTGCAATTTTTTCACGGAAATTAACTAAACGTTCACACTTTGTACAATGAGTTATAGTTTTATTTAAATTACTTAATGTCATTTGGAAGATATATATCTATATTACAGCTAAGTGATTAATGAAAGAGCTAAAGCGATATTAGAATTTTGTTTTATCAAAACTCAACTTGAACAATGGTTTCAAAAAAGTGAAAAATTTGACGAAATATTGAAGAATAATTTTATGACTGATTATATGAAAGCGATAAATAATAAATATGATAGTTGGTCTAACAATCCCGAAGAATGTGTTGCGCTAATTATGTTGCTTGATCAATTATCAAGAAATTTTTTTAGAAATAGTTCAAAAGCGTATGGCCAAGATGCTAAGTGCACATCAATAGTAAGGAATGCAATAAGTAAAAGATTTCTAGAAAAATTAAGTAGCGACAAAATTCATTTTTTATTATTACCTTTAATTCATAGTGAAGATATGGATGATCATATTCTTGGACATAAAATAGTTGATCAATACTTAAATAAACATACAGAGTTCGATAATATAAAAAAAGCTTGGAATTATCATACTGTAGCGATTAAAAAGTTTGGAAGATATCCTCATAGAAATAAGATATTAAAAAGAGAAAGCACAATAGAAGAGATAGATTTCTTAAAACAACCTAATACTTCTTGGTAGTTGTTTAAATTATTTTTGCTCTACTCCAGTTAGTGCACTAACAAATTGTTTCTGAAACATATAAATAAATACTAAAGGAAGAAATCCTGCAATTGAGGATGCAGCAAATTGCTGATTCCATACCATTTCATATTCAGTTGAAAATCTTCCAAGTGTAACTTGAATAAGATGAAGCTCAGGTGAAGGCGCTGCTATTAAGGGCCAAAGGTAAGATTCCCATTGAAAGACAAATAGAAGTAATCCAGCACCAAGAGTGACCGGCACTGAAAGAGGAAGACAAATTCTCCAAAATACACCAAACCAACTTAATCCATCAACTCTTGCCGCCTCAATAAGCTCTTTTGGAATACCCAAAAAAAATTGTCGATATAAAAAAATAATTAATCCATTTGCTAGCATAGGAATTATTAATGCATAAAAAGTATCAAACCATCCTATTTGCCTCATCATTTTAAACAAAGGAATTGCAATTGCATCCGCTGGTACTGCAAAAGATAGAAGAACAAAGCCAAAAATTATATTATCACCTTTAAATCTAAATTGTGCGAATGCAAACCCGGCCATGGAGTTAATTAATAAACCACCAGCAACAGAGGTTATAGAAACAAAAAAAGTGTTTAACATCGATCGACCAAAATCATTTTCAAAAATTGCAAAATATGAATCTAATGAAAATCCCGGAAGGAATGCTTTATAGTTTATTGGGGCAAGATCTCTAAAAATTTCAGTGTTACTTTTAAATGAAGCGGCAACTCCCCACCAAAAAGGAAGAATTGTTATAATTAATCCAATAAAGATGACTAAATACCATAAATAAACAGACCATTGTCTTTTAAAATGCATTATCATTTAACTTTTATTCCTTCGTTTTTTTCACTTAAAAATAATAGCTGAAGACCTATAACTATAAGAGTTATAACAGTTAGAATAGTTATGATTGAAAGAGATCTTCCCCAATCTTGATAATAAAATCCACTTCTGTAACCTTCATAAATTAAAACATTAGTTGATTGTAATGGACCACCTTTAGTTAAAATAATCATTGGAACCATTAAAACAAAGTTTGCTGCCGTATCTGCAACGAAGACAAAAAGTATTGTTCTTTTTAATTGAGGTATCGTAACATATCTAAATTTTTGGAAAGGTGTTGCGCCATCAATCTCTGCTGCCTCATAGTATTGTTTAGGAATATCCTCAAGTCCTGCCAGTAAAAACAACATCCAGAAAGCTACACCTTTCCATGTAGCAATTGCAATTATACACCATAGGGCTTGGTTTTCACTAACCAAAAAAGGTTGTGGCGGAATTCCAAAAACTCCAATTAAACCATTAATTAATCCTTGGTTTGGATCTAACATTAGACCCCAGATAATTGTGGCAATAGGAAGTGCAATCCCAATTGGTAATAGATAAAGTGATCTAATAATTCTAATAAATTTTGACTTCCTCATCAATAATAATGCCAATCCCAATGACATAGCTATTTGAAGAGGGTTTATAATAATTGTTAAAAAAGCAGTTATCTCGAGAGATTTCCAAAAAATTTTATCATCAAATAAGTATTGATAATTTTCAAACCAAACAAAAATTCTTTTTTCAGCACCACCACTAAAGCTTGTGTAGATAAGGCTTTCCCAGAAGCCAATAAAAATAGGGTAAAGTTTAAAAGCAATAGTTCCAATAAGAGCTGGTGCTAAAAACAGGTATGGAACCATCCATTGTCTTTTAAAAAAATTCATACTTTAAGATAGAAGTTATCACGCGGTAAAAACCGCGTGATAGAAATATACATTACTTATAACGTCTCATAGAAGATTCAATTCTAGATTCAGCATCTGCTAAAACAGAAGCCGGATCACCACCATTTCTAATATCTTCAAAACTAGTATTAACTATTTCTTCAAATTCTAAGAAACCGGGTGTTCTTCCTCTAGTAGCACAATGGTTTGCTGACTCATACGTTGCAAGATTCATAACAATTCCAGGGAAATTGTTAAATTTTGGATCTTCGGCAACATGAAGTATTGCAGAGTTGTGTGCTGGTAAAGAGTTGTGTTCTTCAACATAATGGATTGCTACATCTGGGCTTGCAGTTAAATATCTAACAAGTTTAGCAGCATCATCTTTTTGTTTTGAATGATTCCAAACACCTATGTGCCAACTATTACAACCAGTAACAACTTTTCCACCTTCAAAATAAGGGTGAAGAGCTACGCCATAATTAAGATCTGTATCTGCCCATCTTCCATTATTCCATGATCCACCAACAAATATTCCAATTTTACCTAAACCAAATAACTCATGAGTTTGATCAGGTCCTACTCCTTTTGGAGAAATATTAGATGTGTTGTGGATGTCATAATAAAACTGACCAGCTTTCATCCATCCATCATTAGTTAGACAGCCCTTAACAGATAGTCCGCCCTCACAAACTCCGGATCCACCACCAGCTGATTCAGGTAGTGCTTGTAACTGATAGTATCTACTTATTTGATCAAAAATAAAACCATGAACGCCATTTGCTTCATCAGTTATTTTTTTTGCACAATCAACAATTTCTTCCCAAGTTACTCTTTCTGCTTCAATCATTGAAGGCTCAGCACAACCTGCTTTAGCAAGTAAATCTTTATTATAATATGTTAGCTGACCAGAGTTGTTTAGAGGAGGAGCATACATTTCTCCATTCCATGAAGCTGCAGCAATACCAGCAGGAGCAAATATTGCATTAACACTAGTGTCTGCAAAATATTCATCCATTGGACCGATCATACCTCTTACTGCATAAGATGGAACTAATGGTGCATCAACAAATATTACATCAACATCATCAGCTTGTGCATTTCCTCTTACTTCAATAGTTGCAAGTAAATCTCTAAATGGAAATGTTTGGATATTTACTTCAATGCCTGTTTCTTTTTCAAACGCTTCAACAAAAGGTGTAAGAGGTTCCTCCGCCCACGTTCCAATAAGAAAGTTAATTTCAGCTTTTGCACTAGTAACTATGTTACTAAATAAAAATATAGTGCATAGGCTTGCTAATATTTTTTTCATTTTATCCTCCCAGATAATTTTTAATTGATAACATCATAAAAGTAGGAATTTTAGAAGAAAAAAAGGAATATATTAAGAATATTTTATAATTCTAAGGAAAATATCAATATTAATAATTAGTAATTACTGATACTAATTACAAATGGGACATTTTGAAAAATCATTCTACTATGAAAGAGATGATACTAATATCTTGAACTTACTTAAGCCAAGAAAAGGCAAAGTAAGAGCTGTTTTAGATACAGACACTTATAATGAAATAGACGATCAGTTTGCACTTGTACAAATGATGCTTTCATCGGATAGAATTAAAGTTGAAGCTATATATCCAGCTCCTTTCTCAATGAATGATAGATCAGATCATCCAGGTAAAGGTATGGAATTAAGCTATGATGAAATACTAAGATGCCTTGAAAGAATTAATATATCACCGGAAGGATTAGTCCATAAAGGTGTAACAGAGTACATTGGTGCTAAAAAAGAATCCATAGATGCACCCGCTGTTGATGACCTAATAAATAAAGCTAATGGAGGTAGTAAAGAAGATCCACTCTATGTAATTGCTATAGGAGCAATTAGTAATGTATCGTCAGCCTTATTAAAAGCCCCGGAGATAAAAGACAAAATTGTTGTTGTTTGGCTTGGTGGTAATGCTTTGTATTGGCCTCATTCCTATGACTATAATTTAAAACAAGATGTAGGTGGCACTCAAGTTTTATTTGATTGTGGCGTACCTCTTGTAATGGTTCCTTGTGCAGGCGTTACTACACATCTAACCTCTACTGTACCTGAAGTTGAAAAGTATATTGAGCCTCATGGTGAAATAGGAAAGTTTTTAGCAATGAGATTTAAAGAGTATAGCAATGATCATAAATGTTGGTCAAAAGAACTATGGGATATGGCAGCAGTAGCTTGGGTTCTAGATGAAAAATGGACTCCAACAAATCTAATCCCCTCTCCTATACTATCTGATAACATGACTTGGAGTGTTGATCAAAGAAGACATCCGATTAAAATTGTATCAATGTTAAACCGAGATGCAATTTTGAAAGATTTTGTAGAGAAGTTAGAAAAATTTAATAGCTAATTATAATTTTGCTTTCATATTTTCTTTTATCTTTACTGCTTTTAATAAATCATTAATAGATTTAAAAGAATTTGTGTTCTTCAACATTTCGATAGCAAGACTAGATGCTTTATATTCACAATTTGCTCTAACTTTTGTGTTTTCTATCCATTCAAAATCTATGTTGTGGGCAAAACCATAGATCCTTCGAATTATTTTAGCACCCGCATACGAGATAGTTTCCTCAAAAAGATTTTGCATATAAATTTTTTTTTCTAAAATCATTTTTTTGCTATTTTTTTTAAAAAGTACTTTTGGGTATGCATCTCCATGATTTTCAGTTTCCCACAATTTTAAAAATTTCTTCTCAAACTTATCCCAAATAGTTTTAATTGTTTCAAGTAACCATTTCTTATATTTTTTTCTTTCTCCAATTTTTCTTTCGTGACCAGTTTGAGAATAATAACTCATTAAAAGATTTGCAATTAGCGCGCCAATATCAAATCCCATTGGGCCATAAAAAGCAAATTCTGGATCAATTATCTTTGTATCTTTTTTTGTTACCATAATTGAACCTGTATGAAGATCTCCATGTAAAAGAGCATCAGTATTTTTCATAAATTTCAATTTCAGACGACTTATAGCAATTTTAAGTTTTTCATCTTTTTCTATCTTATTCTTCATTTTATTTAAGTAAGGCTTAGTCCATCTGTTGTTCTTGTTTACTGCATATGGATCAGTAAATATCAAGTCCTCTGTAATTTTACAAAGCTCAGTATTTGAAATGAATTTTGAAATAAGATTTTTTTTAGATACTGCCTTTAAATAAAGGTCAGATGTGTAAAACAACGTTTTTGCTAAATACGTTGAAATTGATTCTGCAAAACTATTGTATCTAATTCCCTTTATTAATCCATGTCTCATAATTATATGTGGAGATAATTTTTCCATAGTTATAGAACGTAAAACCTCGTCATAATCGTAAATTTTTGGAAAATGACTTTTTACATATTTTTTGTGAGTATTAAAATATTCATACTCATAATATGAACGTTTTAGAGTGAGAGGCCAATCTTTTAAAACCCTCAAATAAGGTAGAGGTTGTTTTAAGCAAATTGAATTATATTTATTCTCAATAAAAAAAACTAAATTCAAATTTCCATCACCTACTTCTTTGACGTTTAAGTTTGAAGTATTCTTAAAAATTTTTTTTAAGTTTTTTTTTGAAATAATAAATTTTTTTAAATCATTTAATTTTAAGGGCCTATATTTATTTGGTTTGAATTTTGATACCATGGTGATTTATATCAACAAAATAGTTAAAGTTGAATAGATAGAAAATTTATAGTTCTATATCTTAATAGAACATATGAATTTTTTTTAGTTATAGATTTCAGTAAAATTTATAAAAATTTGTCAGTTCTACCCATTAAATAATAAGCAACTAAACCTAACCATTCATGTAATCCACTTTGAAATGAATTAAGATTTGATAATAAATTAATGTTAGGAGTTAGTTTAAATTCTTTGGTATTTTTAAAATCTACTGCATAGGGAACTAATTTCCAATTATTTTTTTCTGCTATAAGTAAAGCTCTTCTCATATGGAAGGCAGATGTGATTAATAACCAAGTTTCATTTTTTTTTGGTTTTGCAATATTTTTTGAATAAATAATATTTTCATAAGTATTTCTTGATTTATCTTCAAAAAAAATTTTATTTATATCGACCCCTATATTTTTATAAAATAATTTAGCAACTTGTGAATGACCAAGATCAGATCTATTTATGCTTCCTGATCCGCCACTAAAAATCACTTTGGCTTTTTCAAATTTTCTAATTATCAATACCGATTCAACTAGTCTTTCTGCAGAGTCATTTAAACTTATTTGATCATATTCTTTAAATAGTAATGGATTTGTTGCTCCTCCTAAAATAAGAATTCCATCCACTCGTTCTGGGATCTTTATATTTGAGTGAAATTCTTTTTCAATATTATATGTTAGATAACTTCCAATGGGAAAAAAAGAAATAAAAGTGATAAATATAAAATTAATTAAAAAAATAATTAAGCTTAATTTTCTAAAACTAATAAAGTGTAAAAATATTGTAAAGATAGTAATGAAAATAAAAATATTAAAAGGATTTATGATTAACCAAAGAATTTTAGATAAATAAAATGACATAATATTTTATAAACTCTGCTTATACTATACAGTGTTTAATTAATAAAAGGTCTCGTGGTGAAATGGATATCACACATGTCTTCGGAACATGAATTTGGGGTTCGAGTCCCTGCGAGACTGCCATCTAAATAATTATTTTTTCTGAATATTTTGAAACTATTAATTCAGCAATTTGAACAGCATTCAGTGCTGCGCCTTTACGCAAATTGTCTGAAACTACCCATAGATTTAAACCATTTTCTATTGATTGATCATTTCTAATTCTACTAATATAAACTTTATCCTCGCCCGCAATTTCAACAGGAGTCACATAGCCTTCATCTTTTCGATGATCTATTACTGAAATACCTTCAAAATTAGATAATATTTCGTTAGCTTCTTTTTCATCTAATGGCGAGTCAAATTCTATATTTACAGCTTCTGAATGACCAATAAATACAGCTGTTCTAACACAAGTTGCTGAAACATTAATTCCCGCGTCTAAAATTTTTTTTGTTTCATCAATCATTTTTTGCTCTTCTTCTGTATTACCATTTTCTAAAAAAGCTCCAATATGGGGAATAGCATTAAAAGCAATTTGTTTTGTAAACTTTTCTTTTTTTAATTCTTGGTTCGCATAAACATTTTGAGTCTGATTAAATAATTCATCCATACCTGTTTTACCTGCTCCAGATACAGCTTGGTATGTTGATACAACAACTCTGTTTATAATTGCTTTTTCATGAAGTGGTTTTAATGCAACAACCATTTGTATTGTTGAACAGTTAGGATTTGAAATAATATTAGTTCTATTTTCATCATCAAAAAATTCATCAAGAGCATTAGCGTTTACTTCAGGCACGATTAAAGGAATATTTTGTTGCATTCGAAAATGAGAGGTATTGTCTATAACAATACATCCTGCTTTAGCTGCTTTTGGTGCATATTCCGCAGAAATTTTACCTCCAGGTGAAAATAAACCGATGTGAGCTTTTGAAAAATCAAATTCTGATAATTCTTCTACAACAATTTCTTCATCCTTAAACTCTAGTTTTTTTCCCTTTGATTTTGAAGATGCGAGTAAATATAAATTGTCTATTGGAAAATCCCTTTGCTCTAATATTTGAATTATTTCTGTTCCTACCGCACCTGTTGCTCCTGCTACTGCTATATTATATTTTTGAGTCATTTAATTTCCAGATAGAATTTTTAATTCTTCAATAACAGCATTGCCCATTTCTTGAGTAGAGATAATTTTTTCTGCTCCATCTTTTATATCAGCTGTTCTTAAACCTTTTAGTAATACATTCTGTACAGCTTTCTCAATCATTTGACTATCTTCTTGCATATCAAAACTATATTTCAACATCATAGCAAAGCTCATGATCATTGCTAAAGGATTTGCTTTAGATTGACCCGCTATGTCTGGTGCACTACCATGAACTGGCTCATACATTGCTGCTCTAGTTCCATTTTCTTTAACTGGTCCAAGAGCTGCTGAAGGGAGCATTCCTAAAGATCCTGTTAGCATAGCTGCAGTATCACTTAAAAGATCACCAAATAAGTTATCTGTAAGTATGACATCAAATTGTTTTGGATAACGAACTAATTGCATTGCACAATTATCTGCAAGCATGTGTTCTAAATTAACATCAGAATATTCATTTTTATGTAAATCTGTTACAGTCTGTTTCCAAAATAAACCTGTTTCCATTACATTTGATTTTTCTACTGATGTAACTTTATTATTACGCAACTTTGCTAAATCAAATGCCACTCGTGAAACTCTATTAACTTCTGATGTGGTATACAGTTGAGTATCAACTGCCTTACTTTCAGTCTCATTAATTTTTGATATACCTCTTGGCTGTCCAAAATATACACCGCTTGTTAATTCTCTTATTATCAAAATATCTAATCCTTTAACAAGATCAGATTTTAAAGATGATGAATCTGAAAGAGCATCTAAAACAACAGCTGGTCTTAGATTAGCAAAGAGATCTAGGTCTTTTCTTAATCTTAATAAGGCTGCTTCAGGTCTTTTATCTCTTTCTACATTATCCCATTTAGCGCCTCCTACCGCACCAAATAATACTGCATCACAATCCATAGCTACTTCCATTGTTTCATCACTTATAGAATTACCTTCTTTATCGTAAGCTGTACCCCCAACTAATCTTTCAGAAATATCAAAAGATAAAGATTTAGTTTTTTCCATCCAATCAATTATTTTTAATACCTCAGCCATAACTTCATTGCCAATTCCATCACCAGGTAAAATTAAAATTTTTTTATTACTCATTTTTGACTACACTATCCAAGGTTGGATACTGTGTATTTTTTCTTCGTGAACATCAATTTTTTTATTTTTTTGGAGTGTCAAACCAATATCATCCAAACCTTCTAGCAAACATTTTTTTCGAAATGCATCAATTTCAAATTCTATTGTTTTATCATTTTGATAAGTGATTTTTTGATTTTCTAAATCAACTGAAACATCATTTTTATTTTCTGCTTCGTTCATTAATATATCTACATTTTGTTGATGTAGCTTAATTGGTAGAATTCCATTTTTAAAACAATTATTGTAGAAAATATCTGCGAAGCTTGGTGCAATTATTGACTTAAAACCAAAATCTAAAAGTGACCATGGTGCATGCTCTCTACTTGATCCACAACCAAAATTTGCTCCAGCAATTAAAATATTTGAAGTTTTATAAGGATCCCAGTTAAGAACAAAATCATTCTTGATATTACCTTGAATATCGTATCTTAATTCATGAAATAAGTTTTTTCCTAAACCAGATCTCTTTATTGTTTTCAAAAATTGTTTTGGAATAATCATATCGGTATCGACATTAATCATTGGTAGTGGCGCAGGAATACCAATTATTGTTTTAAACGATTCCATTTATAAATCCTCTACTGTTGCAAAAGAACCTTTGATTGCAGAAGCTGCAGCTATTGCAGGGCTAACAAGATGTGTTCTACCTTCTCTACCTTGTCTACCTTCAAAATTTCTATTTGATGTTGATGCACATCTTTCTTGCGGTTTTAGTTGGTCTGGATTCATAGCTAAACACATAGAGCAGCCAGGTTCTCTCCAATCGAATCCTGCTTCAATAAAAATTTTATCTAAACCTTCTTCTTCAGCTTGTTTTTTAACTAGACCTGAACCAGGAACGATCATTGAATCTACAGAAACTTTTTTGCCTTCTACAACTTTAGCAACTTCTCTTAAATCCTCAATTCTTCCGTTAGTGCAAGAGCCAATAAACACTTTATCAATTTTAATTTTTTGTATTTCTTGTTTGGGTTCTAGACCCATATATTCAAGAGAACGTTCCATAGCCTTCTTTCTATTTGGATTACTCTCTTCTTGAGGATTTGGTACTATTCCATTTATAGCAACAACGTCTTGTGGGCTTGTGCCCCAAGTAATTTGTGGTGAAATATCTTCAGCATTTATTAAAATTTCTTCATCATATTTTGCTCCCTCATCAGATGGAAGAGATTTCCAAAATTCTACTGCTTTATCCCAATTATCTCCTGATGGAGCGTACGGTCTACCTTTAATATATTCAAAAGTTTTTTCGTCAGGAGCGATTAAACCAGCTCTAGCACCTGCTTCAATACTCATATTGCAGATTGTCATTCTTCCTTCCATAGAAAGAGAAGAAATAGCACTACCAGCATATTCGATAACATAACCAGTTCCACCAGCAGTTCCTATCTTGCCTATTATATGAAGAATGATATCTTTTGCTGTAACACCCAAATTCAAGTTACCTTCAACAGAAATTTTCATATTTTTGGCAGGTTTTTGAATTAAGGTCTGAGTAGCTAATACATGTTCAACTTCACTAGTACCAATGCCAAAGGCTAATGCACCAAATGCTCCATGTGTTGCTGTATGACTGTCACCACAAACTATTGTCATGCCAGGCTGAGTAATACCTTGTTCTGGCCCAACTATATGCACTATACCTTGTCTTCTATCTAATAATGGGAAGAGAGTAACATCAAAATCTTTACAATTTTTTTCTAGTGTTTCAACCTGAATTCTACTTTCTTTATTTTCTATACCTTTAGATCTATCTGAAGTTGGGACATTATGATCAGCTACAGCAAAAGTACTTTGAGGCCTTCTAACTTTACGATTATTATTTCTCAAACCTTCAAATGCTTGAGGGCTTGTAACTTCATGAACGAGATGTCTATCGATGTATATAAGACAGGTTCCATCTTCTTGTCTATCGACAAGATGATGTTCCCAAATTTTATCAAAAAGAGTTTTAGGATTATTTATTGTCATCCGATTTATTTTCGGCTGCTTTTTCCTCTTCTTTACTAGATTCATCTGCAGCTTCTGCTTTAGATTCTTCTGCTGGTTTGGCTTCTGCTTCTTCTACTTTCGTCTCCGCTTGTTTTGCTTCTACCTCTTCAGCTTTTGGTTCCTCTGCAGCATTTGTATCTGTATCTGCAGTTTTTGTTTCTTCTACCGGAGGAGCCTCCTCTATATATTCATATTGATCAGCTTCATCGCCCCTATCTTTATCTGCGATTCTTGCTTTCTTTCCAGATAATTCTCTTAGATAATATAGCTTGGCTCTTCTTACATCACCTTTTCTAACAACTTCAATTTTTTCTACTAATGGACTGAATAAAGGGAATACTCTTTCAACGCCCTCTCCATGAGATATTTTTCTCACAGTAAAGTTAGAGTTTACTGAATTATTTTTTCTTGCAATACAAATACCTTCAAATGCTTGAAGTCTCGACTTACTTCCCTCTGTAATTCTTACAGTAACTTTTAGAGTATCACCTGGACGAAAAGCAGGAACTCTTTTTTTTGAAGTTAACTTTTCAATTTGTTGTTTTTCAAATGTCTCTAATAAATTACTCATTTTATATTTCCTTTTTAAAAAGATCTGGTCTTAATTTTTTAGTTTTTTCAACCGATTTTTCTTTTCTCCATTTATCAATTTTTTCATGATGACCTGATGTTAAGACATCTGGAACTTCATGTTTATTCCCCTGAATATCTTCCCAGGTTTGTGGTCTGGTATAATGAGGATATTCAAGTAGATTATTAGAAAAAGATTCTTCTAATAAACTTTGTGGCTGCCCTAATACTCCAGGAATGAGACGAATACAACCTTCAACTAACACCTGAGCAGCAATCTCGCCTCCAGAAAGGACGTAATCACCGATACTTATTTCCTGAAAACCAAGAATTTCTATGGCTCTTTGGTCAACCCCTTCAAATCTACCGCATAAAATAAGCATTTCATCATGATTTGATAGATTATTAAGTTTGGCTTGAGATAATTTCTGACCTGATGGTGTAAGAAAAATTTTGCAGTAATTATCGGTTTTGAACGTGATTGAATTTAATGCTTTTTCTATCACATCTGGACGAATAACCATTCCAGGGCCTCCCCCAAAAGGCTCATCATCAACACTTCCTCTTTTATCAATTCCAAAATTATGTAGATTGACTATCTCGAGAGAAAATTTTTTATTGTTTAATGCATTTCCGATTACAGAATATCCTAGTGAGCCAGGAAACATTTCAGGATAGCAGGTTAAAATTACTACTCTCATTTTAATCAAGAATACCATGTATAGGATCAGCTATAATTTCTTTTTTATTGATATTAACTGATAAAATATTTGTTTTATCAAAAGGTATAAGAGTAAGTTTGGTATTGTATTTTACTTCTAATAAGTCACCTGCCCCAAAATTTTGAACACTTAAAACTTTTCCAATAATGGTATTGTCTCTCAAGAAAATCATGCATTCGATTAGGTCATTTATGTAAAACTCATTATCTTTTGTTTTTGGAAAGAATTTCTTATTTGAAAAAATTTTTTGACCTTTAAGCTCTAAAACATCTTCTCTAGAAAAGTATTTTTCAACTTGAACAACACACTTATTATTTTTGAATAAAATTTTATCAAAATTCCAAGCAACTGAAGCATCAAAATTATAATAGTTTTTTAGATTTTTAAAAACTTCAAACGAGGTAGTCATCATATTAACTTTTATTTCTCCTTTTAATCCTAAAGGAGAACCAAACTGACCAACAAGAATAATATTTTTATTACTCAAAGCAAAAATTAATTTTATTCTTTTTTAGCTTCTGCTTCTTCTGCTTTTGGTTCTTCAGCAGGTTGTGCATCTTCAGCTGGCTTAGCTTCTGCTTCTTCTGCTTTTGGTTCTTCAGCAGGTTGTGCATCTTCATCTGGCTTAGCTTCTGCTTCTTCTGCTTTTGGTTCTTCAGCAGGTTGTGCATCTTCAGCTGGCTTAGCTTCTGCTTCTTCTGCTTTTGGTTCTTCAGCAGGTTGTGCATCTTCAGCTGGCTTAGCTTCTGCTTCTTCTGCTTTTGGTTCTTCAGCAGGTTGTGCATCTTCAGCTGGCTTAGCTTCTGCTTCTTCTGCTTTTGGTTCTTCAGCAGGTTGTGCATCTTCAGCTGGCTTAGCTTCTGCTTCTTCTGCTTTTGGTTCTTCTGCTGTAGCTTTCGCATCTTCTTCTTTTTCTTTAGCAGCAGCTAAACGTTCCTGTGCTTTTTTCTTAGGTAGATGTTTTTTTGTTTTTTCAGTAATAACTGGTTTTTCCATCATACCAAGATTGCTAAGAAAAATAGAAATTCTATCTGATGGTTTTGCTCCTTTTGCTATCCATTCCTTAGCTTTGTCTAAATCCATTTTAACTCTATCAGCGCTATCCTTTGGAAGCATTGGGTTATAAGTTCCAATTTGATCTATAAATTTTCCATCTCTAGCTCTTCTAGAATCAGCAACTACTATTCTATAAAATGGTCTTTTCTTTGCACCACCTCTTGATAGTCTTATTCTTACTGGCATTTTATTTCCTTTCTAATTTATATTTGGAGGAAGATTTCCTTGTAATTTTTGCATTAAATCACTTGGAATTCCTCCTTTGCCCATTGATTTCATTCTCTTCATCATTTTTTGTGATTGGAGAAACTGTTTTAATAACCTGTTAACGTCTTGAACTTTTGTTCCAGATCCTTTTGAAATTCTAATTTTACGTGAAGCCTTTATAATGTCTGGATCAGCCCTTTCTTTTTTTGTCATTGAACTGATTATAGCTATTTGTTTATCAATCATTGAATTAGAAATTTTATTTTCTGCCATTAACTTCTGTGCCTTTGAAACACCTGGCATCATAGAAAGTAAACCGGAAACTCCACCCATTTTACCCATTTGCTTTAATTGATTGACAAAATCTTCAAGATCAAAGTTTCCTCTAGCGATCTTTTTTGCCATATCTTCCATTTCTTCTTTATCAATATTTTCAGCAGCCTTTTCGACAAGAGATACAATATCTCCCATACCTAAAATTCTTTGTGCAATTCTTTCAGGATGGAAAGGTTCAAAATTTTCTACTTTTTCACCTAGTCCTATAAATTTTATAGGAGAGTTTGTTATCGATTTAATTGATAGTGCTGCACCACCTCTGCTATCACCATCTATTCGAGTTAAAATTGATCCAGTAATATTTATTGCATCACTAAAACTTTTAGCTACATTTGCAGCATCTTGTCCTGTTAGAGCATCTGCTACTAATAATGTTTCATCAGGTTTAAACTTATTTTCAATTTCTATTAATTCACTCATTAACTTTTTATCTACAACTTGTCGTCCAGCAGTATCTAAAATAAGAATATCAAATAAATTTTTTTGAGCATAGTCTATGGAATCATCAACAATCTTACTGGCTGATGATAGATTGTGATTAAAGAAATCTAAGCCGATATCTTCAGCTAATACTTTTAATTGTTCTTGTGCTGCTGGTCGATAAATGTCTGCTGATGCTAGTAAAATTTTTTTCTTTGAAGACTTCTTTAACAAATAGGAAAGTTTGGCAATTGATGTTGTTTTCCCAGATCCCTGTAATCCACAAAACAATATTTTAGTTAATTGAGAAGATGATAAATTTAGAGATTTATTTTCTGATCCAAGAATTTTTACAAGCTCATCTTGCACAAGCTTTATGATCATTTGATCTGGCTTAACAGATTTGAGAATTTCTTTTCCTAAAATGTTTGACTTGATGGAATTTATAAATTCTTTTACTACAACTAAGGAAACATCTGCCTCTAACAGAGCAATTCTAATTTCACGTAATGTAACTTCAAGATCTGTTTCTGATATAACAGCCTTACCCCGAATACTTTGAACAATTTTTTCAAATTTTGTGTTCAGTGTATCAAACATAAATCTCCAATAGCCTTTTAACTCCAGGGCACGAAACTCGTGGGCTAGAGTACCTATCACAATTGTAACAAGCTCAATTCGTTTACAAATATAGGATTTGTTTATGAACCTCTATTAGCTGAATAATTGAAAGTCAAGTATTCTTAAATTTCCCATATTTACTGAGATTTATCGATAAATTAGGTTATAAAACAAATATGCAAAAAGTAGACTTTATAAAGATGCATGGACTTGGGAACGATTTTGTTATCATAGATAAAAGGTCTAACAATATCGCAATTACTGAAGATATTATTAAAAGACTCAGTGATAGAAGAACTGGAGCAGGGTGTGATCAATTAATCACAATTAATAATACAAGTAATCAAAGTGCTGATGCTGAAATTGAAATTTTTAATCCTGGTGGTGATAGAGCCGAAGCTTGTGGTAATGGAACACGCTGCGTGGCAAAAATATTATTTGATGAAGATTCAAACAAAGAAATTTTAAAAATTCGATCTGATGCAGGCATATTAGAATCAAAAAAAATAGATAACGATATAAGTGTCAACATGGGTTCAATAAAAAATACTTGGGATAAAATTCCTTTAAGTAAAGAAGTCGATACAATGAATATACCAATTTCAATTGATGGATATAGTAATGGAGTTGCTGTTAATGTAGGTAATCCACATGTAGTTTTTTTTGGGAAATCGATCAAAGAAACAGATCTTGAAAGTATAGGTCCTAGAATAGAAAATCATGAGCTCTTTCCAAAAAAAACTAATGTTGAAATAGTTGAAGTTATTAATTCAAATTTAATTGAAATGAGAGTTTGGGAACGTGGAGTTGGAGTCACGTTAGCTTGTGGTAGTGGTGCCTGTGCGGCTGTATATGCGGCGTGGAAAAAAGGATTGATTGAAAATAACGCTGAAGTGAAGCTTGAAAAAGGATCACTGTACATAAATATAGTTAATAATGAATCTATCATGACAGGACCTGCAGAAATAAGTTATCAGGGTAGTTTAGAAATATAATTTATGAAAAATAAAAACTACGTAGTTAATCTAGGTTGTAGATTGAATATTTATGAAGGTGAAATTATTAAAAACCATCTTAAAACAAATAATTTAAATAATGTTACAGTCATAAACTCATGTGCAGTAACTGAAGAAGCTGAGAAAAAAGTTTCTTATGAAATTAGAAAGGCAAAAAAAAATTTTCCTAATAATAAAATAGTAGTTACAGGATGTGCGGCTCAAATCAATCCATTAAAATATAAAGATTTAAAAGAAGTAGACTCAGTAATTGGGAACACAGAAAAATTAGAAACTTTAACATGGAAAAATATCGATCAGTCTAAAAATCTTAAAGTAGGAAATATATTAGAAGAAAGTAAAACTGTACCTAATTCAATTGAAAAATTTGAAGGAAAATCAAGAGCTTATATTGAAATACAACAAGGCTGTAACCATCGCTGTACTTTTTGTGTCATTCCATTTGGCAGAGGCAATAATAGAAGTGTACCTGCTGGAGAAATAGTAAATAAAATAAAAAAAATTGTTAGCAATGGATATAATGAAGTGGTCTTAACAGGAGTAGATATAACTGATTATGGAAAAGATCTTCCTGCAAAACCTACTTTTTCTAACTTAATTAAAAGAATTCTAAAATTAGTACCTGAATTAAAACAACTGCGTTTGTCTTCAATTGACTGCGCTGAAATAGACGAAAATTTTTGGGATGTTTTAAGGGACAAAAGATTGATGCCTCATTTTCATATAAGTTTGCAGGCTGGAAACAATTTAATTTTGAAAAGAATGAAAAGAAGACATTCAAGGGAAATGGCAATTAATTTTTGTAAAAAAGTTTTATCCATTAGGAAAGATGCAACATTTGGTGCTGATATAATTGCTGGTTTTCCAACAGAGACAGAAACAATGTTTCAAGATTCAATTAAGTTAGTTGATGAGTGTAATTTAACTCATCTTCATATTTTTCCATATTCACCAAGAGAAAACACTCCTGCATCTAGAATGCCTCAAGTTCAAAAAAATATTATCAAAGATAGAGCAAGAAGACTTAGAGAAAAAGGTATGGAAAAATTAAAACAACATTTAAAAAAAAATATTGGAAAGAAGGAACAAATTTTAATTGAAAGTAGAAAAGAAAATTTTTCACTTGGAAAAGATCAGCATTTTTTAAAAGTAAAACTTGAAGAAGAGTTTAAAGAGGGGAATATAATTTCCTGTATATACACAGGCGTAGAAAATGATACGTTATTAGCAAGAATAGCATGAGTTTGTTCTCAATATTCAAAGATAAGTTGAGTAAAACTTCAAATATACTTTCTTTTAATATTTTAGAGATTTTAAAAAACAAAAAAATAGACGATTTAACTTTAGAAGAATTAGAATATGTTCTTATTTCATCTGATATTAGTTTGGATGTTGTAAATCAGTTAATAGATTCTATAAAAAAAATAAAAATTTCAAATGATGATGGAATAAAAAATGTATTAGAAATCTTAGCTCAAAATATAGAAAATATATTACTTCCAAGAGAACATGTTCTGATAAATGAAAAAAATGATGAAAAAAAAATATTAATATTTGTTGGAGTAAACGGAAGTGGAAAGACAACCACTATTGGTAAAATTGCAAATAAAATTTTATCAAATAAAAAAATTCTGATTGCGGCTTGTGATACATTTAGGGCAGCAGCTGTTGAGCAGTTGGAAAATTGGGCGAAAAAAAATAATAATGGTTTTATCGCTGGAAAAAGTAATCAAGATCCTGCAAGCGTAGCGTATCAGGCAACTGAAGAATTTGGAAAAGAAAATTATGATTTTTTACTTATAGATACTGCTGGAAGATTATCAAATAATACTAACCTCATTAATCAGCTAATTAAATTGAAGAATGTTATCTCAAAAGTTAATTCCTCTTTTAATATTGAAACTGTGTTAGTTTTAGATGGAACGAATGGTTCGAATATGATTAAGCAAGTGGAAATCTTTGGAAATGAACTTAATGTATCAAGTCTTATAATAACTAAATTGGATGGAACGGCTAAAGGCGGAGCATTAATTTCAATTGCAAATAAATTTGAAATCCCTATAAGTTATGTTGGTCTTGGAGAAAGTATTGAGGACCTTGTAACCTTTAATTCTCAAAACTTTGCTAGGTCTATTTTAAATCTAGAAGAACAAAAATGAAGTCAGTTTATAAATTATTAATTGATATAGGACCGCTTGCAGTATTCTTTATTTTTTATACAAGAAGTGGTCTTCAAGAAGCAATACTTCCTCTTATGATTGCAACTGTAATTTCAGTAATCATTTCATATATACTTGAGAAAAAAATACCAATTATGCCAACTCTTGGGGCTGCGATTGTATTAATATTTGGAGGTCTAACAATTTATTTTGACAATGAAATTTTTATTAAAATGAAACCAACAATAATAAATATGGTCTTCGCATTAATTTTATATGGAGGATTGATTGTTAAAAAACCTCTTTTAAAGTATCTTTTAGGTGCTGCACTTAAACTAGAAGAAGATGGATGGAGAATATTAACTCAAAGGTGGATTGCTTTTTTTGTTGCACTTGCTGTTTTAAATGAAATTGTTTGGAGAACACAAAGTACTGATATTTGGGTAAATTTTAAAGTTTTTGGTATCTTGCCAATTACGTTTATTTTTACGATGACACAATTCCCTTTAATTAAAAAATATCAAATTGAAGATTAAGTTAAATATTGTTTTCTCTTAATGCTATAAATCCTGGTGATTTATTTCCCTCAAGCCACTCTAAGAATGCGCCCCCAGCTGTAGATAAATATTTAAATGCATCATTGGCTTTAGCTTTTTTTATTGCTGCAAGTGTATCTCCTCCTCCTGCTAGAGCATCTAATTGAGATTTACTTGAATAATTTTGTATAATATTTGCAACTGAAATTGTACTTTTATCAAATGGACTATACTCAAATGCGCCTAAAGGCCCATTCCATAAAATTGATTTAGATTTTAATATTTCATCTGAAATTAGTTTTGTTGTTTGTTCACCAACATCTAATATCATTTGGTCATTTGGGATATTATTGATTGAATAAGTCTTAACATTTACTTTATCTTCTATTGTTTTTGAGCAAACAGCATCAATTGGTAAAAGTATTTTGCAATTTTTTGATTCTGCTTTTTTTTGTATCTTTTTTGATAGTTCAATAAAATCATTTTCTACCAGAGAAGAACCAACGTTATAATTATTTGATAGCAAAAAGGTATTAGCCATTGCACCACCAATCACTAAAGAGTCAAAAATTTCAACTATATTTTCTAAAACTTTTATTTTTGTTGAAACCTTTGAGCCACCTATAATTGCTAAATTTGGTTTATTTGAATTTTCTAAAAATTTATCTAAATTTTCAATTTCTTTTGAGAAACTTAATCCAGCGTATGAAGGTAAGTATTTAGTAATACCTACTATAGATGCATGATTACGATGAGATGCAGAAAACGCGTCATTAATATATATCTCAAAACTAGAAGCTAATAATTTTGAAAAATTAAGATCATTTTTTTCTTCTTCAGCATTAAAACGAATATTTTCTAATAGACAAATTTCCCCCATCTCCATTTCAGCAATTTTTGTCTCAATTATTTTTTTTTCACAGTTAGCTAAAAAATGAATTGTGTTTAAATTTAAAAATTTTTTTAATTCTGAACATAAAAACTCAATGGAATATATTTTATTAACTTGACCTTTAGGTCGGCCTAAATGAGCAATTAAGAATATCTTATTTTTATTTTTAATTAATTTTTCTAGTGTTGGTAAAATAGCATAAATTCTTGAATGATCTGAAATTGTCCCTTCCAAAACTGGTACGTTTAAATCAACTCGAACAATTATTTTTTTATTTTTACAGTCTAGATCTCTTAATTCTTTCATTTCTATTCACATGTATATAAAAAAAATGCTGGAAATAATTGATTTTTTTTAAAAATTTCCAGTTTTGTCTTTTTTAATACATATATTTAGTATATTAAACCTATTTTAAGCTACTAAATGTAGTAATGGAGTTTGATTATGCCTTGGGATGATAATAATGTAGCAAAACTTAGAGATTTATGGGACCAAGGTCTACCAACAGCTCAAATTGGAAAATTATTAGGTTTCACCAAAAACGCAGTGGTTGGAAAAGCTCATAGAATTGGACTTGAGAGAAGACCATCACCTATAAGAAGAACAGCTGTTAAGCCTGATCGAAAAAAAGCTAGATCTCCAGTAATGCCAAAATTAAATTTTGAAAGCACCAAAGAACCAGAGATTGTCTCTACAGAGCCTGCTGTTTTCCAACCGGTGGTTAAAAATATATTCACTGCAGCTCCAAAGAGAGGTTGTGAATGGCCTGAAGGTCATCCTGATGAAGCTGACTTTCGTTTTTGTGGAAAAGATAGATTTGAAGATAAGCCTTATTGTTTAGATCACTGTGCTGTTGCATATGTTGTTCCTGAAAAAGAAGAAAACGAAAAGACAGAATTAAATAATACGATTTAATAATAATAAAAATTCTAGTAATAAAAATTCTTCCTGTTATCTATTAAAATATGAAAGATGAGAGAGTTAATTCTGTATTTACTCCTATTCTGATTGGTGGAAGCTTAATTCTTCTAATAAGTTTTGCAATCCGTTCAACATTTGGCCTATTTCAAATTCCTATTGCTTCTGATTTTTTATGGAACCGATCAGAGTTCTCTCTTGCCATTGCTATTCAAAATTTAGCTTGGGGTATAGGCACTCCTTTATTTAGTGCTTTTGCTGAAAAGTATGGTGATAGAAAAGCAATTTCACTAGGCTTAATTCTTTATGCAATTGGAATTTTTATAAGTAGTACTGCCACAACTCCAGAGGCGCATCAAACCTTAAACCTATTAATTGGATTTGGAATAGCTGGTAGTGGTTTTGGTCCAATTTTGGGAGTAGTTGGAAGAGCTACATCTACAGAAAAAAGATCTTTGGCACTAGGTATTACAACTGCTGCGGGATCAGCTGGACAAGTGGTTGGTCCACCACTTGCTTCTATTTTATTATCTTTTTTGCCTTGGTCTTCAGTGTTTGAAATCTTTTCAATTATATTATTAATAACACTGATTCTTGTTCCAATTTTAAAAACAGAATTATCAAATACAAATATTAATAATGAAAATGAAAAAATTACTGATGCTGTATTTGTTGCATTAAAAGATCCAACATACTCAATGTTGTTCTTTGGTTTTTTTTCTTGCGGCTTTCAGTTAGCATTTATTACTGCACATTTTCCAGCATTTATTGTTGAAACTAGTAGTCCAATTATAGAAGGAAGTTTAATAAGTTTGGTTTGTAGTTCTGTAGAAGGTTTAGGAGCATTATCTATGGCTCTTATAGGATTGTTTAATATAATTGGTTGTTTGATTGCTGGAGTGTTAGGAAAGGGACATTATAAAAAATATCTTTTATCTTTAATTTATACTGGAAGGACTGTTGCGGCAGTTTTATTTATATTACTACCTATTACACCAACATCTATTGCAATATTTTCAATAGTTATGGGTGCTTTATGGTTAGCAACAGTTCCTCTAACTTCAGGAATTATAGGCCATATTTATGGATTAAAATTTATGGGTACATTATATGGCATTGTATTTTTTTCTCATCAGCTAGGATCTTTTGTAGGTGTGTGGTTAGGTGGTCTGTTTTATGATATCTATGGAAGTTATGATATTGTATGGTGGGTTGGTATAGGAGTTGGTGCATTTTCTGCAATAATCCATTTACCAATTAGAGAAAAACCATTATCTAATACAAATATACAAACAGCGTAATTTTATGGATGAAAAAAAGATTATACGAAACTTAATTATAGTAATTTTTTTCTTAGTTATTATTTATTCATTAGCAAGAGTTGGTGTAGGTTTAGATCTTAGCTTTGGACCTTATTTAAAACAATAGTAGAATTAATTACACCATTCTCCTTGTTTAAATATAGGCGTTACAACGCCATCCTTATCAACACCTTCGACATCAATTTTGCCTGAGCCAATCATCCAATCAATGTGTATCATACTTGAATTACCACCTCTTTGAGTAATTTCATCTTTCGATAAGTCTTTTTTGGATTTGAAACATTTTGAGTAACACTGTCCTAAAGCAATATGAGAAGCAGCATTTTCATCAAATAGAGTGTTATAAAAAGTTATTCCTAATTGTGAAATCGGTGAACTATTAGGAACTAAAGCTACTTCACCAAGTCTTCTTGAACCTTCGTCTGAATCAAGAACTTTTAATAAAACATCTTGTCCTTTAGAAGATTTTGCATCAACAATTTTACCATCTTCAAAGCGAACTTTAATATCTTCAATTAGTGTTCCTTGATAAGATAGAGGTTTAGTTGAACAAACTTCACCACTTACACGACTAGCGTGAGGAGTTGTGAATACTTCTTCAGAAGGAATATTTGGATTACAAATAATACCATTTTGGGCTTCAGAAGCACCACCCATCCATTCATGGTCATCAGCAAGACCTACAGTTAAGGATGTTCCAGGACCAGAGTATTTTAAAGAATGAAAATTTTTAGCATTTAACCAATCTGTTTTATCTCTTAAATTTTTATTATGTTGATCCCATTCAGCTACAGGATCATCGTTGGTAACTCTTGAAGCATGAAATATTGCATCTCCTAATTTTTTAATTGCTTCAGTATCATCAAGATCTGGGAAGACTCTTTTTGCCCATGCTTTTCCTGGCCACGAAATTATATTCCAATTAATTTTAAATTCAGTGATTCTTTCTCTTGCTGGTTTGTATGCAATAGCATTAGCTTTATTTGCACGAGAAACTTTATCAGGATCAATTTCAGATAATAGCATGGGATCATCACCAGCAATAGCCATTCTAGCTGTATTATTATCAAAAGCTTCACCCATCCCATTATAAAGCCAATTTGCTGCAATATTGAAAGATTCATCATTTCCATACTTAAATCGAGACAATGTAATATCAGAATCATTGAAAAGTGGGGTTACAAGTCCGGCCCCTTCTTTGTAAGCATGTTCAGCTATTTTTCTAACCAACGGTAATGACTCTAACGGTGCTGTTATTAAAAGGTTTTGACCTTTTTGAAGTGCAACTCCTCTTTTAATAGAAAGATGAGCAAGTTTATCAATATTTTTTGTATCTACATCATAAAACATGAATAATATAATTAGTTTTTATATTCTAAAAAGTCTAGAGATTTTAACTTTAAAATTTATCTTTAATAATTTTAGAAAAAGAACTTAAATATCTCAAATTCTTTAATAAAATCTTTCCACAAACTCTTGTTTTTTTGCAGATATAAAAATATCAAATCTAGGCAAAAATAGTAAAATAAATTATGGATTATGAACTTTTAGATAAAATTAATTTTCCATCTGACTTAAGAGAATTTAAAAAGAAAGATCTAAAGCAAATCTCAGAAGAATTAAGAGCTAAAACAATTGAGACTGTTTCAAAAACTGGTGGTCATCTAGGTGCTGGATTAGGTGTTGTAGAATTAACTGTGGCAATCCACTATGTCTTTAACACTCCACATGATAAATTAATCTGGGATGTAGGACATCAAGCTTATCCTCATAAAATCATTACAGGAAGGAAAAAAAATATAGATACACTTAGAAAGAAAGATGGTGTTTATGGTTTTGTAAGAAGGTCAGAAAGTGAATATGATCCCTTTGGCACAGCTCATAGTTCTACAGCAGTATCAGCTGGGTTGGGGATTAAGGCTGCAAAAGATATAAATAAAGACAAATCAAAAGTTATATGCGTTGTTGGAGATGGTGCCTTAAGTGCAGGTTTAGCATATGAAGGATTAAACAACGCTGGCGCACAAAAAAAAGGTTTAATTGTTATTTTAAATGATAACAAAATGTCAATA
>CABYRE010000012.1 GCA_902521325.1 uncultured Alphaproteobacteria bacterium
GATTATGTTGAAGACTATAAAATATTATTAAATGACGAATTTAAATATATATTTGAAAATCGACTAGAAAATATAAATGATTTTTATTTAGCTAGAAAAAATAATAAAGAAAGTTTTTTTCTTTCACCTGAATATTTTTACTTAAAAAAAGAAAAATTAAATAAATATTTAGATAAAAATGAGCATTATTACTTTAATACATTTGATAAAAATAATCATATTAACATTGATGTAAATATTATTCATAATTTATCATCTATTAAAAAAGAAATAGATTTTAATTTTATAAATCAATTTTTTGTTACTAGCTCTAAAGATAATATAATTTATATATGTTGCCGCAGTAAAGGAAGTTTAGAAAGGGTATCTAAAATATTACTGAATAATTTAAATTTAAATTTAAATAATGTAACAAACTTTAATCATTCACTTTCAGATAGTATCCTTTTAACTATTCTGGATATTGAAGAGTCATTTAAATTTAATAAATATATTTTTATTAATGAAAAATCCTTGTTTGGTTATTTTTTTAATACGCAAATATCTAAATCACGTAAACAAACTATTTTTTTTGAAGAATTAAATAAGTTATCAATTGATTCTATTCTGGTACATTCTGAGTATGGTCTTTGTAAGTTTAATAATATAAGAAAAATTGAATTAAATGACTCAATTCATGAGTGTTTAGAGCTAGAATTTTTTGAAAATCAAAAACTTTTTTTACCAGTTGAAAATTTAAGTTATGTATCAAAATATAGTGATGATACTGATGGAAACATTATTTTAGATAAACTTGGTGCTTCACATTGGCAAAAAAGGAAAGCAGATGCAAAAAAGAAAATTAAAGATGCTGCAAAAAAACTTATTTCCATAGCTTCTAAGAGACTGCAATCTCAATCTTATGAAATTAATACAAATATTCCTGAATACGATAAATTTGTAAGCACGTTCCCATATGTTGAAACTGATGATCAATTAAATGCAATTCAAGATGTAATTAATGATTTTTCTAAGATGATACCATCTGATAGATTAATTGTAGGAGATGTTGCATTTGGAAAAACAGAAGTAATTTTAAGAGCTATTTTTCTAGCTGCAAAATCAAATTTACAATCTGTTGTTTTAGTTCCAACTACAATTTTATCAAGACAGCATTATATTAATTTCAAAAAAAGATTATCTATTTTTGGTATTAACATTGCAGAAATTTCTAGATTAGTATCTTTAAAAGATAAAAAAGAAATTTTTGAAAAATGCAATAATGGTAATACAGATGTTTTAGTTGGTACTCATGCCTTATTAAATGATAAATTAAAATTTAACAGACTTGGTCTAATAGTTTACGATGAAGAGCAAAAACTAGGAACAATTCAAAAAGAAAAATTTAAAGAAATTGCACCAAAAGCTCATTGTATCTCACTTAGCGCAACGCCTATTCCAAGAACTTTAAGTATGTCTCTTTCAGGGATAAGAGATCTAAGTCTAATTCTTACAGCTCCATTTGAAAGGATGGCAGTTAGAACTTATGTTTCACCTTTTGATACTTTAACTATCACAGAAGCTATAAAGAGAGAGATATATGGCAGAAAAAATGGAGTTTACTTTGTTGTGCCAAGAAAAAAAGATTTACCTTTTGTCGAACAATTTTTAAATGATAATTTACCAGAAATAAAATATGTAATTACTCACGGCCAGCTTAGCCCTAAATTATTAGAAAGTAGAATTTCAAAATTTTATAATCAAGAAGTTCCTTTAATGCTTAGCACAAATATTATTGAAAATGGTTTAGATTTGCCTCACGTAAATACAATTATAGTTTACCGATCCAATATTTTTTCTTTAGCCGCACTATATCAATTGAAAGGAAGGGTAGGTAGATCTTCTAAACGTGGATATGCGTACATTACATACAAAGAAAATGAATTAAAAGATAATGGTAGAAAAAGATTATCTATAATTAATTCCTCTGATCATCTTGGAGCAGGTTTTAATATCGCATCTCAAGATTTAGATCTTAGAGGTGGTGGCTCTATTATTGGAGAAGAACAGAGTGGTTTCATAAAAGAAATTGGAACAGAGCTTTACCATCAGATGCTTGAAGAAGAGATAAATTTACAAAAAAGTAAGATTAATTCTGACTTTATAAAAAAAGATAACTTTCAACCAATTATAAAAATTCCTGTTGAAATTTATATACCTGAAGATTTTATAAATGATGTCGATCTTAGATTATCCATTTATAAAAGAATCTCAAATATAAATAATAATAAAGAAATTGAAGAGATTAAAATAGAATTAATAGATAGGTTTGGTAAATTACCTAATCAATTAATTAATTTACTAAAATTAGTACAAATTAAGATCATTTGTATAAAAAATAATATTGAAAAGTTTGAGTTTAGCAGAAAAGGCGTATTAATTAGTTTTTTTCAAAATAAACCGAAAAATCCAGAAAAATTATTAGAACTTTCACTATCAAATAATAGTTCTTTAATATTAAGACCAGATCAAAAAATATTTTATGATTTTGGCGGTAATTTAATTGATGATAGATTTGAATTATCGAAAAAAATTATTAACTTAATAAAATGAGATTATTTGTATTTTCATCTATCTTAATTATTTTTTTAATATTAAATAAAAATGTTTTTTCTTTAAGTAATGATCATAAATTATCAATATTAAAAAAAGGTCTAGATCAACCTTGGAGTATTTCATTTATTAATAAGAATGAAATATTGATTAGTGAGAAAACAGGTAAAATAAAATTATTTAATCAAACTAATGGAAGTATTATTGAGATAAAGCATAATTTAAGTTTTATTGAGGATATAAACTCTCAAGGTGGTTTGCTGGAAATTTTATATCATGATGATCATGTTTATATTAGTTACTCTGAGAAAAGAGGTGAATTTAAATTATATGGACCATCATCTACGTCAATTGCAAAAGCAAAATTTAATAGAGAAAAACTAAATTTTAATAATATATTTAGATCTGAGCCCCCAATAAGATCGCCTTATCATTTTGGCTCTAGAATAGTAATTAAAGATAACTATTTATTTGCTTCTTTAGGTGAAAGAGGCAAAGGAATGATTGCTCAAGAAGCAGATAAACATCCAGGTAGTATTATTAGAATTAATTTAGATGGATCAGTACCAAAAGATAATCCACATTTTAAAGACCAACCTTTATGGCTTCCTGAAATTTTTCAAATTGGTGTTAGAAATCCTCAAGGAATGGCAATCTCTTCTTTTGATAATAAAATATACATCAGTAATCACGGAGCTAAAGGTGGTGATTGGATTGGTGAAGTAAAGAAAGGTGAAAACTATGGATGGAAAATACTTGGTTGGGGTGGAACAAATTATAATAATACAAAAATAGGACCTAAATGGTTACCAGGTTATACAAAAGCAATTCATTACTGGGTACCTTCAATTGCTGTTAGTGCAATCACAATATATGATGGAGAAGAATTTCCAGAATTTAAAGGATTAGCACTTGTAACATCATTAAAAGATCAATCTTTACGCTCATTAGATTTTTCAAATTTAGATAATGTAGAAGAAGATATTATTTTTAAGAATGAAATAGGAAGAATAAGAGATATTAAAATTCATCCAGAAAGTGGTAAAATTTTCTTTTTAGCTCAAGATAAATTATGGAAATTTGAAAAAAAATAATATCTTCATGTGTTTGAGAAATATTCTTTTTGATTTATAATAGCTATATGTTTGAATTTTTAGCTTTTTTAGTTGGTGTTATGATAATGGGACCAATAGTTTATATTTATTTTTTAGTTCAAGATTTAAAAAAAAGAGTTGATAAACTAGAAGATAAAAATTAATTTTTATTTTAAAGAAATTTTGGCGGAGAGAGTGAGATTCGAACTCACGAACGAGTTGCCCCGTTGCCGGTTTTCAAGACCGGTGCTTTCAACCGCTCAGCCATCTCTCCGTTAAAGTGCTTACTATAGTTTCAACATAAAAAAGTCAAAATATTAAGTATATATCGTTTCCTAATTAACGATAGTTTTGGTAATTTTATATAATGATTTTTAGGTTTGTATTAATATTTTTATTTATATCATTTAACGCTCACACAACTGATTGTGAACAACCAAAAATGCCAACTGATGATGAATGGAATATTTGGCTTTCTAATATTAAAAAAGAAGCTTTAGAAATAGGCATAAGTCAAAACACTATCTCAAAACAATTAAATAATGTTAAGCCACAAAGTAAAATTATTATGCGTGATCGATGCCAGCCAGCATCAACAATGACTCTAGATGAGTATTTATTTTATACAATTACAAAAGATAAAATTTTTGCAGGAAAAAATTTTTTAAAAAAACATGAAGATTTATTAAAAGAAATTGGAGAGTTTTTTAAAATACAACCCAGATTTATAGTGGCTGTATTAGGTATGGAAAGTTATTATGGAAGAAATCAAGGAAAAATAAATTCAATAATTGCAATCACAACTCTTGCATTTGATAGAAGAAGAAGTGATTTTTATAAAAAACAATTATTTGCAGCTCTTGAAATTTTAGATAAAAATCTTGTTCCTAGTGGGGAATTAAAAGGAAGTTGGGGTGGTGCAGTTGGTATGACCCAAATGATACCAACAACCTTTTTAGAAACAGCATATGACTGGGACGGTGATGGAATTGATATATGGAATAATTATGCAGATGCTTTTGCAAGTACTGCAAATTATTTAACTTCTTTAGATAAAAATCCATGGTCTAATGATAGTACTTGGGGAAGAGAAGTACTCCCTCCAAAAGATATTTCTTCATCATTTTTTGATACTATAAAGCAAATTAATCCGAAAGGTTGTGGAGCAGTTAAACGTAGATCAATTCCAAAAACTCTATCTGAATGGTCAAAGTTAGGATTTACAAAAATTAATGGAGATCCTTTACCTTTAAGAGATGCTTTAGAAGCTAGATTAATAATGCCAGATGGGATAGATGGTAGAATGTTCATAGTATATCCTAATTATAAAAATATTCTTTATTATAATTGTTCATCATATTATGCTGTATCAGTGGGTCTTCTAAGTGATAAAATATCTAATTAGTGTAATTGTTCTATTATTTATATTTTCTTGTAATGAATTAAATCTTAATAATGTTTCTGATGTTGTAGAAAATAGCACAAATAAAATAGAAGAAATAATTGATAATAAAAAAGAAGATAAAAAAGACAAAAAGCAATCAAGTAATAAACAAACAAAAGATAATATTTTTTATTATGTTGGTGAACCCTATTTTATTGAAGGGGTTAGATATATTCCCGAGGAAGATTATAATTATTCAGAAATTGGACTTTCTTCTTTTTATGGTAAGGAATTACACAATATTAAAACCGTAAACAATGATTTAAATAAAGTTACGGAATTACTTGGTAGACATAAAACCCTACCTATTCCAAGTATGGTCAAGGTCACTAACTTGGATAATGGACTTTCTATAAATGTAAAAATAATAGATAGACATGATGATAATGCAGTTATTATTCAAGTTTCAAGAAAAGTTGCACAACTTCTTGGATTTTATAAATCTAAAATAGCCACTGTTAAAGTAGAAATACTTTCTGATGCTAGTAAGCAATGGAAGAGTGTTGCAAATTCTTTAAATGAAGAAAATTTTGATGAAACTATCTCATCTGCACCAACAGATACTGTGTCTATAGAAGAAATTGATGAAATTATAGAAACTAATGATGATACCAATTCTATTGTTGAGGAGCCAATTGAGCTAAATGCAGAAAAAATAACTGATTTCAAATTATATTTAAAAGTTACAGGATTTGAAAATTATGAGAGTATTGGATCCATATTAGATAACTATGATATCAATTTAAAATATACTTCTGAAAAAAATAATTCTAAATATGACGTAATTATTGGTCCTCTTGAAAATACAGAAGCAAATAATTTGGTTTCATACTTTATCTCAAAAGGTTATAAGGATACTGAAATTCTTATTGAATAACAAATAAAGGTCATAATTAAGAATTATTAATATTTATGGTAAAAATTTTTAGCTTTTTTTTATTTTTTATTATTTCTTTAAAACTTTACGCCATTGATACAAAGGCAGAGCAAGCAGTTGTAATTGATTTTGATACAAATGAAATTCTTTTTGAAAAAAATTCTAATACAAAAGTTATACCAGCTTCAATGACTAAGATCATGACCGTTTATGTTGCATTTGATAGAATAAAGAATACCAATTTTGCAATTTCTAATGAATGTAGAGTGTCTTCTAAAGCTTATAAAAAGGGAGGTTCCAGAACATTTTTAGAGATAGATGATAATGTAACAGTTGATGATTTATTAAAAGGTATAATTGTTCAATCTGGTAATGATGCTTCTATAGCTTTAGCAGAATGTTTAGGTGGTACTGAAGAAGATTTTGCTAAACTTATGAACGTTTATGCAGAACGTTTAGGAATGATAAATACGAATTTTGTTAATTCATCTGGCTGGCCTGATGATAATCACTATTCTACTGTTTATGATCTTGGAATTCTTTCAAATGCAATAATTAGAGATTTTCCTAATCTTTATACATATTTTAAAATGGAAGAGTTTACTTATAATGATATTACTCAGCCAAATAGAAATAAACTTTTATATCAAGTTCAAGGAGCAGATGGATTAAAAACAGGTTTTACAAAAGAATCCGGGTGGGGAATAGCTGCTACAGCATTAAGAAATGATAGAAGAATTACAGTTGTTATCAATGGTACCAATAGCTCTAGATCAAGATTAAATGAATCTTCTAATTTAATAAATTGGGCATTTAATCAAACTTCGCAACAAATATTAGTTGAAAAAGATCAATTTATTAAAGAAGTTGATGTATGGCTGGGTAGTGAGAGTAGTATTAATTTAATTAGTGCACAAAAATTAGTATCAACATTATCATTTGATCAAATTCAATTAATGAATTCTTCTATTACATATACAAAACCAATATCTGCCCCAATTAAAAAAGGTGATGAATTAGGAAAATTAAATATAAATATAGAAGGAAAGCCAAAAATAGAAGTACCGCTTATTGCAGAAAAAGATGTATCTGAAATTAACCCTTTATTTAAAATATTTGCCGCTGCAAAATACTTAATTTTTGGAAGAAGTTTGGATGAAATCAAATAAAGGTTTATTCATTACTTTTGAAGGACCTGAAGCTAGCGGAAAGTCATCTCAAATATTACTTTTATCAAAATATTTAAAAAAAAATAAAATTCCTTTTATTGTCACTAGAGAACCTGGAGGAACTAATTTTGCAGAAAAGTTAAGAAAATTAATTTTAGATAATAAATCTACAATTAATAATTTAGAAGAATTGCTTCTTCTTATGGCATCTAGATCAAATCATATAAATAAAGTAATTATTCCTAATCTTAAAAAAGGAAAGATTGTCATTTCAGATCGATATGCAGATTCATCCTTTGTTTATCAAGGTTATGTAAATAAATTTGGAATTAAAAGAATTCAAAAACTTCACAAAGAACTTCTAAACAATTTTTTTCCTGACTATACTTTTATTTTTAAAATTAATCCAAAAGAAATAATTAAAAGATTAAAACAGAGGAAGGTTAAAAACAAGTACGATAAATCTAACTTATTATTTCATCAAAAAGTAATTCAAGGATATAAAAAAATAGCAAATCCAAAAAGATATATAATGGTTGATGCTTCTTTATCTAAAGATATAATTCACAAAAATATTATTAAAAAATTAAAGTTATAATTAATGATTGAATTAATAGGTTTTGAAAAAGAGTATAGTGATCTCCTTAAAAGATACAAATTAAATAATCTTCCAAATTCAATTTTAATTCATGGATTGAGTGGTATAGGTAAAAGAACTTTTCTCAATAAATTAGTAAAAAATATTATAAATATAGAATTTAAAGATAGTAATTTGGACCATCATTTAAATTTATTTAAAAATAATACACATCCAAATATAAAAATAATTGAAAAAGAGATTGATAGTAAAACTGGAAAAATTAAATCTAATATTACAATTGAACAAATTAGAAGATTAAAAACATTTTTAAATTCAACAACAACAATTCAAAATTCTTCTAAAATAGTCATTATTGATTCTGCTGATTATTTAAATATTAGTTCTGCAAATAGTATGCTCAAGATCTTAGAAGAATCAAAAGAAAATACCTATATTTTTTTAATATCAAACCAGATTTCATTACTTTTACCAACAATTAGATCAAGATGTTTAAAAATTAAATTTAATACTCATAATTTAACTAATTTTACTAATATTATAAAAAATAATATTGATGAAATATCTAATAAAGAAATAAATTTTTACTTTGAATTAACATATGGATCACCAGGAACCACTATTCTATATTATAAGAATGATTTCTTGGATATTTTCCAATTATCAATTAAATGTCTTTTATCAAATGATCTAGATAATAATAAAATAAATTTATCTAATATTTTATCAAAACTTAATAATGATGAATTTAATAATTATTTATCAATGCTTAAATTTATTCTAATTGTTGCTAATAAGCTAAAAGTAAACAAAGATGATAAAAGCTTGGTTAATATGACAAATTATCTAGAGTTAGAGTCTTTATCGACAAATCTTACCAAAAAAAATCTTATTGATAGATTTGATTATTTAACTAATAACCAAAAAGAATTATTTAGTTTAAATCTTGACAAAAAAATATTTATATTAAATTTTTTAACTCAATAAAATGAATTTTTATATAACCACACCAATTTACTACACTAATGATATTCCTCATATAGGTCATGCTTATACAAGTATAGCTTGTGATATTATTGCGCGCTATAATAAACTATTAGGAAAAAATGTATTCTTTTTAACAGGTACAGACGAGCATGGGCAAAAAGTAGAAAAAGCTGCTATTAATTCAAACTTAAAACCTAAAGAATTCGTCGACAAACTTTCAGTTAATTTTATTAATTTAATACCTTTTTTAGGATGTGAAATAGATGATTTTATAAGAACTACTGAAGAAAGACATATTAAAGCTTCACAAGAACTTTGGAAGCAATTAGAAAAAAATAATCAAATATATCTTTCAAATTATGAAGGTTGGTACTCAGTTAGAGATGAAGCATTTTATTTGGAAAATGAATTAAAAAAGATTGATGGTAAATATGTGACGGATAATGGATCACCTGTAGAGTGGGTCAAGGAGGAGAGTTATTTTTTTAAGCTTTCAGAATGGCAAGATAAGTTGATCAATTATTATGAAAAAAATCCAGAATCAATTTTACCAAAAACGCGATATAATGAAGTATTAAGTTTTATTAAAGGTGGGTTAAAAGATCTCTCTATTTCTAGAACAACTTTTAATTGGGGGGTGCCAGTTCCAAACAATTCTAAGCATGTGATGTATGTTTGGATTGATGCATTATGTAACTACCTAACTGCAATTGGTTATCCAGATACAAATAATAATAATTATAAGAAATTTTGGCCCGCAACACATATTGTGGGTAAAGATATATTAAGATTTCATGCAGTTTATTGGCCAGCTTTTTTAATGGCTGCAGGTATCGAGCCGCCTAAAAGAATATTTGCACACGGGTGGTGGACAAATGAAGGACAAAAAATTTCTAAATCACTTGGTAATGTCATTGACCCTTATGAAATAATTGATGAATATGGTTTGGATCAAATAAGATTTTTTTTATTTAGAGAAGTACCTTTTGGGAATGATGGAGATTTTTCAAAAAAAGCAATCGCAAATAGAATTAACGCAGATTTATCGAATAATTTTGGTAATTTAGTACAAAGGATTTCATCATTTGCTGTAAAAAATAATGATTCTTTACTAAAACCAGCAGAAAATTTAACCAATGAAGATCAGGATTTAATTAATATTTTTCAAAATAAATTTGATGAATATTGTAACTTTATGAATAATCAACAAATTGATAGGGCAATTAAGTCTGTCTTGGAGTTAATATCTGCTGGTAACGCATATGTTGACACACAAGCACCATGGGCATTAAAAAAAACAAATAAGATTAGAATGCATGAAGTTTTATATATAATTACAAATATAATTATTAAATCAGCTATTATGCTCTATCCAATAATACCAACTAGTTCTAAAAAAATTCTTAATATTTTTAACTATAATATGGACAATAATAAATTTGATAACTTCACTAAACTAATAAATCAAAATATAAAAATAAATAATCCAGAACCAATATTTCCAAGAATATTGAATGATTGACTCACATTGTCATTTAAATTTTAAAAAATTATCAGAAAATTTTGAGAATATAATTAATAACTCCAAAAAAAATAATATTAGCTCAATATTATCAATCAATACTAATCCTGAAGATTTTCAGGATCATTTAAATTTAATAAAAAATTATAATTCTATTTATCTCTCATATGGACTTCACCCAAGTAATGTTCAATCAATGAACCAAATTGAATTACAAAACTTTGATCAATTCTGTAGTAATAAAAAAGTAATAGGAATAGGTGAAACAGGTATTGACTTATATCATAATGATCAATTTCTTAAAGAACAAACACAGGTATTTGAAACCCACATTGAAGCTTCAATAAAGCATTCATTACCAATTATCATTCATCAAAGAAATTCTGAAAAAGAAATAGTAGATATTTTAAAAAATTATAAATCAAATAATTTAAAATTAATTTTTCACTGTTTTACTGGTTCAAATCAACTATTAAATTTTTGTCTTGAGAATAACTACTACATTTCAATTTCTGGAATAATAACATTTAAAAATGCATCAAATCTAAGAGATATAATTAAAGAAGCTCCTTTAGATTCTATACTTATAGAAACTGATAGTCCTTTTTTAGCACCTGAGCCAATGAGAGGTAAAGTTAATGAGCCATCTTTTGTAAAATATACAGCTGAATATTTGGCAAAATTTTTTAAATTATCCTTAGCAGAATTCGAAAAAATCACTGATAATAATTTTTTTAATTTGTTTACGAAAGCTAAAAGAGATAATTATCTGTAATGAAAATAACAATTTTAGGCTGCGGAGGATCTTTTGGTTCACCTTTAGCATGGAATAGACATGGTAATATTGATCTAAATAATAAAAGAAATTTTAGAACAAGGTCATCGGTACTTATTCAATATAAAAATACAAATATTCTAATTGATACTAGTCCAGATCTTAGACAGCAACTTTATAATGCTAAATGTACAAATATTGATGCAGTTCTTTATACTCATATTCATTCTGATCATACATCAGGAGTACCAGATATGAGGGCAATGTCTTTAATAAATAAAAGAATTATACCTGCATATATGCCAAAAGAAATGATTTCCGAAATGGAGACAAATTATAAATATATTTTTAAAGGAGAAAAAGATTATTTGCCATTTATGGAAATTAAAGAATTAGATTCTAGTATAAATTTTCAAAATATAAATATTGAAACATTTAAACATAATCATGGTTCAATTGACGTTCAAACATACAAGATTGGAAATTTTGCTTATTCTACAGATTTAAAAAAATTTTATAATCAAGATATTGATAAATTAAAAAATCTAGATTTATGGGTTGTTGGTTTGTTAAGAGAAGATACTCATCCAGCTCATGCCGGATTTGATCAAATAATGGATTTCATTTCATATATTAAGCCAAAACAAACTATTTTTACTCATATGACAGCTTTACTAGATGAAAAAGAATTAATAACAAAGTGCCCAGCAAATGTAAAACCTGGATATGATGGTATGATTATTGATTTATGAAGCCAGTATCGATTGGTTTCATAGGAATTGGAAATGTTGGATCAAATCTTACAAATAATTTATTAAAATCAAATAACAATATATTTGTGTATGATAAAAATAATAAATCCTATTCAAGATTAAAAAATTTAAAAAACAAACCTTGTAAAACTTTAAAAGAATTAACTGAAAAGAGTGATATTATCATAACTTGTTTACCATCACCAAAAGCGGTAAACAAAGTTCTAAAAACCATATTAAAATATTTAACTAAAAAACATATCTGGATTGAGATGAGTACTACAGATAAAAATGATATGATTAGGTTATCCAAAAAAGTAATTTCTAAAGGTGGAAAAGTATTAGAATGTCCAATTACTGGAGGAGAGCATAGAGCAAAATCAGGAAATATATCTATTCTAGCCGCAGGCAAAAAATCAACTTTTAAAAAATGTTTCCCAATTTTATCATTGCTTGGCCATGAAATTTTATATTGTGGAAAAATTGGAAATGCTTCAATATTAAAAGTTATTACAAATTATTTAGCATCATTACATTTAGTAGGTATAGGTGAGGCACTTAGTGTTGCAAAAAAAAATAAAATTGACTTAGGTCTAACGTATAAAGCTATAAAGATAAGCTCTGGAAATAGTTTTGTAAATGAAACTGAAACAAAGGTCATACTTGGAGGCAGTTACGATGTTGGATTTACAATGGATCTAGTCAATAAAGATATTAATCTTTTTAATAAACTTGGAAAAAATATAAAATTAGAACTAGGAAATTATCTAAGTAAAAAGTTTAAACTTGGTATGAAAATTTTAGGTAAAAGATCATTTAGTACTAGTATTATTAAATTAATTGAAAATGATGCAAAATTTAAATTTAGAGCAAAAAATTTCCCAAAACAATTAATTGATAAACAAAAAAAGCAAAAAGGTGTAGAAGTATAATATGTCAGATAAAAAATTATTACCTGCTGACTTAGATCCAAGAAATCCAAGTTTTGCTTACAAAAATAAATATAATGAACATGTCGAAAATACAGATAAATTTAATAGTTATGTAAAAACTTCTAGAATTAAAAAAGTTTTTTCTGGAACGTTATGGGGAGAAGGACCAGCTTATATTCCTCATTTAGATACATTAGTCTGGAGTGATATTCCAAATAACAGGATGCTAAAGTTATCAAATGGATCAGTTGATGAATATAAAAATCCTTCAAATTATTGTAATGGAAATGCGATTGATAAAGAGGAGAATGTGATTTCATGTTCTCATGGTGGAAGATGTATCTACAAAACAAATGATAATTTGGAAGTTCAAACATTAGTTGATAACTTTAATGGTAAAAAACTTAATTCACCTAATGATTTATTTGTTAAATCTGATGGTTCAATTTGGTTTACAGATCCGCCTTATGGCATTTTATCAGATTATGAAGGATATCCTGGCGAACAAGAGTATGGTGGTTGTAATGTGTTTTCTTTTGACCCGAAATCAAACACTTTAAAAGTTATTATAGACGACCTTATTAGACCTAATGGTATTACGATATCGCCAGATGAAAAAAAATTATATGTAGCTGATACTGGAGAAAATATCAAACATTTGTATGTTTATGATATGATTGAAGGAAAGCCTATGAATAGAAAGTTAATTTATGATTTTAAACCTTTTTTTTCTGATGGTTTTAGATGCGATAAAGATGGTAATGTTTGGACAAGTGCAGGAAAAGCAATTAAATGTTTTAATCCTCAAAATGAATTAATTGGGCAACTTATAGTCCCTGAATTAGTATCAAATTTAGAATTTGGAGGAGTGGAAGGAAATATCTTATACATAACAGCCACAACTAGTTTATATTCTATAGAATTAAATCAACAAGGTGCTAGATTTTATGAATAAACCTTTATCTTCAGGAAAATGTGAACCTTGTAATGGGAACACTCCCAAATTAGATTATCAAGAAATTAGTAAATTTTTGTCTGAACTCAATGAATGGTCAGTTAATGATAATCAAGAAATGATTTTCAAAAAATTTAAATTTAGCAATTTTAAAAAAGCTTTATCATTTGCAAATGAAGTAGGAGAAGTGGCAGAAAAAGAAGGTCATCATCCTGATATATCAATAGGATGGGGTTATTGTTTAGTAATGGCTCATACTCACGCAATAGAAGGATTATCAGTTAATGATTTTATATTAGCTTCCAAAATTGATTTAATTAAAACTTAAATTAATGAAAAAAAAAATTTTTATTTGCGGTATTAATACTGAATGTTGTTCTTATTCAACATTAATACAAAATAAAAAAGATTTTGAAGTTTTAAATAGTAAAAAACTTTTAAAATATATTAATTTCTCTTACTCCAAATATGATAATGTAACATTTATACCAAATAAATTTTATCGAAGTTTGCCTGGAGGGCCTGTAGATAAAAAATTTTTTATAAAAATGACTAATAATATTACAAATGATTTAATAAAATCAAAACCTATTGATGGTATTTTGCTAATCATGCATGGAGCGATGTATGTCAAAGGTATTAGCGATCCCGAAGGTTTTTTTATTAAAAAAATTCGCTCTGTAGTATCTAAAGACTGTAAAATATCATTATCTTATGATCTTCACGGACAGATGACTGATACAATTATAAATAATATTGATTATTTTGCAGCTTACAAAACTGCCCCACACATTGATGTTAAGCAAACTTATTCTAGGGCAATGAATATGCTAATAAAAGGAATATTAAAAAATAAAAAAAATCATATTATTTGGGAAAAAATACCAGTTTTAGTTTCAGGTGAAATGTCATCAACAATAGTTGAGCCATGTAAAAAAATTTATAAAAATCTGAATATATTTAATAAAATGAAAGGGATTAATGATTGTAATTTACTTATTGGATATGTTTGGGCTGATACTAAGAGGGCAACAGCTTCAGCGATTGTAAATTGTACAGATGTTAATATTGGTAAAAGAATATGTAAGAAAATAGCACTAAATTATTGGAATAATAGGTTTAAATTGGTTTATGATATGCAATCTTATAAATTAAATAGGATTTTTCATGTAATTAATAAAAAAAGATTTACAATTTTAGCCGATAGCGGGGATAATCCAACAGCTGGAGGAGTAGGAAGTAGAATTGATGTATTAGAGCATGTATTTAAAAATAAGATACAGAATACATTATTTGCAGGAATTTTTAATGAAGAAATTTTTAGAGAGCTAAAAAATAAAAAAAACAAAATTGTCATAAAAGATACTTTCTCAAAAAAGAAAATTTCTATTTCGATTGATAAATTTTATCTAAAAAATGATAATGCGATTGTAACCTCAAATAATAATACAATAATTTTTACAAAGTATAGAAAACCTTTTCATTATCTGAGTGATTTTAAGGAATTAAATATAAATTTAAAAAAATATAAAATATTGGTTGTAAAATCAGGGTATCTTTCACCAGAACTTAAAAGACTTAAGGTGGATAATTTTATGATTTTAACAGATGGATTTGTTACTCAAGATTTTAAAAGAATTAAAAATTTATTTAGAGAAAAGCCAATTTATCCTTTCCAAAAAAATTTTAGATATAATATAGCTATTTAATTACGTACCACAAAAAGTTTCATAAACTTTTTCACTTTCTATTGGTGGGGTAATATACTTTTTATTTTCTATTTTCTCATAAGGATTTTTTAGTATTTTTTCGAAATCATATAATTGACCGTAATTATTGCTGTACACTTCATTAATTATTTCTTCAATAATATGATTCCTAGGAATAATTTGAGGATTAACATTTTTAAATTTTTTTAGTTTATTATTTTTATATTTTTCTTCCCAATTTTTAAAAATCTTTTTATCAAGAGTATTATTTTCTAAATCTAAAAATGTATTTGTATAATCAAGTTTATAGACATGCATCAAATCTAAAAATTCTTTAACAATTACTTCGTTATTATTATTAGTATCTAAATTTAATTTCATAGACATCATTGTTAACCAAGATTGATCAAACAATTTTTTATATTTATTTAATATATCTTCTATTTTTTTAATTGCTGTTTTTTCATTTGAATCAATTAAATAAAGAAAAGTTTCAGCAAATCTTGCTAAATTCCACAACGTTATTTTTGATTGATTTTCAAAAGAATATCTTCCCATTTTATCAATTGAGCTAAAAACTTTTTTTGGATTATATTCATCTAAATATGCTGCTGGACCATAATCTATAGTTTCACCTGATAAAGACATGTTATCAGTATTCATAACACCGTGAATAAAACCAACCCTCATCCAATTAACAACCAATTTAATTTGTAATTGACAAATAGTTTCAAAAAAGTTCAAATATTTACCATTATTATTTTCTATCTTTGGATACAGTCTTGAAATTGTATAAGATATAAAGTTTTGAAATTCTTCTCTATTTTTTAAAAGACTTCCAAATTGAAAAGTCCCCACTCTAATATGCGAATTCGCAACTCTAATTAAAATTGCTCCTGGCTCTAATCTATCACGCAATATATTTTCACCAGTGGTAATAACTGCAAGTGCTCTGGTTGATGATATACCAAGATTATGCATGGCTTCACTCAATATGTATTCCCTCAACATTGCACCTAATGCAGCTTTTCCGTCTCCATTTCTAGAGTAGGGTGTCTGGCCTGATCCTTTTAACTGTATATCTACCCTTTGTTTATTATTAGTAATATGTTCACCAATAATTACAGCTCTACCATCGCCTAAAATTGTAAAATTTCCAAATTGATGTCCAGCATAAGCTTGAGAAAAGTAATTTTTATTTAATTTATTTTTTCCTAAAAGAAGATTACATTTTTCATCATCATCATATTTACTAAAATCTAAATTTAACTGTCTTGCAAGATCACTATTAAACAAAACTAATTTTTTGTTACTAAAATTTTCAGGATTAACTTTACTATAAAAAATACTAGGTAATTTTGTATAACTATCTTGAAAATTCCAAACCATTTTGAATAAATATATATAAATTTTTTAAATTTAACATCTACAACTTTAGTATATAAGTATTAAGTCAGCAATGAATACCATAATTGATATAGTTAATCAGTCAAAACATCCAATAGACAGCTATAAATATATTCAATATTGCAATGATGAAATTAAAAAAAATTCTATACTAATATTAAATGATTTTTTAACAAATGACTGCTTAAGTGAATTAATTACTGAAGCACATGGATTACAAGATCAAGCTTTTTATTGTTCTCAAAATCATACTATTTTACTTAATAAACAAGATAAATCAGGTGACTTGAACGATTCTTTAAATAGAGAGGTCGTAAGTGATAAAGGTTGTGTTCCTCATGATTTATTAAATGAGCAATCTAAATTAAATATTTTATATCAATCAAACATCTTTAAAAATTTTTTAAAAGGTGTCTTAAATTTAAAAGATATTTATCCATACAGTGATACTTTATCTTCCATAAATTATAATTATTATCAAAAATCACAACAGCTAGGATGGCATTTTGATAATGCATCATTTGCTATCACTTTAATGATACAATCATCAGATAAAGGTGGTGAATTTGAATATGTTAGTAAAGGAAGAAATTTTTCAGAAAACTATATCGATAAGTCATATATTAAAAATATTTTAGATAGAAAAATTTTACCACAAAAAGCAGATGTTGATGCCGGTACTCTTATATTATTTTATGGTAGAAATTATTTGCATCGTGTAACACCAGTAAAGTCGGAAAAACCAAGAATATTAGTAACACTAAATTATAATGAAGAGGAGGGTACAATGCTCTCAGAAAATGCAAGATTAACCTTTTTTGGTAGAATTAACTAATTGTGGTTAAAGAAAAATAATTGTTTTCCATTTACTCTATAGTTATTAATTAATTTTTTTGCTTCTTTTGATGTAATCCATTCAATATATTTTTTAGCTGTCTCGATATCTAAATTATTATTTATTTTATTGCTTACTAAAATTATTCCATATTGATTAAATAATGGAGGTAAATTTTCACAAACAATTTGTAAATTTTCTTTTTTATTAAAAGCTATCCAAGTACTACGGTCACTGAGAGTGTAGGCTTTTTTTTGATTGGCTATTAACAATGTAGATCCCATTCCCTGACCTACACTGAGATACCAATTTTCTTTAAATGGTATTTTTATATTTGATAATTCCCATAGTTCTTTTTCTTTTTTATGTGTTCCGCTCTCATCGCCTCTAGATATAAATAATAATTTTGATTCTTTTATTTCAATCAATTTATTTTCAATTGATGAGCAATTTCTGTTATCTTGTTTTGGCCCAATTAATACAAAATCATTGTACATCAAATCATATCTTAGGATGCCATATCCCTTATTCATAAATTCTAACTCTGATTTTTTATGATGGACTAATAAAATTTCTACATTTCCATCCATTGCAACTTTAATTGCCTGCCCTGTTCCAAGAGATAGAGCTCTAACTTTTGTATTATATTTATTTTCAAATTCTTTATTAATATATTCTAATAAACCCGTATCGTGTGTAGAAGTTGTACTTGCTATGGTTATATGCTTATCATTGGCTAGAGCATTCTTAATCAAGAATATTAAAATAAATATAAGTAAAACTCTAATCATAATACTTGATACATCTTATAGTACTTACTAAATATATTTATATATTTTGAAAGGATAGTTATGAAAATTATTAAAGTTTTAGAAAAAACTGAATTAGTAATAGTCGATTTAGAGGTAAATCTAGGTAAAGAAAAAAGAAATGGCTTAACATTATGTGTTAAATATAATGATGAATATTATCCATTAAATACAGCACACGATGGAAGACCAATTTTAATGAATAAAGAGAATGTAATTAAAAATTAAAATTAAGTTTTTTAATTATAAACATGAAAATAGCATAAGCTATTGCAGTACTAATTATTGAAACGATCAGAGAAAAAACAAAGTTTTGTTTGAACTTCAGAAGAGTTGGCAAAACAATAAAAAAGACTACTGAAGGAACTGTCATAACTATTGTACTATAAGACAAATCTATAACTTTTTGATAATCTTTTGTATCCCAGTACAGCCAAACAAAAGCCAATAATGAGGTTAGTGGCAAAGAAACAATAATTGCTGCAGTCCAAGTATATTTTTTAGCTATTTCTGAAACCACTACTATTATTAATGCAGATATTAATGTTTTTATAACGATATACATTAGTAACCTTCCATAAAAGATCCAGGATCTAATCCTAGTTGACCAGGGTTTTCAACAACCTTTGCTTTCTTTATATTTGGCATTATTTCTTCATGTTTTATTATAAATTTACTAATTTTTTCTCTCAATTTTTTTGTAATTGTATCAAATTCTCTTATACCAATTAGATTATTTAATTCATAAGGGTCTGACTCTAAATTATATAAAAATTGCTCAACATATCTATCAGATTTAGAGTCATTCCAAGGGTCTGAACTTGGGCTATTTATACAATATTTCCATTTTTTTGTTCTAAGTGATCTGGCAAGTTGACTTTCACTTATTTGGATAAATATTTCATCTAGCCATTTACTATTTTTTTTCATAGTGAGTGGAATTATTGAATTTCCATCACTCTTATAATTTTTAACTCCAGCAACATCTAAAATTGTTGCATGTAAATCTAATATACTGATAAGATTTTTAATTCTACCTCCCTGATTAAAAATATTTCCAACAATAGAGCTTGGAACTCTTATTGAGCTTTCATGACATGATCTTTTGTATTCATCATTTCTAGTTTTAAAATTGTTTCCATGATCGGAAGTAAAAAACAAGGTTGTGTCATCCATCATTTTTAAACTAATCAATGAATCTATTAATCTACCGTACGACTCATCTATTCTTTTAGTCATACCAAAATAGCCAGCTAAATGTTGGTAAGCAGTTCCTTTTAATGTTTGTAAATCAGGGGGTGTCCACCTTCCTGCAAATTTTTCTCTATATCCAACTGGAGGAGGGTAATCGTCAGTATGATTCTGATGGTGAGGTTCTATTAATGAAATAAATAGAAAAAAGGGTTTATTTCTTTTTTGATTTATATACCTGATTGCAGCATCAACAATAGCATCTATTCTATAACCTGGTAATTTAACTTTATTGTTATCATTGTCATAAATTATAGTATCGTAAGAGTCTGATGTAAATTCAAGTAAATTTGACGCTAACCAATATTTATAACCACCTCTTTCAATTTTTTGAACTGGTTCAGAGGAGCCTAAGTGCCATTTACCAATGTATGCAGTTTCATAACCGTGTTTATTTAGATATTGAGCAATTGTTTTTTGATTTTTTTTTAATGTTATATGGTTTCGATATACTCCAGTTTTTGTAGCATATTTTCCTGTTTGAAAAGATGCTCTTGCTGGCCCACATACTGGCTGACATGTAAATGAATTAAAAAGATGTGTTCCTTCTTGCGCATAATGATCAAAATTTTCCATTAGAGATAGAGGATTTCCGTGCAAGCCAGATGTATCCCATCTTTGTTGATCAGTAAAAAATACAATTATATTAGGTTTATTTTTCAATTTTATTTTACTGCACCTGCTGTTAAACCTTTTACAATATATTTCTGAGCAAAAAAAGTGAGTATTAATGCAGGAACAAGTGATACTAAAGACCCTGCAGCCATTTCTCCATATCTAACTTCATATTGTTGTGAAAATGTTGCTATTGAAACTGGAACTGTTTGCGTTGCTTTTGCTGTTAGGTTCATTGCAACCATGAAATCATTCCAACTAAACAAAAATACAATTACTGCAGTAGCAAATAAACCTGGACCTAATAATGGAAGCATTACTTTTAAATACACTTGTCTATTACTACACCCATCAATATATGCAGCTTCTTGTATCTCAGTCGGCACATCTCTCATAAAAGATGAAATAATTAACAAACCTAGAGGTAAGTTGACCGTCACATGAGCAAGAATTAAAGCAATTCTGGAATTAAATAATCCAACAGAATTAGCCATTTGAAACCATGAACCAACAAATGTAATAGGTGGTAACATATGAAAAACAATCACCCACAAAAAAAGAACTGCAGTAATCCAATTAGAAATCTTGGTTCTGATCATTGTAAAAGAAGCCATACTGCAAATTACTAGTATTATTAATGTAGAAATTATTCCTACAAATAAGGAATTAAAAATATCTCTAAAAAAAGTAGCTTCTTTAGAAAAAAATAATTTATCAAAATTAAATAATGTTGGTTTAAATATGATTTTCATCATCATTATATCAATTTGCGTTTTAAAAGCTATGGTTGCTATCCATATGAAAGGAGCTAGAACTAAAATAGCAAAAAAGGAAAGCATAGTGTAATTTATTAATCTTTCAGTACTAGTTCGCATATTTGTTTACTCTTCTAATTACATTCAAAACTATTATTATTAATAATGAAACAACAAATAAAGAAACTACAGACATTACTGATCCCAATCCCATATTATCTGATTCAAAGAAAGTTTCATAAATTGAAAAACTAATTACTTCGGTTGATGTTCCTGGACCACCTTGAGTCAATAGGTAAATTTCATCGAATACTTTAAAAGATAATATAAATCTAAATACCATTGTTACTATTATTGTTGGTATCATTAATGGAATAGTAATATATATAATTTCATTCCAACCTGAAGTACCATCAACTCTTGCTGCTTCATAAACATCTGTAGGTAATGATTCTAAACCTGCAAGTAAAAGCAAAACAACAAATGGTGTCCAATGCCATACATCTACAATTACAATGGATGTAAAAGCCAAACTAGAACTGCCTAGCCAATCTAAAGGAAATACTCCAAAAAAAGATAAGATATAGTTAAATATTCCAAAATCAAATCCATACATCAATCTCCATATAGAGCCAATTACAATAGGCGGGAGAAGTATTGGTAATAAAAATAGTGATATAAATAAACCCTTACCACGTTTTATTTTACTAATACCTAATGCAATTAAAAAACCAAATAACATTTGAAAAAAAACAGCAAAAATAGATAATTTTATAGTATTTATAAGCCCTGGAAGATAAAATTTATTATTTGGAAGTTCTATGTAATTTTCTAATCCAATATATTTGTAATTGTATTTTCCATCATCCCAACGGATATCAAAAAAAGAATTATAAAAAATATTTACAAGTGGAACTAAAGTTAGAATTACTAAAACAGCAATGAGAGGAGTTAATGATAATATTTTCCAATTTTTATCTTTTGTATTCATAGTTTTTAAAAAAAAAGTAGCACCTTTAGAATAAATAAAGGTGCTACACAAATTTTTCTACAGATCAGGTAATTTACCTGTCTTTTTACCAGCTTTTGTTAAAAGTTGATAAAGTTCTTCTGCAGCAGCATTTAAACCTTCTTCAATTGAAGTTTCACCTGCAACAATTTTATTTAAGTACAGGTTAGTAATTGAAGTTGATTCTACAGCCTCTACGTTAGGTGCAATAAACTGAGCTACGTCTGAGTTTTGTCCTAATGCTTCTAAGAATCTAAATTCATCCTGTTTAGCCATTGGAGAATCAATTAAGTCACATCTTACTGGTACTGCACCATTTTCAATATATTTAATTTGATTTTCTTTAGTGACTAACCATTTTAAAAAATCTAGAGCTTCAACTGCATTTTCATCAGGTATGTTTTTAGGTATATGAGCTTCCCAGTGTCCAAGACTACTAGCACTACCCATTGGCCCCGCAGGATTTAATGCAGCTCCCATTTTTCCAATAACAGCAGATTTATTAGGATCATCCATACCACCCCAAGCAGCAATAACGGCTATTGCATGAGCAGCTTTTCCAGTCCTTAAATACTGTATCATTTCACCCTGTCCAATAGCATGTGCATTTGGATGGCCAACTGTATCTCTTACTTTAAGATAAGCTTCCATTGCAGCTTTAACTTCAGGACTATTAAATACAATAGAAAAATCTCCATTAGCTGGATCTTTATATACTGCACCACCATGACTAAACATATATGGTCCAAAGTTATAAGTAACTGATGATCTTTCAGCTCTTTGTATCATACCATACATCTGTGGTGGATTGTGAAATACTGCTGCATTAGCAATTAAATCATCCCATGTTTTAGGTGGCGTTAATCCTTTTTCTTCGTATAGATCTCTTCTGTAGTAAAGAACTTGAACATTTCCATTTACAGGAATACCTATAAATTCTCCATCTACAGGATCGTAAGATTGAGTGTCATAATTCCAATAACTAGTATTTTGATAACTACAAATACCAGGATCTAATTTATAATTTGGATCAATGTCATTAATATTTCTAAATTCTCCACTATCAGAATAAGTTGACATAAATTCAGTGGAAGTAATGACAATATCATAAATACCTTCAGGCGACCTTATTGAATTTCTTATTTTTTCTGACATCGCAGGATAAGGGTTAACATCTAATTCAATACTAGCTCCTGTTTCTTCTTCATACATTTCTAATGTTTTTCTAAATCCATCAAACCAAGGAGATTGATTTATTAACATAGTTAATTTTGGACCGGCAAAAACCTCTCCAACAAAAGTTATGCTAAATAGAAAAATAGAAACTGTAGAAATAATTTTCTTCATAATTCCTCCTATTAATTATTTTTATATTTAAACATTGTATAAAAATTATGTCAAACTCAAAAAAACAACAATTATCTTAATTTTTTTGCTATTAAATGATATTTTTTTTAAATATTACTTTAATTAATTAAAAAATTATTTAAATTTTATTAAATTTTATAAAAAACCAAAATTATATGAAAACTGTTTTTCTACTTTTTGATTCACTCAACAGAAGAATGCTCAATCCATATGGTGGAACTTTTGTAGACACACCAAATTTTAATAGATTGGCAAAAAATTCAATAACCTTTGATAATCATTTTATTGGAAGTATGCCTTGCATGCCAGCTAGACGGGATATGCAAAGTGGTAGATTAAGTTTTTTACATAGAAGTTGGGGGCCATTAGAACCATTTGATAATTCTTTTCCTGAAATACTAAGATTAAAAAATACTTATACTCATCTTGTAACAGATCATAATCATTATTTTGAAGATGGTGGATCAACTTATCATAACAGATATAATTCTTTTGATTTTATTCGAGGACAAGAGAGGGATCCTTGGAAAGCAATGGTTGAGCCACCAATTGAAAGATTTAAAGAAATGTATCATAAGAGTCAATCTGACTTTACTGATAGAGAATCAAGATTTTATTTTTATCCTATAAACAGTGAATATATTAAAGAAGAAAAAGATTTTCCTTCCGTGCAATGTTTTTCATCTGGTCTTGAATTTTTAAAGACAAATAAATCTGCAAAGGATTGGTTTCTTCAAATTGAAACATTTGATCCTCATGAACCATTTTTTGCTCCTGAAAGATTTAGAAAAAAATTTAAAACTAATTATTCTGGTCCACGTTTAGATTGGCCTCAATATGATAGAGTAAAAGAAACACCGGATGAGGTAGCGGAATTAAAAGCTAATTACTTTGCTTTAATCAGTTTATGTGATTTTTTATTAGGTTCAGTTTTAGATTTCTTTGATGAAAATAATTTATGGGAAGATACAACTTTAATTTTAACGACAGATCATGGTTTCATGTTAGGAGAACATGATTGGTGGGCAAAAAATAGAATGCCTTTATACAATGAAATATCTCATATACCTCTTTTTATTTATCATCCTGATTATAAACATAATAATGGTCAAAGAAGAAGTGTTGTGACTCAAAATATTGATTTGATGCCAACATTTTTAGAAAATCATAACATTAACATACCAAAAGAAGTTCAAGGTAAATCACTTTTAAGTTTTTTAGATAAAGAAAAATTAACTAATCACTCAGCTTTATTTGGTTATTGGGGTGGTGGAGTTAATATTACAGATGGTAAATACACTTACTTTAAATACCCTGAAAATATGAGTAGGAAAGATCCATTTCAATACACGCTAATGCCTACACATCTAAGGCAATTTTTTACTCTTGAAGAATTAAAAACTGCTCAAATGGAAAAACCTTTTAGCTTCACAAAAGGTGTACCAGTTATGAAGATTAAAAATGATGATAAAGGACCATCAATTGGGAATAGTAATGGGGGAGACAATATGGGATTTGTTGATACTGAGTCAACTTTATACGATATGATAAATGATCCTGGGCAATTAAATAAATTAGATGATGAAACTATTATATCTACTATGAATGATTTAATTTATGATAAAATGATTGAAAATGATGCCCCTAAAGAGGTAGTTAACCGTTTTTTTAAAAAATAAAATAAATTAGTGAAAAACAATAAAGTTTTTTGGGGCGACTTACATTCACATTGTAATATTAGTTATGGTGATGGAAAATTATCACATGCAGTTCATAGAGCATCTAAACAATTAGATTTTTGTACTATTACAGGTCATGCATTCTGGCCAGATATATCTAAAATTAATCATTTAAAATCTATTAAAAATTATCATTTAAAAGGATTTCAAAAATTAAAAAAAAAATGGAACAAAATTTTAATTGATTTAAAAAAACTAGAAAAAAAGTACATAATAAATATTTTTCCAAGTTATGAGTGGCATAGTTTAGAATATGGCGATCATAATGTAATAAATAAAAATTTTAATTTCAAATTAATCTCAGGTGATAATATAGATAAGTTAAAGAAAAATATTTCAAAAGATAGTTTTGTTATTCCACATCATATTGGTTATGGAAAAAAACAAAAGAGGTATAAATTGGGAATATTTTAATGAAACCAAATCACCATTCGTTGAAATATTTTCAATGCATGGTCTTTCATTAGAAGAAATAAATTCATTTAAAATGTTACATGACATGGGCACATTATCTGGTGATGGAACTGCTACTTATGGTTGGTCAAAAGGTTATAAGTTTGGAATAATAGGTAGTACTGACCATCATGCAGGTTATCCAGGTTCCTATGGTTCAGGATTAATAGGTGTTATTGCAAAAAATAAAAAAAAATCAACTTTGTGGTCATCATTAAAAAATAAAAATGTTTATGCTGTATCCGGGGATAAAATAGAATTATTTTTTACTATCAATAATAAAATTATGGGAACTGAAATAAAAAAACAAAATCTGAATAATATTTCTATTTATGCAAAATCATTAAATGAAATATCACATGGTATTTTATTCAAAAATGATAAAAAGTTTGATTTATTTACTCCTGATAACAAAAAAAATAAAAATTCAGGTAGTTTAAATTTTGAGTGGGGATGGGGAGATAAAAATAAAGTATTTAATTGGAATATTGAAATTAAATTTATAAAAACTACTATTCTAGAATATCAAACTTGTTTTAAAGGTATTCCAAAACTTTCACCAAATGATTCAAAAATTCGAAAAATTAATAATATTGCCTTACCAAATAATTTAATAAAATATAGGAATAAATTAGTTATAAAATCAAAAACTATTGGTAATACAACACTAAAAGACGACAATACACAGTCTGTAAAATTAAGAATTAGGTTCCAAAAAAATTCATATATTGTTCTCAAAATAAATAAAAAATCATACAGAATATTTTTAGAAGACATTATTAATGAAGGTAGTAAAACAATATTTACTGATAAATGGTTAAGTCAATTATTTAAAGTTGGCCCTTTTAGTTATGATCATTTAAATTTTTTAAAATATAGAAAAGATAAAATAAAAATGAAAAATAATGACAGATATAGAGTTGAAATTATTCAAAAAAATAATCATAGAGCCTGGTCATCCCCTATATGGATAAAAAATTAATTAATCGATTGATATTTGTTTTTTTGCTTTCAATTGCAATGACAATGATTATGACTTTTGCAGTTACATTGAGTAATATTGGTTTTTCAAATATTTTTTTTTATAAATGGCTTTTAGCTTGGTTAATTGCATGTTCAATAGCCATACCTGTATCTTTATTATTAAGTCCTTTTATTCAAAAAATTGCAGATAAAATAACAAAAAAAATTAATTAAATCTTTTCCTTGTAGCTATATAAACGCCAAAAGTGCATATAGTTAAACCTATAAGATCAATTAAATATAAATCTTCTCCTAGTACGAAATATGCCATGACGGCGGTAGTTGGTGGTATTAAGAAAAATAAATTTGATGTTTTACTTGCTGTTCCAGTTTTAATTAAATACATTAAAATTGCATATGCTCCAAATGATACCATAATTATTTGCCACCCCATTGATAAAATAAATCTTTTATCAAAATTTATAAATGAAACCTCAAATACAAAAGATACAATAATCAAAAACAGTGTTGCTGCAATTGCTTGATAAAAATTATTTACTGATAATGTAATTTCACTCGTAAATTTCTTTTGCCAAATTGTTGCAGTAGTTGCACCAAGTAAAGCTACTATTGAAGCAATTACACCTAAAACTGGAATAGTATTACCAATATCATAACCAATGACTAATACTGTTCCAATAAATCCAAGAGCTATTCCTATCCATTGAACTAGTGTTACTCTTTCTTTTAATATTGGTCCACTAAAAATATTTGTTAGAATAGGCTGTAAACCAACTATTAGAGCAGATAATGTAGCTGATAAACCAATTGAATATGAAAAAAAAACACCGCCAAGATAAAAACCATGAAAAAGAACCCCTGTTATTGATGCCTGTAAAATTAATTTATAATTAACTAAAATCTTTTCTTTGAAGAAAAAAGAAAATAATAAAAAAAAAATAGAAACGATTAAAAATCTAAATGATAATGCAACAAATGGACTTGCTGATTGAACTATAAATTGACCACTGATAAATGCTGAACTCCAGAAAAAAACAAAAAGATAAGGAAAATATAAATTCATAATAAAAGTATATAATTATATATCTATAAGTGTTAAGAAAATCTCTCTATAGTTTTTTATGCAAAAAGATATAAATTTTAATTGCCCAAACTGTAAATCCAATAAATATAAATCTAAAACAACAATGAGGAAAAAATATAATGAAGGACCATATAAAAATGTTGTTTCAGAAATACAATGTTCTGCATGCTTTATGGATATTCCAACAAATATATCTGAAAATATTAATATAAAAAATTTAGATAAATTTCACAAATTATGGATTAATATTTATAAACCAGCTCATAAGTTAGATGCTCCACAATGTTCAAGATGTTATCGTTTTTATTGGGAAATTGAAAAATATTTGTATGAAAAAAATATTCAATCAGAAGATATTTTTTATCAAACATATAATCCTCAAAAAGGAGTAGGTAACTTAGTTTGCAAAATTTGTGACCCTGATGCCTTTTAATTAAATTAATGCTAGCATATATCCTTAATATATCTGGTTGGCTTTTATTACCTTTTATGGATGGTATAGCTAAATACCTATCTTCTGAAATGCATTTTATACAAATTATTTGGGGTAGATATTTTTTTATGATTTTAGTAAGTTTTCCTTTAGCTTTAATTTTCTTTAGAAAAGAAATTAAATTTCCTAAAAATATTTCAGTACAACTATTTAGGGGATTTTTTTTATTCCTCTCAACTGTGTTTTTCTTTTATGCAATTTCAATTATATCTTTGGCTCAAGCTTTAACTCTTGCTTTTGTTTCTCCAATAATAGTAACAATTTTATCAATATTTTATTTAAAAGAAAAAGTAGGTATTCATCGTTGGTCTGCAGTTATCATTGGTTTTATTGGTGTTTTAATAATCATAAGACCAGGATTTTTGGATATCAATTTTGCTTCTATTTCAGCTATTGGTGCAGGAACAGCTTATGCATTCTATATTATATATACACGTAAATTATCATTTATTGATAGTCCTATAGTTACATTGCTTTTTACAGGTGTAGTAGGTTGTATATTGATATCTATTATATTACCTTTTTATTGGACAAATTTAGATATGAGACAACTACTATTATTAATTTTGTTAGCTTCTATAGGGACTTTAGGACATTTTTTGATTATTTTATCTTTAAGACTTGGTGAAGCTTCAAAATTAGCACCCTTAGGTTATTTTGAAATATCAACAAATATACTTGTTGGTTATATGTTTTTTGGTGATCTACCAGATATTTGGATTTATTTAGGCTTATCTTTAATTGTATTTAGCGGAATTTATATTTTTATTAGAGAGAATAAAACAACTTAAGTTAATTTGATTTTTTAGTTGTTTGATAAATAAATATAGTAACTGATCCTAGCAGCAATATACCACCAATAATTGTATTCAATGGAGGAACTTCTTTAATAACAAACCAAACCCAAGTTGTGCCTAAAACACTTTCTAATAAAAAAATTAAAGCTACTTCGTGTGCTGGAGCAAATTTAGGAGAAATCGTCATAATCATAAATGGTATAGGCAAAAGTATTAAGCACATAATTAAAATCAAAATAAATTGACTATTATTTAAATCAAAATTAATACCAAATGGAAGGGCATAAAGTGCTGAAATTAAACATCCTAATAAACATGCCGGTACTAAATCTTTATTTTTAAATAACCTTACAAGAACCATACTAAAACCCATACCTATGGCCACAATAAGAGCCATTAAATCTCCGTATAACCCAGTAGTTGTAAAGCTTCCTACACCTATTATTATCATCGCAAACATTGCAATTAAGATCACTATCCACGTAAAAAGACTAGGTATTTCTTTAAGTATGAAAACTGAAAATAAAGCTGCAAAAATTGGTGCGGATGCAATTAATACTAATGTATTTGCTACAGCAGTGTTCTGAATTGAATATACAAAACAAATATGAGTTATCGCGTAAAGAATAGCATATATTATTCCCGGTATACCAATTAGATAAAATGATTTAAGAAAAGATTTTTGGTAAGTATAAAGAAGAAAAATTAATATTGTTACAATCGGAAAAGCGCTTCTATAAAATATTAAACTAAAATCATCTAAATCCACTAATCTAATTAATAAACTGTCGGGACTAAGTATTAAAACTCCAATAAATGATAGTATAAGACCTTTATTTCTAGTTTTCATAAATATTTGAAAATAAATAGATAATTAATATATCTATCAGTATCATACTTTAAATCACACTTGTTTTTATGAAAAAACTACTCTTTTTATGTTTAATTTCTTTATCGCTAAATACTCAAGCTTTAGATTCAAATAAACTAATTAATCTCAACGATTTAAATATTCTTTTTGAATTTAAAAAAAATGATTGGAATGAAAACGTTCTTTTTCTAATAAAAAAGAATTCATTTTCTACAGTAGATAATGACTCAGATACATTTTATTTAAAATCAATATTTAATGATGGCCAAATAATTACAATGCCAATATTTTCTAATAACAGTGTTGAAAAAATTAAATTTGAATATATTTTTTTTGATTATAACAAAGAAAATTTTAAAATTATAAATGATCATTTTAAAACTTTTAAAAATTTTTGTTTTAAATATTTCCAAAATGATAAGTCTATAAAAGTAGATATTTCTAAATGTAATTAATTAAAAACCATTGATGTGGCTTTAAAAATTAAACTATGTCTTTTAGCTAACTCTAATTTATCATTTGAATATCCACCACCTATTACTGTTGCAATGGGAATTGATTTATTCTTAAAAAATTCTAGTACTGTAATATCTCTTTTTAATAGTCCTTCAGTTGTTATTTTTAAATTTCCTAATTTATCACTCTCATGAATATCAACTCCCGTATCAAAAATTACTAAATCAGGTTCAAAATTTTTTATACAACTATTAAGAGTTTGATTTAATATTTTCAAATACTCATCATCTTCTAAATTATCATCTAATTCAACATCCATGTCACTTATTGATTTTCTAAAAGGAAAGTTATTTTTACAATGAATGGAACAAGTAAAAATTTTATCATTATTCTTAAGGATTGAAGCTGTACCATCTCCTTGATGTACATCAGTATCAAAAATTAATATTTTTTTTACTAGTTTTGATCTTATCAAGTGTAATGAAGCATAAGCCATATCATTAAAAACACAATACCCAGAACCAAAATCTTTATGACTATGATGTGTGCCACCAGCTAAATGATTTGCTATTCCATCTTTAATTGCTTCTTTGCAAGTTAATAGAGTTCCGTTAACTGCTAAAAAGGAACGATTAGAAAGAGTTTCTGACCATGTAAAACCCAATCTTCTTATTTCTTTATCAGATAAACTACCATTCTTAATTTTTAATACATAATCTAAATCGTGGCATATAGAAACCTCATCAACACTTGCTTTTTGAGGACTTAGAATTTTTGCTCGATGATAAAAATCTGAAATTTTTAATTCATTATATAAATCTGAAAACTTGCTAGCAGTAAATTTATGATTCTCAGGTAAAGGAATGTCATAATCTTTATGTGTTACCCAACTGATTTTTTTCATAAATTTGCCTCTTTTTAACTCAATTTATGCCTAAATTAATATGTAAGTAGAATATGTGGCACTAATCTACCAATATATATTTAGTGAGTAAATATATTCTATCCATAAAGAATTAGTGTCACAACCATTATGGAATTTATTTTAATATTTGATTTATTAATTATTTGTTTAATTGGTTTTTTTATTGTCAATTTTTATTGAATAAATAATCAATTTTAATAATATTTTAAGAATGAAAGATTTTTACGACCGAAATGGTTATTTTTCACCATTAAAAATTTACAATGCAAAAGAAGCAAATTTTTTTAGAGGTAAATTAGAAGACTCAGAAAAAAAACTAGGTAAACTTCATTATATTGTAAAAACTTATACAATCATGAAATGGGTGTATGAAATAGCAACTAATAAAAAATTGCTTGATTTTGTTGAAGAAATAGTTGGTAAAAATATATTATTATATAATGCAACTTTTATAATAAAAGAACCAAATACTAAAACACATGTAAGTTGGCATCAAGATCTTACGTATTGGGGATTTGATAATAATGAAAATCAAGTTAGTGCATGGCTTGCTTTATCAAAAGCTAATGATCAAAGTGGGTGTATGCAAATGATACCAGGTTCCCATAAAAATGGTTTTTTTGAACATCATTCTACTGAAGATAAAAATAATGTTTTATCAAGAGGTCAAACTGTAAAAGATATTGATATAAATAATGCAGTTTCATGTCCACTACAACCTGGTGAAGTTTCTTTTCATCATGGTTTAACATTACACGCATCCCAACCTAATTCTAGTAATGATCGAAGAATAGGTTTAAATTTACAATTTATTTCTACTGATATGAAACAATTAAACATCAAAAATGATAGTGCTATTTGTGTAAGAGGTGAGGATAAATATAAAAATTTTAAAACAGATAAAATAGCTAAGGATGATTTTGATTATGATGCTTATCAACACCTTCTTGAACTAAATAAAAATTATAATAAAATAATTAGAAAAAATTAAATTTTATTCACATATAATTAAAGATGATATATTTATAAAAATATTTAGTGATTGGTTTATTAACAAACCAATCACTTATAATGTTATTTTTTCCAAGGCCCAAAATCTTTTTGGTCTGATGTAAACTCATAAGATATAAATTCATCATCACTTACAATCCAACCATCATGTCCAGGGGCTAAATAGTAAGCATCACCTGACTTAAAATAATCTTCTGAACCATCATCATGTTTAACTTTCATCTCACCCTGTACCACAACACCAACATGCCCAGCTTGGCAGCTATCTGTTCCTACAATTGGTTTAATACATGAACTCCAACTCCAACCAGGCTGCAAAGTTGTCTTGCTTAATGTTACATTACCTAAAGTGACTGTGGATGAATGAGCTTTATCTGGAGTTTTAATTTCTCCTTCAGAAAATGATTTTCTCATTACATTAGA
>CABYRE010000013.1 GCA_902521325.1 uncultured Alphaproteobacteria bacterium
ATTGTTGTGTCATCTAAAATAAAATTTATTTTATCAAACTCATTTTCAAAGATAGCACTATTGACTAAATTTTGAAGTGATATTTGATGAACTTGAAAGCTTCTTATTTGCTCACCAGTTAGTGGACTTCCGATCATTTGAGAAAATTGGTCAATATTCATATCCATTGATCTAAGAAATTTTGTTGTTGAAATAGGTGTTCCTGAAATATCAGCTACGAAGTTATCGGAATTAAATAAATTTGAATATCTTGTTGACCCTCTAAAAAAGAACAAACTTGCCGCAAAAAGAATTGCCAGTCCTATCCCAATCCATGATTTTCTAAATGCTCTCATAAAATTTCTATTGCTTCTATAATATTAGTTTCTATAAATAAAAGTAATTATGGTAAATCTTGATAAATATTCCTCAATTTTTATAGCAAATTGGAAATTAAATGGAAATTCGACATTTTTAAAAGATTATTATGAAAAATTAAAAGTTAATTCTAATAATTGTACGATTATCTGCTCACCTTCAATTTACTTAAAATCACTTAAAGGAAATAATGAAAACTTATTTTGTGGTGCACAAGATGTCTCTTCTTTTAAAGAAGGTGCATATACTGGAGAATTATCCGCCTCAATGCTAAAGGATAATAATATAGATTTTTGTTTGGTTGGACACTCTGAGAGAAGACAATATTTCTCAGAAACAAATGATAAAGTGAATGTTAAAAGTTCAAACCTTATTGAAGAAAATATAATCCCAGTGATCTGCATAGGTGAAACCTTAGAACAAAAAGAAAAAAGCTTAACGGAAGAAATTTTAACTTCACAAATTAAGGATAGTGTTCCAAATTTAGCAAATCATCAAAATGCATTAATTGCTTATGAGCCAGTTTGGGCAATAGGAACAGGATTAACTCCAACCTTAGATGAAATAAATCAAGCTCACGAATTAATCAAAAATTTTGATCAAAAGTTTATTGACTTTAAAGTGCTTTATGGAGGTTCTGTTAAGTCTTCAAATTCAAAAGAAATTACTAACTTGAGTCATGTAGATGGCTGTTTAATTGGAGGAGCATCATTAAAAGTTGATGAATTCAATACAATTATTTCTTGATTAATGAAATCAATTTAATATAAAGCGCAATTATGACAACTTTAGTAATAATTCAGCTTATACTTGCTCTTGCCTTGGTTGTATTAGTTTTATTACAAGGATCTGATAACGATAGCTTGGGACTTGGTGGTGGAACTTCAACTGGAATGATGTCAGCTCGAGGTACTGCAAACCTACTTTCTAGGCTAACTGCAATAATTGCTGGTTTATTCATGATAATGAGTATCGTTCTAACAATTACAGCCTCTATTGGTTCAGATCGCAATGTTTTAGAGTCACTTCCTTCAATTAATACTGAAGAGACTTCAGAAGAACCAACTATACCAGAAAATAATTAATAATATCTTGCTATAACAAGATCTATTATGTATCACGATATTCCGTAATGCATTTTGTTTTTATTACGGGTGGAGTAGCATCCTCTCTTGGAAAAGGTATAGCCTCGGCATCTCTTGCAACGCTTCTTAAAAGCAGAAAATTTAAAGTAAGAATAAGAAAGTTAGATCCTTATTTGAATGTGGATCCAGGAACAATGAGTCCATATCAGCATGGAGAAGTTTATGTTACAGATGATGGTGCAGAAACAGATCTTGATCTCGGTCATTATGAAAGATTCACAAATCAATCTGCTAAACAATCAGATAGTGTATCATCAGGTAAGATTTACTCTAATGTTCTTATAAAAGAAAGAAAGGGAGATTACCTTGGGTCTACTATTCAAGTCATTCCTCATGTTACTAATGAAATAAAGTCATTTATTAATAGTGATTTAAAAAATGAAGATATTGCTATTTATGAAATTGGAGGCACAGTTGGAGATATTGAATCTCTTCCTTTTTTAGAAGCAATACGACAAATTAGAAATGATAAAAATATTTCATCAGCATTAATTCATATGACTTATATTCCTTATTTAAGTTCAGCCGGTGAGTTAAAAACAAAACCTACTCAACATTCAGTTAAAGAACTTCTTAATGCTGGTATTCAACCAGATATCGTTATGTGTAGATCAGAACAACCAATAGATAACGATTCAATTTCTAAAATATCTTTATTTTGTAATGTAAAAAAAGAATCTGTAATTCCTGCATTGAATGCTAAATCAATTTATGAAGTTCCTTCATTGTATTCCAAGTATGGTTTGGATGAAGCACTTCTTAAACAATTAGGCTATAATCCAATAAATCATAAACTAAATTTAAAGCCTTGGATTGATCTTCAAAAAAAAATTAAAAAGAAAAAACATAAGGTTAAAATCGCAGTAGTTGGTAAATATACTAATCTTAAAGATAGTTATAAATCTTTAAATGAAGCATTAGTTCATGGAGGAATAGAAAATTCTGCTGAAGTAATTATTCAATGGATTAATTCTGAAAAAGAAAACAACATCAGTTTAATGAAAAAATTAAAAGGTTGTGATGGAATTTTAATTCCAGGTGGTTTTGGTATTCGTGGAATTAATGGAAAAATTAATGCCATTAAATATGCAAGAGAAAACAATATTCCCTTTTTTGGAATTTGTCTTGGAATGCAATTAGCTGTTATTGAAATAGCACAAAATGTACTAAAAATTAAAAACGCTCATTCTTCAGAATTTAAAAAAACTAATAAATCAGTTGTAGGATTAATGACAGAATGGGTAAATAAAAACAAGATCGAAAAAAGAGATAAAAATAGTGATAAGGGTGGAACAATGCGTCTTGGAGCATATAAAGCTATTTTGAAAAAAAATTCAAAAATCTTTTCTATATATAAAAGTAAAGTAATTAGTGAGAGGCATAGACATAGATACGAAGTAAATCAGAAATTTCTATCAAAATTTGAAAACAAAGGTTATTATTTTAGTGGTATGTCACCAGATGGATTATTACCTGAAGTGCTTGAGAGTAAGAAACATAAATGGTTTATAGGAGTTCAATTTCATCCAGAGTTAAAATCAAGACCATTAGATCCTCATCCTCTTTTCGTATCATTTATAAAGGCTGCAATTAATGATTAATATTAATCTAAAAAATTTTTCTATCTCAAATAATTCTTCATTTGTTTTAATTGCAGGTCCTTGTGTAATAGAAAATGAAAGTCATTCATTGATGATTGCAGAAAAGCTACATAAAATTTGTGATGATGTTGGTATTAATCTAATTTTTAAATCTAGTTTTGATAAGGCAAATCGATCAAGTATTAAAAGTGACAGAGGGATTAAGCTCGATGACGCATTAAAAATCTTTGAAAAAATTAAAACTAATTTTAATGTACCAATACTTACTGATGTGCATAATGAGCATCAATGTAATGAATTAAATCAAGATAGTATTATCGATATTCTTCAAATACCTGCTTTTCTATGCCGTCAAACAGATTTATTATTAGCTGCAGGTAATACAAATAAAATTATTAATGTTAAAAAAGGTCAATTTTTATCACCGACTGATGTAAAAAATATTTTTACCAAGATAGAAACTACAAATAATAAAAACATCATGATAACTGAAAGAGGAACATCTTTTGGTTACAACACACTAGTAAATGATTTTAAAGGTTTAGATATTATGAAAAGATATGAATACCCTGTAATTTTTGATGCAACTCATTCTGTTCAACAACCAGGAGGATTGGGTGATAAAAGTGGTGGGCAAAGAGAGCATATTCCTTCTTTATGTAAAGCTGCCATATCTATTGGTGTGGCAGGTTTATTTTTAGAAACGCATAATGATCCCGATAATGCCCCTAGCGATGGACCAAATATGATTAATATAAAAAATTTAAAAAATTTATTAATTCAACTTAAAAAATTTGATGATATAGCAAAAAATAATGCCTAAAATAACGAATATAAAAGCAAGACAAATAATAGATAGCAGAGGGAATCCTACTGTTGAATGCGATATAGAGTTTGAAAATTCTACCTTTGGAAGAGCTGCTGTTCCAAGTGGGGCATCTACTGGAGTGCATGAGGCTTTAGAATTGCGAGATAATGATAAATCTCAATATAAAGGTAAAGGAGTTTTGAAAGCAGTAGGAAATATCAATGATACAATCTCTAATGCACTAGTTGGAAAATCATATGAAGATATTTCTTCTTTTGACGATTTTTTATTACAACTAGATGGTACGGAAAATAAATCTAACCTAGGCGCGAATGCAACCCTTGCTGCAAGTTTAGCTTTTGCAAAATGTTTAGCTTCTTCTGAAGGTTATGAATTGTATTCTTTTCTTGGTAAAGAGCATACAATGAGTCTTCCTGTTCCAATGATGAACATTATTAATGGCGGTTCACATGCAGATAATGATGTTGATATTCAAGAATTTATGGTTGCACCAATTGGCGCAAATAATTTTTCAGAAGCACTTCAATATGGTTGCGAAATATTTCATTCATTAAAGTCATTATTAAAATCAAAAGGCTTGAATACAAATGTTGGTGATGAAGGTGGATTTGCTCCTAACATAAATAGTTCAAGCGAAGTCATAGAAACTGTTTTGAAATCAGTGGAGGATGCAGGTTTTAAACCTGGAAAAGATATTTATCTTGCACTTGATGTTGCATCAACTGAATTTTACAAAAATAATAAATATGATTTACAAGGAGAAAAAATTGTTTTGTCTTCTGATGAAATGATCAAATATTTAGAGAAATTGGTAAATGCTTATCCAATTTATTCTATTGAAGATGGAATGTCAGAGGATGATTGGGATGGTTGGTCTAATTTAACATCAACAATAGGAAAAAAAGTTCAGTTAGTTGGTGACGATTTATTTGTTACAAATAAAAAAAGATTACAAAAAGGTATTTCAGAGAGTGCGGGGAATTCTATTTTAGTTAAAGTAAATCAAATAGGAACTTTAAAAGAAACTTTAGAGTCGATTAAATTAGCTAAACAAAATAATTTTACTACTATAATCTCACATCGTTCTGGCGAGACTGAAGATACGACGATTGCTGATTTATCAGTTGGTGTTTCAGCAGGTCAAATTAAAACAGGTTCTTTATCTAGAACAGATAGAACGGCAAAATATAATCAATTATTAAGAATTGAAGAGGCATTACAAGGTAAAGCAAAGTATGCTGGATCTTCTATCTTAAATAATAATTGACAGTCTCGAACTTAAATATGTTATTTATATAGAAAATGAACAAATCATTAGTTTTAAAAAATAAATTTTATTTTTATTTGTCTTTTTTATTTACTTTTTTTCTATTTGTTTATCTTCTTTATTTTCTTGTAAATGGTGAGAGGGGATTACTGAAATATTTCAGTCTTAAAAATCTTAATGCTCAATACAATAAACAATATATTTCCTTAAAAATTGAAAATGAATTTTATCTAGATAGAATTAAAAGATTACAACCAAATACTATAGATTTGGACTATTTAGATGAGATATTTAGGAAAGTTACAGGATTTACTTCAGAAAACGAAACAGTTATAATTATAGAATAAATTGATTTATTTGACAAAAAATTACCCTAATTATAATTAAAGATTATCATATGAAGAAACTTCAAAAAGCAGATTATATCAAGATGTACTCTTATATGCTCAAGATTAGAAGATTTGAGGAAAGGGCAGCTCAACTTTATGGAATGGGTAAAATAGGTGGTTTTTGTCATTTATATATTGGCCAAGAAGCTGTTGTTGTTGGTATACTAATGACAATAGATAAAAATGACTCAGTTGTAACAACTTATAGAGATCATGGTCATATGATTGCAAGGGGATTAGATCCAAAACGTATTATGGCAGAATTGACTGGAAGAGAAGATGGTTATTCTGCTGGTAAGGGCGGTTCAATGCATATGTTCTCTAAAGAAAATAATTTTTATGGTGGTCATGGTATTGTTGGGGCTCAAGTACCAATTGGAACAGGTATTGCATTTACACACAAATATAATGGAGAAAAAAATATATGCAGAACATATATTGGTGATGGAGCAATGAACAATGGACAAGTTTTTGAAGCTTTTAATCTAGCTGCTTTATGGAAGCTTCCCGTTTTATACATTATTGAAAATAATAAATATGGAATGGGCACATCTGTGGATCGAGCGGCGGCTGGATTAGATTTGTATAAAAGAGGTGAGGCATTTGGTATTCCTGGTGAGAAGGTAGATGGAATGAATGTATTTTCAGTTATAGAAGCAGCAGATAAAGCAGGTAAATATGTTAGGGAAGGTAATGGGCCTTATATTATCGAGGTACAAACATATCGATATAGAGGACATTCAATGTCAGATCCTGCAAAATATAGAACGAAAGAAGAATTAGATAATTATAAGCAAACTGACCCTATTGAAATAGTTAAAGCTGAAATATTAAAGAAAAAAATTGCAACTAATGATGAAATTGAAAAAATTAATAAAGATACTTTAGAAGAAATAAAAAATGCTGCTGAATTTGCAACCAACAGTCCTTTTCCAAAGGATAGTGAGCTTTATACGGACGTTTATTTATAAAGTATGAGTACAGAAATTTTAATGCCTGCATTATCACCAACAATGACAGAAGGGAATCTGTCTAAGTGGTTAATTAAAAAAGGGGATACTGTTAAAGCTGGTGATTTGATTGCAGAAATTGAAACTGATAAAGCTACAATGGAAGTAGAAGCGGTAGATGAAGGTGTTGTTCTTGATCTTTTATTTAAAGAAGGAGAGGCAAATATTCCAGTAAATAAAGCTATAGCAATTATTGGTGATCCAAATGAAAAAATTGAAGTAAAAAAAGAGGCTCCTGTTGAAAAAGTGATTGAAGAAAAGAAAATTGAAAAAAATATTGAGACAAAAATTGAGAATAAGAAAGATGATATAATCGATACACCATCACCTAAAATAGAAGAAGATACAAATTTAAGTTCAGTAGAAATTACTATGCGTCAAGCGCTTAGAGATACAATGGCAGAAGAAATGAGAAAAGATAATAAAGTTTTCATACTTGGAGAGGAAGTTGCCGAGTATCAAGGTGCGTATAAAGTAACGCAAGGTCTTCTTCAGGAATTTGGTAAAGAAAGAGTGTTAGATACTCCTATTTCCGAACATGGATTTACTGGATTAGCAGTTGGAACAGCATTTAAGGGATTGAGACCAATTTTAGAATTCATGACTTTTAATTTTTCTATGCAAGCAATTGATCAAATTATAAATTCAGCTGCAAAAACACTTTACATGTCTGGGGGACAAATTAATTGTCCTATTGTTTTCAGAGGACCTAATGGTGCTGCGGCCCAAGTTGCTGCACAACATAGTCAGGATTTCTCTTCTTGGTATTCTCAAGTGCCAGGTTTAAAAGTCATTACACCATCTACTCCTTATAACGCAAAAGGCTTGTTGCGTTCTGCAATATCAGATCCAAATCCCGTGATTTTTCTAGAAAATGAAATTCTTTATGGATTAAAAGGTCCTGTTAATAATGATGTTAACTTCTCAATACCTATTGGAAAAGCAAATATTGAAAAAGAAGGAAAAGATTTAACAATTGTCACTTATTCTATAATGTTGCAGAAATCGAAAGAAGCTGCATTAAGATTAAAAGAGGAATATAATTTAGATATAGAAATTATTGATTTACAAACTTTAAGACCTCTGGATACGGAAACAATATTAAATTCAGTTAAAAAAACTAATAGACTAATCACTGTTGAAGAGTCATGGCCATTTGGTAGTGTTGGCTCTGAAATTGCAAATATTGTTCAAAGAAATGTATTTGATTATTTAGACTCACCAGTGATAAAAGTTAATAGTGCTGATGTTCCAATGCCATATTCATTAAGCTTAGAAAAATTATACCTTCCTCAAGTTGAAGATATTATAAATGCTGCAAAAAAAGTAAGTTACATAAAATAAATGACCATTAAAGTTTTAATGCCTGCATTATCTCCCACAATGTCAGAGGGTGTAATTAATAAGTGGTTAGTTAATATTGGTGATACTGTTTCAGCTGGAGATATATTAGCGGAAATTGAAACTGATAAAGCAACAATGGAAGTTGAAGCAGTTGATGAGGGAGAAATTACACATTTAATTGATACAACATCAGATAAACAAATTGCTGTTAATTCTGTCATTGCTTTAATCAATGGACGCAAAGATGAAAGATTACAAGATTATAATGATAAAGATCAAACTGTAAGCAGTGAAGAAAAAAATGAAGTTTCAGAAACACCTAAATTAAACAATGAAGTAGATAAAAATCAAATAATAGAAAGCAGTAAAGATACAAACACTAAACAAAATACAAATTTTGCTTCACCGTTTGTAAAAAAATTTTCTAAAGATAACAATATTGATCTAACTCTTATTAAAGGGTCTGGACCTCAGGGTAGGATAATAAAAAAAGATATTCAAAATTTTGAACTTCATATTAATGATGAAAATATATCTGTAATTGAGCCTTCTAGTATTAGAAAAATAATTGCTGAAAGAACAACACAAACAAAAAATGAGGTTCCACATTTTTATCTTACTATTGAAACAAGAATGGATAAGCTAATAAATTTAAGAAAAAAAATAAATTCAAATAGTGATATCAAAATCTCGTTTAATGATCTCATTGTTAAAGCATGCGCAATGGCAATAGTGAAAAATCCAGAAACAAATATTTCTTGGATGAATGGTAAAATTCATCAATATAAAAATATCGATATTGCTATAGCGGTAGCGTTAAAAGAAGGATTGATTACACCTATTGTTAAAGAAGCTGATACAAAAGGATTAGCTAAAATCTCAACAGAAATTAAATCATTAGTAAAAAAAGCTAATCAAAATAAATTATTACCAGAAGAATATAGTGGAGGATCTATAACTATCTCAAACTTAGGCATGTTTGGAATCACAGAATTTCAAGCAATTATTAATCCGCCACAATCAAGTATTATTGCAATTGGATCTATAATTGAAAAACCTGTTGTGAACTCTGGCAGTATTGAAATAGGGCATACAATGAAATCTACTATTTCAGCAGATCATAGATCACTGGATGGTGCCGTTGCGGCAAAATTACTCAAAGATTTTAGCGATATTTTAGAAGATCCCTTCCAAATATGGTTGAATAGCATGGATATGGAAGTTATTTAACCTGCATGAGTGGACCACGACATCCTGAGAAAGTTAAAAACAAATCAAATCCAATTCCTAAAAAGCCAAGTTGGATTAGAGTAAAAGCACCAACTTCAAAATTTTTCAAAGAAACAAATAAACTCCTAAAAGATAAAAAAATTGTAACTGTATGCGAAGAAGCTGCATGTCCAAATATAGCTGAATGTTGGCAAAAAAAACATGCAACATTTATGATACTCGGAGATATATGTACTAGAGCTTGCGCATTTTGTAATATTAAAACTGGCAAACCTCATTATATTGATCACGGTGAAGCTATAAGAATTGCTGAATCAGTTAAGCAATTGAATTTAGAACATGTTGTAATAACTAGTGTTGACAGAGACGACCTAATAGATGGTGGAGCACTACATTTTATCAACGTAATAGATTCAATTAAATCTTTAAATCCAAGTTGCACAATTGAAATTTTAACTCCTGATTTTAAAAATAAACCTGAAGCTATAGATATTTTATCAAAAAATTTACCTGACGTCTTCAATCATAACTTAGAAACAGTGCCAAGATTATATCCATCAATTCGTCCGGGTTCACGTTACTTTGTAAGTTTGAATTTACTTAGTCAAATCAAAGAAAAAAACCCAAGTATATTTACAAAATCAGGTCTAATGGTTGGTTTAGGTGAAACTAGAGAAGAAGTATATCAGGTAATGGATGATTTAAGAGCAGCTAATGTTGATTTTATTACAATAGGGCAATACTTACCTCCAACACCGAAACACGCTAAGCTAGAAAAATTTATTACTCCTCAAGAATTTGATGAATATAAAAAAATGGCATACGCAAAAGGATTTCTAATGGTGGCATCATCACCGCTAACTCGTTCAAGTTATCATGCTTCTGATGATTTTAAAATCATGCAAGAAAATAGGAAAAATAAACTTTATTCAATTCAATGAGATCTTCAAATAGAGAGGAAATAGTCGATCACGACGCAAAAGAACTTTTCGATATTGTTTTAGATATTGAAAGTTATCCGTATTTTATTCCTTGGTGTTCAGCAATGAGAATTCATTCAAAAAATAAAAATGAAATATATGCTGATATGGTCGTATGGTATAAATATTTTATGCCTCAAACTTTTGGCTCTCACGTCACTTTTGATAAAAAAAAACTTTCAATAAGTACAACTTATATTGAAGGACCTTTAAAAGATCTTAAAACTAATTGGATTTTTGAATCATTAAAAAAAAATCAAACAAGAATTCATTTTAATGTTGAATTTGAATTTAAACGATTTTTTCACCAAAAAATTGCTGAAGCTTTTTTCCCTTTAATTGAAAACAAAATGATTGAATCATTTAAAGTTCGTGCTGATGAAATTTTAGATTAATTGATTAATTTTGCTAAATATAAAATCTCTAGTTTTTCTCTGTATCTCCAATCGTTTCCCTTTGTATATTTTCTTGAAAATATAATTACTTTTATTAACTTTAATTCCAATAAACACTAATCCTACTGGCTTTAACTTTGTCCCACCATTAGGACCTGCTATACCAGTTGTAGAAATGCAGATTTTTGTTTTTTCATTTTTGTACAGACCATTTATCATGTCCTCAGCTACTTCTTTACTTACAGCTCCAAATTTAGAGAGATTACTTTTTGAAACAGATAAATATTTAAATTTAGCTTTATTTGAATAACTAATAATCCCGTAAGAGAAAATTTTTGAAACTCCACTATATTTTGTGATAGTGTTTGCTATTAACCCACCTGTGCATGACTCGGCAACTGAAATTGAGATATTTTTTTTTATCAATTTATCTATAACTTTTTTAATAATAGGCATTTACAATATAAAGAATTATTACTGTATATATTCCTGCTATTAAATCATCAAGAATTACACCAAAAGCTGATTTAAGTTTCCTGTCTACTATGTTGGCTGGAAAAATTTTCAATATATCAAAAAAACGAAATAAAATAAAAATTAACATTATTGTTACATAAGGATTTATTATTTTAATTTGATCATAAAATATTAAAATTAAGTATACTCCTAAGAATTCATCAATAACTATTATTTTTGAGTCATGTGATTTTGTATGTGAAGAGAATTTATTAATGAAAAATAAAGATAGTAAAAAGATTACAAGAAAAATAACTACAAATATTTCTAAAGAAATAATTTTGTATTCAACAATAGGAAATAAAATAGCTATTGATAGAAAAGATGCAAAGGTTCCTGATGGTATTAATTTAATATATCCAGCAAAAGATAAAGATACAAAAAAATTAGCTAATTTTATCATCTGTTATATGAATTATTGACTCGGCTGCAATTCCTTCACCATTACCAATAAAACCAATTTTTTCATTTGTAGTTGCTTTAATAGATACAGAGGTATTTTTAATTTGAAGTAATGTTGAAATATTTTTAATCATTTTTGAAACATATTTATTAATTTTAGGTTTTTCAGCTATTATATTTATATCTAGATTGATTACAGAATAACCTTTTTCTTTAAGTTTATTTCTACAATAAACAATGAACTTAGATGAATCTGCATTTTCCCATTTTTTATCTGTGTTTGGAAAGTGATAACCTATGTCTCTCATAGAGAGCGCTCCAAAAATACTATCACAAATTGCATGCAGTACAACGTCCGCATCAGAATGACCAATTAATTTAGAGAAAGGAATTTTAACACCCCCTAATTTTAATCCATTTTTGGTTTTTTTATCAATTTGATGAATATCATAACCAATACCGTATTTTGTTATGGGCTTTCTATATAAATCAAATAACAGAATATCTTCTGGGTAAGTAATTTTAATATTATTTTTTTCACCTTCGACAAAATTTATTTCTATTTTTGACTTTTGTAATAGCCCTGCATCATCATTAAATTCGAAATTTTTATATTTGATATGTTCTTTTAATATTAAATTATAATTAAAACCCTGAGGTGTTTGTACGTTAATTGCTTTTGTTTCTAATTTACTTTTCTTTATTAATTGTCTGTCATTATATTCAACATATGGAATTACATTAGTATTTTTACCTAATTTGGATATAATTTTTTTAATTAATTTATTACTACATAAAGGACGTGCAGCATCATGTATTAATACATTTTTAATTTTAAATTTTTTTAAATTTTTTAAAGCATTAAAAGATGAAATTTGTCTTGTAAGCCCAGGTTTTGAATAGGTAATTTTTATTTTCTCAGAAATAGCCTTATGATTAAAGTAAGTGTTTTGATATTTTTTATCTATTGAAATATTAATAATATCGAAGTTTGATAAATCTAAATTTGAAATAAAATAATTTAAAAAATTTGTATTCCCAATTTTTAAGAATTGTTTTGGAATTTTTTGACCAAATCTCTTTCCTTTTCCACCAGCTAGAATTACAAGTGCATTTTTCATCATTTTAATTTATATATTATACTGTTTTACTATCATTATTTAAAAACTAACTAAAGTATACAGTGTTTAACCTATCAAAATTACTTAAATCTATTCATCTTTCAAGATTATCTTTTTATTTTTTAATTTTTTTAATCATATTGAGTTTCTCGATCACATTCTACTTAATGCTTCCAAATAACGATCTAGTAAAAGATCCAAGAAGACTACAATTTTTTCTATTGGCGGATGTAATTTTTGTCATTTTATTGATATCCATAATTATTAGACAAATTGTTCTGATTTTAGTGAGAAGAAGAAAAAGTTATGATGAATCTCGATTATATATAAAATTTGTAAATTTATTTGCTGCAATGGCTTTAGGTCCAGCCATTGGCTTAGTTATTATAACATCATTATTCTTTAATTTAGAATTAAGAACTTGGTATGGTGATGCTGTAAGGGATGCGGTTGTAAATTCTAATATCGTAGCAAGAAATTATGAAAATGAAATACAGGCAGAAATTGTGTCTGATACTCAGTTAATTATGAGAGAGATATTAAAAGTTTCTCAAAATAATGAGGTTAATATTCAATCTATTAGAACAGCTTTAAGTGAATTTATTAACTTAAGAACAATTTCAAGTATTTATATTTTTAATACGGAAGGCAATATATATTTAAGCTTAAAAGATCCTGATAATAAAAATTTTTCAGTGCCATCAAATGAAATATTTAAGATTGTTAATCAAAATCGTGTTTATATTTTTCAATTAAATAAAAATTCTATTACAGCTTATAAAAAAATAAATTTTTTAAATGATGTTTACATGCAGGTTAATAGAAATCTAAATACCAATATCTGGGATCATATTAGCGCTACAAAAGAGGCATTTGAAATTTATACTATGAAAGAAGAGGAAAGTTCAGGAATTCAAATAACTTATTCAATGATATTTGTTCTTTTCTCCATTTGTTTTATATTAGTGGCTATTTTGATTGGATTTAATCTAGCTAGCAATCTTAGTAAACCAATTACAAACTTAATCAAATCAGCGAATAAGATATCAGAGGGGAATTTTGATGCTAAAGTAAGTGAAGCAGATCAATTTCAAGAGATAAAAGTATTACTATCATCTTATAATAAAATGATTTCTGAAATTGAGAATAAACAAAATGAGTTAATATCAAAAAGTCAAGAAGATGAAGAAAAAAGAATATTTATAGAGGCGATCTTAAGCCTTTTAACAATTGGCGTAATTTCCTTAGATAAAAATTTTAATATTTTGTTATACAATAAAACTTTAACAAAACTATTTAGAAACACTAAAACTTTTAAAATAAATGATAATTTTCTATCCTATTTCCCTGAATGGAAAAAGATATTCGAGAATTTTGAAATCTCAAATAAAGTATTATTAAATTTTCAATATGATTTTACATTATATGATGATCAGAGGAATTTTAATATTAGAGTCATTAAAGAGATTAATGATAATAAAATTGAAGGATATGTTGTTGCCCTAGATGATGCTACATCTTTAATTTTAGCAGAAAAACATGCTGCTTGGTCTGATATTGCAAGAAAGATAGCACACGAAGTTAAAAATCCTCTCACCCCTATTAAACTTTCTGCTGAAAGAATAGAAAAGAAATTTTTAGATCCAAAAACAGATAAGCAGGATATTTCACTTTTAACCAAAACAATATCAAGGCAAGTAGATGATATTGGAAAGTTAGTCGATGAATTTTCATCTTTTGCGAGAATGCCTGAAGCAGAAATTAAGCTTGATAACCTATCAAAATGTTTAGAAGAGTCATACCTTTTATACTTCAATACAAGGAAGGATATAAAGCTTAATATAATTAAACCTGAAAATGATATTTATTTTCACTTTGACACTCTTCAAATCTCAAGATGTTTCAGTAACTTAATTAAAAATGCTATTGAAGCTGTAGAAAAAATACCCAACGCTGCAGTCGAAGTATTAATGGCTACTGATGCTAAAAATATAAAAATTGAAATAAAGGATAATGGTGTGGGAATTGATGAAAAAATGTTGAGTAAAATATTTGAGCCTTATTTTACAACTAAAACAAAAGGAACCGGTCTTGGTTTATCTATTGTAAAAAGAATTATTGAAGATCATGGTGGTAAAATAAAAATTGAGAAAAATAAAAATATGGCAGGAACAACATCACTAATTAATTTTGAATATAATGCATAAAGTTTTAATTATAGATGATGAAAAAGATATTTGTTTTCTTATTTCAGAAATTTTAAAAGATGAAAATTTTAATACTTCTATTGCTCTTAATTCAGATGAAGCAATAAGTAAATTCAATGAAATTAAACCTGATTTAGTTATTTTAGATGTATGGCTATCTAACAGTAAATTAGACGGTATTGAAATATTAAAAGAATTCAAATCGATTAATAGCAATATTCCCATTATAATTATAAGTGGTCATGGCACTGTTGACCTTGCAGTAAAATCCATAAAAAATGGAGCGTATGACTTTTTAGAAAAGCCATTCAACAGTGATAAATTAATTATTCTTACTAAGAGAGCAATAGAAAGTTCATCATTATTGAGTGAAAATAAAAATTTAAAAGATACCTTAATTAAAACAACACCATTGATAGGAAATTCAGAATTTATTAAAAAAATTAATAAACTTTTAAACGAACAGATTTCAAGTAAATCTAGACTATTAATTGAAGGATCATTTGGAACAGGAAAAAAACACTTTACAAATTTAATACATCAAAATTCACAATATAGAGATAAACTTCCTATATCAATTGATTTTAAAAAACTAACAAATGAAGCATTGGATAATATGTTTGCGGAAAATAAAGACTCAATTAATGAAAATATTTTTTATCGATCAAATAATAACACATTAATACTGCTTAATATTGAAACATTACCAAATATTTATCAAAAGAAACTTTTAAATTTTCTAGAAAACAAAAAATTTTTTGAAGATCTCGATATTAAATTAAATCATAAAATTATAACAATTACTGAGAAAAATTTAGAAATTGAAATTGAAAAAGGTAATTTTATTAAAAGATTATACGATAGAATTTCAACAGATTTTATCAAATTTAAATCTCTCTCTGATAGGAGAGATGATGTTCTTCCTATTCTTGATTTTTATTTAAATGAAAAAAGTGGAGGAATTTTAAATTTTAAATTTTCTTCTAAAGCCTTAACTAAGTTACAAATGTACGATTGGCCTGGAAATATATCTCAACTAATTAACTATGTAGAGAAAAGTCTAATACTTAATCAAGATCAAAATATAAAAGAGTTAGAGGTTGATGATTTAGCACTACAAATGGGAGATGAAACTGCGTCAAATTCTTCCAATAATTCATTGGATTTGTCTTTAAAAGAAGCAAGATCGGAGTTTGAAAAAAATTATTTAATATCGCAAATTAAGAGATTTAATGGTAATATAACTAAAGTTTCTGAGTTTACAGGAATGGAAAGAACTGCTCTTTATAGAAAATTTAAATCATTAGATATAAAAGTAGAATAACTAATCAATGAAAACAATTATTTGTGGTGCTGGAGATGTTGGCTATAGCATAGCTGATAAACTATCACGTGAAAATTTTGAAGTTACAGTTATTGATGAAGATGAAAATAAATTAAGTAAAGTATCTGAAACTTTGGATGTAAAAACTATAAATGGCATTCCTAGTATGCCATCAGTTTTAGATAATGCTGGTGCTAATGACTGTGAAATACTGATTGCAGTTACAAAGAGTGATGAAACAAATATGGTTACTTGTCAAATTGGCCATTCTTTATTTAAAATTAAAAAGAAAATAGCAAGAATCAGACAGCAGGATTATTTAAAAAATGATTGGAAAGATTTATATAATGATGAAAATTTTCCAATAGATGCAATAATTTCTCCAGAACAAGAGGTAGCAAAAGGGATATTCAGAAGATTAATCTCACCAGGAACTATCGATATGGTTGAGTTATCTGATAAAAAATTGAAATTAATTGGATTAAAATGTGAAGATAATTTTTTACATTCAGGTCTAACTGTTAGAGAATTATCTCAAAAATTTCCTGATTACCTTGCTAACATAATGTTTATATTTAGAGGTGATCAAAAATTTACTGTAAATTCATCTACAAAAATTGAAAAAAAAGATACAATCTTTCTAGTTGTTGAAACTGACAATTTGACTGATGTTTTATCTGAGTTTGGGCATCAAGAGTTACAAGCTAAAAAAGCAGTTGTTATTGGTGGGGGTAACATTGGATTTTCGTTGGCACAATTAATTGAAAGTTCTGAGACTTACATAAAAACTGAATTAATTGAAGCTAACAAAGAACGCGCTGAATTTCTTGCTTCAAATTTAGAGAATATTACGGTTACGTGTGGAGATGGGTTAGATAATCAGATACTTGAAGAGGTAAATATATCAGAGGCTGGTTATTGTATATCTATTACTGAAGATGATGAAGTTAATATATTATCTTCCTTATTGGCTAAAAGAGCAGGCGCTGCAACATCAATAACTTTGATTAATAATAGCAATTATTCATCTTTGTTATCTAATATTGGTGTTGATATGACAATAGATCCAAAAATAATTACGATTTCTAAAATTTTAGAAAAGGTAAGAGGCGTAAAAATAAGAAACGATTATTCAATTGGTGAAGGTTTTGGGGAAGTAATTGAGGCTGATATTCAATCAGAGTCATTTCTCTGTAATAAAAATCTTAAAGAATTAGAATTACCAAAAGGTATACGTATCGGTTCCATTGTAAGAGATAAAAAAATAATAATTCCTAATAGTCAGACTGTATTTAAAGAAAATGATGATGTTGTTTTTTTTGCTGAAACAAATTGTATAAAAAAACTAGAAAAACTTTTATCAAAAGTTTAACTCGATGCCAAATTTTGCTTTTATAAATAAAAAATTAGTAAATTTTAAATCTGCAAAAATTCATATAGAGGATAGAGGTTTACAATTTGCTGATAGTGTTTATGAAGTTATCGCAGTTTTGGATAATAATTTAATTGATTTAGATTTTCATCTTAAGAGATTAAAATATTCTCTTCGTGAATTAGAAATTAAATTTACAATCAATAAAAAAAATTTAACTAATATTTTTCTAAATCTAATAAAGAAAAATAAAACAAGGAATGGTATAATATATTTACAAATTACAAGAGGTATTCAATTCAGAGAACATAAATATCAAAAAAAATTAACTCCAACTTTGATTGTATACACAAGAAATAAAAGTTTTAATTTACCTGGAAAAAAATTTGTAGGAGTAAATACAATTACATACCAAGATCTTCGATGGAAAAGACGTGATATTAAAACAGTAAATTTGCTTCCAAATATTATAGCAGCAAACATGGCCAAAAAGAAAAATGCTTATGAAGCAATTTTAATCCAAAATGGAAAAGTTACTGAAGGCACATCATCAAATATCTGGATTATAAGAAGAAATAATTTAATAACTCATCCAGCTAACTCAGATATCTTAAAAGGAGTAACTAGAACATCTCTCTTAAAAATTATAAAAAAAACTAAACTTAAATTAATAGAAAAACAATTTACTCATAAGCAATTATTTAATGCAGATGAAGTATTTTTAACAAGCTCTGGAAGTTTTATTACTCCTATTTTAAAAATTGATAATAAAAAAATTAATAATGGTAAAATTGGCAATATTACATTGAAACTAGCAGAGATGTATACTGAAGCATGTTTAAATGGATAATATAAAGCAAGAGGACATAGAGGACATTTGTTTTAACGTAAGTCAAAATATTATTTTGCCAAAATTTAAAAATTTATCAGACAATGAAATTAATTATAAAAATGGATCTGATTTAGTAACAGCAGCTGATATAGAAGCTGAAAAAGAATTAAAAAAAAATTTATTAAAAATTTTACCCTCTTCAAATTTTATAGGTGAAGAGGAATATTCCATAAATAAAAATATATTAAATTTTTATAACGAAGATGCATATTGTTGGACTGTTGATCCAATAGATGGAACAACAAATTTTGCTAATGGTAGAAATAAATTTGCAATTATGATAGCCTTAACATTTAAAGAAAAAATTTTACGTTCTTGGATATATAAGCCACTAGAAAAAATTATGTGCTCAGCTATTGTAAATGAGGGTGCTTATATTAATAATAATAAAATTTTTACAAAAGGTGAAAATATAATTGAAGAAACTATAGGATCAATAAGCACCAAATATTGGGAGCCAGGATTTAAAGATAAGCTTCAAGTTTTTAAAAATATTTTTAAAGAAGTTAGTTCTTATAGATGTATTGGATTTGAATACATAGATATAGGTATTGGAGTTAGGAATTTTGCAATTTTATCCAAATTATCTCCGTGGGATCATATTCCTGGTATTCTTTTTGTTAGAGAAGCCGGTGGTGCTGATATTGATTTTAATAATAATAAATATGACTTTACAAAAAATAATAAGAATTTAATTGTTAGTAATTCAGAAGATTTGAATTCAAATATTTTACAAAAACTAGGAGAATATTAATGAGTATTAAAAATGTATCTTTTATTGGATTAGGAGTAATGGGATATCCAATGGCAGGTCATCTACAAAATAATGGTTACAATGTCACTGTATATAATAGAACTACTGCCAAAGCAGAAAAATGGGTAAATGAATACAAAGGTAACATGGCGAATACTCCGGGTGAAGCTTCTCAAAGTTCAGAAATTGTGTTTATGTGCGTAGGTCGTGATGAAGATATTATTGAGGTCATGGAAAGTGAAAGTGGAATTCTTTCAAAAGTATCTGAAGGAACAATCATCGTTGATCACACGACCGCATCTGCGGAGATAGCAAGAAATTATTATAAAAAACTTAAAAATAAAAAATTTAGTTTTCTTGATGCCCCTGTATCTGGCGGTCAAGCAGGTGCAGAAAATGGTGTTCTTTCTATTATGATAGGTGGTGATGAAAAAGATTATAATACTGTAAAGCCAGTCCTTCAATCTTACGGTAAAGCCGTTGAACTTATAGGGCCTTCTGGCTCGGGTCAAATTGCTAAAATGGTAAATCAAATTTGTATTGCAGGATTAGTCCAAGGCTTATCCGAAGCAATGGCTTTTGGAAAAAAATCTAATGTAGACATGGAAAAAGTTCTTAGCGTAATATCTAAGGGAGCAGCTCAATCTTGGCAAATGGAAAATAGATATAGAACTATGCTTGATGGGAAGTTTGATTATGGTTTTGCTGTAGATTGGATGCGTAAAGATTTATCAATTTGTTTTAATGAAGCTGATAAAAATGGAGCAATGCTTCCAGTTACAAAAATAGTTGATAAGTATTATGAAGAAGTTCAAAAAAATGGAGGCAATAGGTTTGATACATCTTCTCTAATGACTCTTGTAGACAAGTAGATGCCAAGAAACCTAGCATTAGCTATAGTTCTACTTATAGCGTCTTCTTTTTTTTGGTCTGGTAATTTTTTTTCTGGAAAGGTTGCTTTTTTAACTAACTTAACTCCTTTCAAGCTTAGTTTTTTTCGTTGGATTTTAGCATTACTAATACTATTACCTTTTACCTATAAGCAGATCATTATAGATTTAGATTATTATAGAAAGAATATATTTTTAATGATTATCATTTCTATTTTAGGTGTTACATTTTTTAATTCTTTTACTTACATTTCTCTTCGTTCTTCAATGGTTATTAATTCAACATTAATGGCTTCAATTGCTCCTGTTATGATGATAGGTTTTTCTTGGCTGTTATTTAGAACTAAAACTACAAAACTTCAGTTTGCTGGCATAATCTTATCTCTAATTGGAGCTTTTTCTATAATTTTAAAAGGTAATTTAGATAATTTATATAATTTGTATTTTACATCAGGAGACTTATGGATGATAGCTGCAGTTATTTCCTGGTGTCTCTATTCAGTCTTACTTAAAAAAATTGATAGTAAAACATCTCAATTAGCAAATTTAGAAGTAATGATTATAATAGGTATTATATTTATTACACCATTTTATATTTTTGAATCAGTTAATTCGACATTTCTGCCATCTTCTCAATTAGATTTTGTAATAATTAGTTATGTAGCTGTATTTGCAAGTATAGTTGCATTTTTTTCATGGAATAAAGGAGTGTCAATAATAGGACCAAACAGAGCTAGTCTTTTTTTACACTTAATACCTGTTTTTAGTGCTGTTTGGGCTATTACATTTTTAGATGAAAAATTTGCCTTTTTTCATATTATTGGGGTAATTTTTATACTATCTGGAATTATATTATCTAATGTAAAATCATATAATGACTAAGATTACTAAAACTGACAAAGAATGGAAATCTCTTCTCACCGAAGACGAATATTACGTAACAAGGCAAAAGGGAACAGAACCCCCTTTCTCTGGTAAAAATTTTGAAATTATTAATGGTGGTATTTTTAAATGTAAATGCTGTGGTAATGAATTATTTAATAGCTCTACAAAATATGATTCTTATTGTGGATGGCCGAGTTTTTTTGAACAAATATCAACTGAATCAATTAAAACAGAGACTGATAGATCTCATGGAATGGTGCGTATTGAAATTATGTGTGCCAAATGCGATGCACATTTAGGTCATGTCTTTGATGATGGGCCTGAGCCTACCGGCAAAAGATACTGTGTAAATTCTCTTTCTATTAATTACGAAGAGTTTGAATAATACTTTTTATACACTCCTATTTTCATCTATAGGCCATGCGCTCATGCATATGTTTGCAGCATTTTATTTTGTAATCGTTCTGACGATAGAAAAAGAATGGAATATTTCTTATGATCAATTGATAAGATTATGGTCTCTCGGAGCTCTACTAATTGGTTTAGGGGCAATTCCTTTCGGGTGGTTAAGTGATAAATGGTCTCGTTCAGGAGCAATGACAATTATGTTTATTGGAATGGGATTAGCTTCCATTTTATGTGGACTAAGTACATCAATTTCATTTTTATTTTTTTCATTATCACTTCTTGGACTTTTCTGTTCAATTTATCATCCAGTAGGTATTCCTTGGGTAATTCATGCAGCAAACAAAAAGGGAAGAGCACTTGGTGTAAATGGCATTTTTGGTGGAGTAGGGATAGGGTCCGGAGCATTTGTTGCTGGCACTCTAACAGAATTACTAAATTGGCAACTAGCTTTTATATTACCTGGTTTAATATCTATTATTATAGGATTTATTCTTATTTACTTAATCTTAATTGATAAAATATCTTACAAAAATTATTTTATTAAAAATGATGATCAAGATCATTCTCGTAATGAAATGATTTTAATTGCATTAATAATGCTATTATCAATGTTTGCCCTTGGATTATCTTTTCATAATACACAAACAGCCTTACCAAAAGTTTTTGAAATACGTATTGGTAAAATAAACTCTATTCAAATTGGATTTATGATAGCAATTATTTATTTTATTTCTGGTGCTACAACATTTGTTGGAGGCTTACTTGCTGATAGATTTAATTTAAAAACCATTTACTTAATTGGTATATTTCTTCAGTTTCCGTGTTATCTTGGTATAGCTTATATATCTGGTTACTCTTTAGTAGTATTATGTATTCTAGCTGCCGTATTTAATGCAAGTATTCTACCTACAGAAAACCTTCTACTTGGAAGATTTACACCTCAAAAGTACCACGGTGTTGTATACGGAATAAAGTTTATTCTCGCATTTGGATCAGGACCAATTTCGGTATTCTTAATTTCAGAAATATATTCCATAACTTTAGAGTTTACGTATTTGTTTTTAATTAATGCAATAATGATGGCTATAGTTTCAATCTTTATTATTTTCTTACCTATTCAAAGTAATCAAAGAATCGCTACTCAGGATTAGATTTTATTTCTTCAAGGTAATTAATAACTTCATTAAATTTTTCATCAGGTATATCTTTATAGGTCATACCAAAATGATTTTTTACCTCTAAAGCAACATGAGCATAGGGATTTCTGCCCTTAGGATGATTGGGGTGATCAGGTAATTTTCCTTTTAAAAAGTCTCCTGTTTCTTGAATTAATTTCCAAATTTTAGATGCGTTATCTTTATTCAATTTACTTAGCTAAAGCACCCATTGGATCCCAAGGTGCAAGTGCTACTGGTTCCATATCTAAGTATTTTAAAAGTCTTTTGTTTAGATATTTTTTATCAATAACAACTTCATAGGTATATTCATCAAACCATTCATCGGTCATCATCATATATCCTTGGTTACCACTTTTTGTTCCCCAGCTATTTTCAATTTTCCATTTAGTTGAATTTCTTTTTTTAATATCGACACCTGTTAAAAGCATAGCATGAGTCATTTCACTATCACCGTATTCTAAACGAGTTTGTTTATTCATCTTAAATGAAGTTTGAAAAACATTTTCATAGTCATAAATACCCATATCAAGCACACCCATATCACGACTAAAACGTTTCCCCACATCACAACCAAACCATACAGCTTCATTATTTTTTATTGAGTCCATTGCAGATTTTTTTAATTCTTTAATATCGACATTTAAATATTTAATAATTTGTCCTTCAACAACATTTCCAAGATATTCAACCGTGTACATTGTATTAAATTTTTTATTGCTCATTGGAGCATGAATTAAGCAAACTTTATTTTTAATATTGATATCAGCATATTTTTTGCAGAAATCAATTGGTGTCATATCTGAAATAACAATGTGTCTATTATCTTTATTTCTAGTAGACCAATTGATAACATCTGGCGGCTGACCAAGAAACATTGCTAGTAAATTATAAATTGTTTCCATCATGTCTTTTTTAAGAGCTGAAGAATTTTTTGCTGGTTTCTTTCTTAGTATAGAAGCAAACTCTCTTAATTTGTGTGTAAGAATATAATTCATAGCACCAGATTTACTGCTATGATTTGTTTCAGGCATTACGTCTTTTGGAACTGAACCGTACTTTTTGATTAAGTTTACAAACATATCCCACTGTCCGCCATCTTGTACAGGTGCTTTTAAAAGATGAGTAATTAGTCTGCTCTCATATGATTCATCTCTTGATTTAATAATATTCTCTAAAAAATAGTTTGCTTTTTCTAACTTATCCCAAAACATGAAATAATTTTGGGAAAACTCAAATGTATTTAGTTCAAGACTATCAACAACTTGCAAACGCATAAGATTTAATCCTGCAAATCCCCAACATCTACCTGATGCCATTTGGTTTGTTGCAGGTAGTTCTTTTTTAATTAGATTAGAAAAATTATGATTGATTTGACTAAAGTTTTCCCAATTGAGTGCAACATTAGCTAAATCATTTTTTATTAATGCATTTCTTGAAGCTGTATTTTTATTATTTCTTAAAAATTTATTTTTGTAAGTTTTGATTGTTGATAGAGATATATTTTTTGCCATATTCTCTATTTAAAACTATTTCAGCTTAATTCAATTCTTAACTGTTTTTTTCTTTTTTTTAAGACCCATTTTAGCTTTTCTTTCATCAATTAACCTAATAGCATCTTCTAGTTTTAAACTATCAATTGTTTGATCACCAAGAATTGATGCATTTATTTTTCCACATTTTACATATGGTCCAAATTTTCCATCATGAGCGGTAATACTTTTCTTTTCTGTTGGATGCTCTCCAAATGTTTTTAACGTTGCATTACCTCTCTGTGTAGGCTTAGCAATTAATTCAATGGCTCTTTCAAGTTCAATATCAAGAATATTATCTGTTTTTTCGAGAGCTTTATATTTTTTATCATGCAGAATATATGGACCGTACATTCCAATACCGGCACTAACTGTTTTATTTGTTTCAGGATGAAATCCTAATTTACGAGGTAAACCAAGTAGTTGAATAGCTGTGTTTAATCCTATTTCATCTGGTTCAAAATTTTTAGGAATAGAAACTCTTTTTGGTTTCTTTTCTTTCGTTCCTTCACCAACTTGCATATAAAATCCATAAGGACCTTTTCGAAGTGTAATCATTTCTCCTGTTTCAGGATAAATACCAATCTCTTTTGGTCCACTAAGTGCAGTTCCGTCTTTATCGTTTAATTGGTTAAATTGAACTGTATATTTGCAATCGGGATAATTAGAGCAACCAATAAATCCTCCAAACTTTCCAACTTTAATCCCTAATCTTCCATTATCACACGTAGGACATTTCCTTTTTTCATCTGAACCATTTGGCGGAAAGAAATGTGGACCTAATGCTTCATCAAGAACATCAATAACCTCTCTGTTAGACTTACCTACGGTTTCATCACAAAGTTGTTTAAATGTTTCCCAAAATTTTCTCAGAACCTCTTTCCAATCAAGTTTACCATCAGAAATTTCATCAAGTTGATTTTCAAGATCAGCGGTAAAATCGTATTCCACATATTGATTGAAATATTTTTCTAAAAATATTGATACTATTCGCCCTCGATCATGAGGATTAAAACGTTTTTTATCTAAAATTACATAATCTCTATCTTGTAGAACCTTAATAATAGAAGCGTAAGTAGATGGTCTACCAATGCCAAGTTCTTCAAGTTTCTTTACTAAGCTTGCTTCAGTATAACGAGGAGGAGGGGAAGTAAAATGTTGTGTCTTTTCAACTTCTTTTAAATTTAAACTTTCTCCTTCAATCATGGCAGGAAGAATTGATTCTTTTTCTTCATCTTTATCATCATCTTTAGCCTCTTGATAAACTTTGTACATCCCAGGAAACTTAATTGTTGATCCATTTGCTCGTAAAATAATTTTTTTATCTTCGTTTGTAATATCAACTGCTACTTGATCTAATACAGCACTTGCCATTTGTGAACTTACCGCTCTTTGCCATATTATTTCATATAACTTGTATTCTTCTAAAGTAATGTATTGCTTAATATCTTTTGGTGTTAGATAAATATTTGTTGGTCTAATGCATTCATGTGCTTCTTGGGCATTTTTAGCTTTAGATTTATAAACTCTTGGTGCTTCTGGTAAATAGTTTGCACCGTAATTATCAGTAACAAAACCTCGAATTTGGTTAATAGCTTCTTTTGACATGACGACACTGTCTGTTCGCATATAAGTTATTAAGCCAGTTGTTTCTCCTTTAATATCTGTTCCTTCATAAAGGCGTTGAGCTGTGCGCATTGTTTGACTAGCACTAAGACCAAGTTTACGACTAGACTCAATTTGCATTGTTGATGTAGTAAAAGCAGGGTAGGGATTTCTTCTAGCTTCTTTTTTTGAGATATTTCCAACAGTGAAAGTAGAATTTTTAATATCATTAAAAATTTTTGTCGCTTCACTCTCATTTTTAATATCAAGTTTATCTACTTTATTCCCATCATAAACTGTTAGTCTAGAATTAATGATTTTATCTTCTTTATTTCTAAACTCGCCTTGTAAAGACCAATATTCCTGTGGAATAAATTTTTCTATTTCAAGTTCTCTTTCACTTATTATTCTTAAAGCAACAGATTGAACTCTACCTGCTGATTTTGATCCTGGTAATTTTCTCCATAGTACTGGAGAAAGTGTAAAACCGACAAGAAAATCTAAAGCTCTTCTTGCAAGATAAGCATTAACTAGATTTTCATCTATTTCTCTTGGCTCTTTAAGACTATCAAGAACTGCATTTTTTGTAATTTCATTAAATGTAACTCGGTGAATATTTAATTTTGAAAGTGATGAATTATCTCTAAGTAGTTTTTCTACATGCCAGGCTATGGCTTCACCTTCACGGTCGGGGTCAGTTGCTAGATATAAATTTTCAGATTTTTTCGCAGCATCTGTAATTTCCTTTATTACTTTTTTTCCACGATCACTGGTTTCCCATTTCATTTGAAAATCATTTTCAGTATCTATCGCATCATTTTTTGCTGATAAATCTCGGACATGTCCAACACTTGCGAGAACTTTGAAGTCAGAGCCTAAATATTTATTAATAGACTTTGCCTTCGATGGTGATTCAACAATTAATACATTCATAAATTTGGGCTCCAAATTTCAGTTTAAAGATAATTCGTCAAGAAATTTTAAAAAAAAGTATATTTTTACTTGGATAATTTAATTTTACTTTCAGTTTTGTTTATGAGTCTTTTAATGTTTTCTGTGTGTTTAATATAAATAATTAAAGTCAAATAAATAAAGAAAATTAGAATATAAAAATTAAAATTAATAAAAATATAATAAGATGGCGCTACTAAAATTCCAATTAAAGATCCAAGAGAAGAGTATTTACTTACAAAAGCAGTAACAAGCCATACTAATAAAAATAAAATTGCAATGTAAGGATTAAAACCAAATAAAAAGCCAATATACGTTGCTACTCCTTTTCCACCTTTGAATTTTAACCAAACAGGATAGATATGACCTAATATGGCAAAATGACATAGAAGTATTTTATTCAATAAAGAAATATCTTGAAAATACATTTGTAAAATGAGGAATGGAAGAAAGCCTTTAAAAATATCAAAACAAAGAACAATGAATGCTAAAAATTTATTTCCTGTTCTTAAAACATTGGTTGCACCTACATTGCCAGAACCAACCTTTCTAATATCTTCCAAGCCAAATAATTTTGTAAAAATCAATGCAAAGGGTAATGATCCTATCACATAAAAAAATATGATTAATGATAAACTACTTACTAAAGTCATCTCTGTTTTTAATGATTAAGTCTAAGCATGCCATTCTTACTGCAACACCCATAGCTACCTGTTCTTGTATTAAGCTCCTCGTGACGTCATCGGCAAGTTTCGAGTCTATTTCTACACCACGGTTCATTGGGCCTGGATGCATAACGGAAGCATTTTTTTTTGCATATTTAAGTTTATTGTAATCTAAACCATACTTTTTAAAATAAGTCTTTTGATTTGGCATTATTTTCCCAACTATTCTTTCTTTTTGAATACGTAGCATCATAACAATATCACAATTTTGTAATCCCTTTTTCATTTCCGTATAAACATTCACAGGTAGTTTATTTAAACTTTTTGGTAACCATTCCTTAGGCCCAATAACATTTATTTTTGCACCTAACTTTGTTAGTATGATTATGTTTGATCGAGCAACACGGCTATGTAAAATATCCCCGCATATAGCAATTTTTAATTTTGAAAAATTTTCAAATTTATTTTTTATAGTAAGTGCGTCTAATAACGCTTGTGTGGGATGCTCATGACTACCATCACCAGCGTTAATTACAGACGCATCTACTGTTTCTGAAATTTTTTTACTAATTCCTTCCTCTGGATGTCTGACAATTAAAACGTCAGGATTCATTGAATTAATAGTAGTCATAGTATCGAGTAAGGTCTCACCTTTGTTAATAGAGCTATCTTTTACCACTACATTAATGAGATCTGCTCCTAGCCTTTTAGCAGCAACTTCAAAACTTGTTCTTGTTCTTGTTGAATCTTCAAAAAAAAGATTAAATATTGTTCTTCCTTCTAGAACATTAATTTTTTTAATTTTACTTTTATTAAAAGTTATATATTTTTTAGATTCATCTAAGATGTGCTCAATTTCTTTCTTGGTTAAATCAGCTGTTTCTACTAAATGAATTTTTTTAAAAATATTTTTACTTCTTTTTAATTTGATATTTGTTTTTGAAGAAATTGATGAATAATATTTTAAAGCTATTTTTTCTGCATCTTTAAGAATTTTTGATCCTGTAGATGATCTGATTGCTTTTAATTTTGGCAATTTCACTTTCATTTGCCAATATTTTGAATTTTCTCTTTTATATAATTTTATGTGTCCTGATTTAAGTAGCTTTGAATTCATATGTGTCAATAATGTGAAAGTGTGTGTAAACTAATTTATTAATTATTTCTATATCTATCTAAATATCCTTGTAAGATATAAGCAGCTGATTGTTGATCAAGTTTACTTTTTATCTTTGTTTTACTTAAATCGGTTTTTCGCATTTCTTTAAAGATTACATCTGATGAAAATCTTTCATCCCAAAGAGCTGTAGGTTTTTTAAAAAAAGTTTGAAGATTAATATTAAAATCTCTTACTAATTGGCTTTGTTTGTTTTCACTATTATCCAGGCTAATCGGCAGACCAAGAATAAATCCACCAATTTCATACTCTTTCAAAATATCTTTCAAGATAATTAAATCTTTATTAGTTCCTTTTCTTACGATAATTGAAAGAGGTGTAGCGATTATTTTTGATCTATCGCTTACTGCAACACCAATCGTTTTAGTTCCTAGGTCTAGACCTACAAGTATTTGTGATGTATTAAGACCATCGATTAAATTATTTTGATCATTCATATAATGGAGCTTATAAATTGAAGATTGATAAAAATACAATAAATAAAATTGCTCGTCTATCTAGAATAAAGTTAGATGATAAAGAATCTGAAGATTATATTAAGGATCTTAATTCCATTTTAGACTGGGTAGAGCAGTTAAATGAAGTAAATACTGAAAATGTAGAACCGTTAAGTAACATATCATCATCAATTTTACCTAAAAGAGAAGATGTATCTAATGATACTAATTCTAGTGAGGAAATTCTTGAAAATGCTCCTGATAAACTCGAAGGTTTTTTTGCAGTACCAAAGGTTGTAGAATAATGTCTAAATCATCTTTGAAACAAACGTTAAAAGATCTCAATACAAAAAAAATATCAATAAGAGAATTAAATCAGGATTATTTAAAAAGAATTAAGGAAAATGAAAACTTAAATGTTTTTATTCATTTTAGTGAAGATAATGTTTTAAAGCAGATAGATAACTTAGAGAATGATAATTCAACAAAAAAATTAAAAGGCATTCCGATTGCAATCAAGGATTTATTCTGCACTAAAAGCATGCCTACAACAGCAGCTTCAAAGATTTTAGAAAATTTTAATCCAACTTATGAATCATTTGTTACTCAAAAATTATTAGACGAAGGATCTATTTTTGTTGGCAAAACAAATTTAGATGAGTTTGCTATGGGCTCAGCTACTAATACAAGTTTTTTTGGAAATACAATTAACCCTTTATCAAAAGAGTATGAGCCTTTAGCGCCTGGTGGATCCTCAGGTGGTTCTGCAGCTGCTGTTGCTGCAGATTTATGTTTAGGTGCCACTGGAACAGATACTGGTGGATCAATAAGACAACCAGCTAGCTTTTGTGGTGTTGTAGGTATTAAACCAACATATGGCCTATGTTCACGCTGGGGAATAGCTGCATTTGCTTCTAGTTTAGATCAAGCAGGAATTTTTTCTCATAATGTTGAAGATGCATCAATTTTATTACAATCTATTGCTGGATTTGATCAAAGAGATAGTACAAGTGCTAAAGTAGATGTTCCAAATTATTTTGAAAATTTAGACGATGATTTAAATGGAAAAACTGTTGGTATACCAAAAGAGTATTCTATTGATGGTATACCAATGGAAATAAGTCAGATATGGGAAGATGCTATCAAAGTTTTAGAAAAAAAAGGTGTGAAAATTAAAAATATTTCACTTCCTCATACTAAATATGCACTTCCTACTTATTATATAATTGCACCAGCTGAAGCTTCCTCAAATTTAGCTCGATATGATGGAGTAAAATATGGTTTTAGATCTGATGAAATTGATTCTCTTGATGAAATGTATGAGAATACTAGAGCGCAGGGATTTGGAAAAGAAGTTAAAAGAAGAATTTTAATAGGAACATATGTATTATCTGCAGGCTATTATGATGCATATTATCTTAAAGCACAAAAAGTAAGAAAATTAATTGCAGATGATTTTAATAGAGCTTTTAAAGAATGTGATTTTATAGTTACTCCTACTGCACCAAGCGCTGCATTTCCCTTAAATGAAAAACAAAATGATCCTATAAAAATGTATTTAAATGATGTGTTTACAGTTCCTGCTTCTTTAGCTGGCCTACCAGGTATTTCCATTCCCTTTGGGAAAGATAAAAATAATTTACCACTAGGTATTCAAATATTAGGAAAACACTTTGATGAACAACTAGTTTTTAACGTAGCTGTATCTCTAGAAAGATCATATGAATAATATAATAAAAGGTGAAAAGCATGATTGGGAAATGGTAATCGGTCTTGAAATACATGCTCAAGTAAAATCAAATTCCAAATTATTTTCTTCATCATCAACAAAATTTGGCTCTTCACCAAATAGTCAAGTATCTTTAGTTGATGCTGCTATGCCAGGAATGTTGCCTGTAATTAATAAGTACTGTGTAGAACAGGCAGTGAAAACTGGAGTTGGTTTGAACGCTAAAATTAATAATTATTCAGTCTTTGATAGAAAAAATTACTTTTATGCTGATCTCCCACAAGGATATCAAATTAGCCAGTATAAATATCCGATTGTTGGAGAGGGAAAAGTTACAATTGATTTTAAAGACGGTACATCAAAAGATATTAGAATTGTAAGATTACATTTAGAACAAGATGCTGGTAAAAGTTTACACGATCAAAATCCTTCAAAAACATATGTGGATCTTAATAGATCTGGTGTTGCTTTAATGGAAATTGTTAGTGAGCCTGACATTAGAACCCCTGACGAAGCTGGAATGTATATATCCAAAATCAGATCAATTTTAATGTATTTAGATACATGTGATGGAAATATGCAAGAGGGCTCATTAAGAGCTGATGTAAATATTTCAGTAAGAAAACCTGGTGATGAATATGGAACTCGTTGTGAAATAAAAAACTTAAATTCTATAAAGTTTATTAAACAAGCTATTAATTATGAAGTAAAACGACAAATAGAAATATTGGAGGCAGGAGGTTCTATTGAACAGAACACAATGCTCTTTAATACATCTACTGGTAAAACTAGACCTATGAGAAATAAAGAAGAAGCTCATGATTACAGATACTTTCCAGATCCAGATTTATTACCACTAGAAATTTCTGAAGAAGAAATAGGAAAAATTAAGACATCAATACCAGAGCTTCCAGATGAGCTTAAGAATAAATTTATTGATACTTATAAATTGTCTAACTATGATGCATCAGTATTAACTGCAGAGAAGCAAACATCAGATTATTTCAATGAATCAATAAATTCAGATCCAGAATTAAAAAAACATGCAAAAATAGTTGTAAATTGGATTACATCGGAGCTGTTTTCATTGCTAAATAAAAATAATCTCGAGCTCAATAACTCCCCAGTATCACCAGAAAATTTAGGACAACTTATAAAGTTAATTTCCACAAATGAAATTTCTGGTAAAATTGCAAAAGATGTATTGGAAGATATGTTTTCTACAGGAAAAACAGCAAGACAAATTGTAGATGAAAAAGGTTTGCAACAAGTTTCAGATCAGGAGGAAATAGAAAAAGTTATTGATGAGGTTATTGCAACAAATCCAAAAATGGTTGAGCAATATCTTGATGGTAAAGATAAGTTATTAGGCTTCTTTGTTGGCCAAGCTATGAAATTAACTAAAGGAAAAGCTAATCCAAAAATGTTAAATGATATTTTAATGCGAAAATTAAATAAAAAAAATTAAGCGTAGAGAATAACATCTATAAGCTACAATTATAAAAGTTAAAACTATCCAAATAATGCTCCCTTTATAATTTTCTGCAGCTCTCCAAATTCCAATAGAAATAAATATTGTCCAAATAAAAATTACAATTTTTGAGATGAAAGCAAGATTAGTAAAATCTAAAAATGGTATTTGCGAAACAGAGCTATTTGTATTAAAAAAATAAATTTCAAGATTAAATATAATGAGTAAAACAATACCATTTAATAGTTCGCCAACTAACCAATAGGATTTCCAGAGTTTTATTTTTCCTTCAAAAAAATTTTTTATTATCTGTTTGCTCATATAAAAATATAATATAAATTCATTTAATTCTTACAATTATGATTACTATATATGATTATTTTATTCTAAAAATAAATTTATTTAAAAATAATAAATTGTTATATAATCAAAA
>CABYRE010000014.1 GCA_902521325.1 uncultured Alphaproteobacteria bacterium
GCTATTATTAATCATAAAGTTGATGCTAAGAAAAGAGAAAATTGGAATGAAGCAAATGTAATTGCTAAAGATCCTAAGAATGATATTTGTATAATAGAAAGTCTTACTGTTGATGCGCCACCAGTAAAAATTAAAAGTTATGAAAAAATAGAAATGCTTGAAAAAGCTTATGCAATTGGTGGGCCTCAATGCCAACCTGGAGTCATGACCTCAGGAGAAATTCAAAATAAATATGATTTTGGTTATGAAGTTCAATTAGAAGATGGGTTGCAAGAATTTACAGTTCCATTACTTCAAACAAATGCTCATATAAGAGGTGGAAATTCTGGAGGTGGCTTATTTGATAAAAATGGAAACTTAATTGGAATTACTACCATAGGTGAACTTAGTGATAGTCCAAATCCTTTTAATCTTGCAATTTCTGCCGATGCATTCACTAAATTACTAAATAAACAATGATAATATATATAGATAAAGAAGGAAGAGAAAATATTATTAGATCTGATGAGCTAATAGAGAAATTAATTAATGAAAATATTATTGTCGAAAATACATTACTAAAAACAGAAATTTCAGGAGATTGGATTGTAGCAAAAGACTTTGATTTATTTAAAAAAATAAAAAAAATAAGTGAGCCAATAATCAAATCTGAAGATATAAAAAAAGATTTATTAAAAGATTTATTAGAAGAATATGAACTAATTATTAAAAATCCAAATGGAATAAGTGATTTTCAAAAAAAATGGGATCTCCATGCGTTGCAATTAAATGGTGATGAATTGATAAAGTCTTCGAAAGAGTTTTCAAAAGCCAATATATGGCTGGCTTATAACGAAAAGTTTCAGCATTTACTAATTGGAAGAAATATTATTACTAATTTTGCTGCCTTTATTGCTGATAATAACAGAGGTTTAAATGAAAATTTTAGCAAAATATTTAACATCAAAGAAGCTGATAAATTAGAAATTATAGAACAACCAATAATTGAAATAGTTGGTAATAATTATCAAATTAAAAATAAAGGAATTTTGAATATTCCAAAATTAAAATCAGATAAAAATTTATCTAATGAAGAAAAAAAACAAAACGAAAATAATATAAAATCAAATAAAATACCTGAAAAAGAAAATAATGTTAAAGAAGATAATCAAAAAATAATTGATGAAAAATTCTATATTCCTAAAGGTAGCTCTGTTCCTAAAGTTGAAAATACAAATACTAATAATCAAATTAACAATGATAATAAAAAAGAAAATACAATAACAGAAAAATCAAAAGAGACTCCAATCAATACATTAAATAAAGAAACTTCTAAAAAAGAAGTTTCACATAAAAAAATTGGATTTATGAAAGCTATTAAAGTTTGTTTATCTAAGTATTTTGATTTTAAAGGTAGAGCTAGAAGATCAGAATATTGGTATTTTTTACTTTTTGTTATGTTAGTAAGTTTTACTCTTGCATTTGCTGAAGGATTTTATGCTGGGTATACAGGTCAACTTGATTTTGAAGAGAGCATATTTGCAAATATTTTTTATCTATTTGTTGCTATTCCTAGTATCGCAGTTTCTGTTCGCCGCCTTCATGATATTGGTCGAACTGGTTGGTGGGTATTAATTTCTTTTATACCAATTGTTGGTACTTTAGTTTTACTTATATGGCATTGTGCTGATGGTGAAAAAGATACAAATATTTACGGTGTAAGTCCAAAATATTAATTTTAATTAGTTATTTTTATTTTTTTAAGAAAATAGAAAATAAAAAGTAATAAAATTATTAAAATTATGAAAATAAAAAATATTTCACTAAACGTTAGAACATTCATATACTCATCAATGCATATATCTTGTGCAGTACCTAGGTCACTATAAACAAAATTATTATCTTCACTTTGACAATATTCTAAAGCATTTTCAAATACTGGTGTGCTGGGGCTTTTATCAACAAACAAAGAGTTTAGACCTATAATAGATACTACAATGGGTATAATTAAGAAATAAAACCAAAAATTATTAATCATACAAATGAAAATAATTTAATTTAAATGACCAAGTAGAAGTCACAAGGCATAGAAAAAACATGACATACAAAACTTCTTTTTGAAATTCTGGAGCTTCTTTTTTCTTAAAATGTAAAAAATAAAGCCAAGATGCTATAATAATAGATATAAAAAGAAATAATCCGCTTTGTAGATATTCAGATTCTGTATTGAAGCTAAAAGATAATGCTAAAACTATAAAATAGGATGTTAAAAATAATATAACTCTTGATAAGGACTCCACAAAACATTTCTAATTTTTAATTTTAACGATTTGTTGTTCAAATTATGTTGGGATTATGATTTGTTCTTAATATTACCTTATTGATTTCTCATTTTTATCAAATTTGATTTTTATAGAAGCTTTAGTGGCACCAGTTATCAAAAGAATTATAATTTTTCTATTCTCCCTCCTTATTATTGTTCTCCTTCTAGCTGGTGCTGCTAAAGGCGATCAATTATTAAGTTCAAAAGAATTTATTAAAAAAGAACTTCCCCTTGATCAGGGAGATGACAAACTTATTATTACTGAAGCACAAGAATATCCTAAAAGAACATTTTATTTTGATCCTTTAGTTGTTTTTGATGAACAAGATGATGTAAGTTTATGTGGGTATGAGCTTACAACAGTTGATTTTACCGGAACGAGGATCGTTGTAAGCCTTTACGCTGCTCTTTTTGATGATGCACCAGAAATTATCAATTATGTACGGTTAGAAACGCTACAATTAACGCCTTTTGATAAAGAATTATCCTTTAGTGATATGAAAAAATTGGAACTTTATCCCTACACAATGGAAATTATAAAAAATAATACTTTATTTGAGTCTCTTGAACGAAATAATTCTAAAGCAAGTGCCATTATTCATGAGTCATCAAATAATTATCTCTTAAATAAAGGTAAAATCTTAAAAGAATTTTATATGGGTGGATACGACTTACACGTAGAGTTTATCAAAGGATACCCTATTCACATCCCTATTCCGCAAAATATTAAGTTTTTAAATGCTAAAATTGATCTCATTGATCACTGTCTGATTGAGCTAAGAAAGAATGAGAGAAAAACTAAGATACCTGAAGAGAATTATCTAAAAGAAGCATCCTATACAATTCAATAAATCTATTTAAAATTTAATTAAATACTATTTTTTTAAAATATGTAATATTGCATATTTTCCAGATAAGACTGAAGAACTGATTATTGAATCATTATATTTTTTTTCAAATTCATTTTGTGGTAATGCTCCAAAGCTTTCTTTTATTTCTATATTTAGAGCATAAGCTTTAATATTATATACATGCATTCCGTGTGGAGGACATGGTCCATCATAATTTTCTTTATAATTGCTGTTTTGACCACTCTTGCCAATATCAATTTTTCCATCTTTCATTGCTGGCAATTCGTTTACGTCAGTTGGGATATCAAATAATACCCAATGAACCCAAATTTTACCTGCCAGGCTCATTGCATCTGGGTCATCCATTATTAATACAATTGATTTAGCATTTTCAGGGACATTAGAAATATTTATTGGAATAGATATATTCTCACCACCTCTTTTCTCACATGCATACTTCTTTGGTATACTTTCTCCATCACCAAAAGCTGGAGACTTTATTTCTATAGCAATACAACTAAAAGATAATAATAAAAGTGTAGATAAAAAATATTTAATCATAACTTTATAATAAAACATTTATTAAATTAATATTAAACAAATATTAATAATAATTTTTAATAAAATAAGGACTCTTCTATATAATTAGCTTATAGATCAACTGGGTGAGCGGTAAGGCCTATCGCTTAACCCTTTTCTAATTTGTTTGAGGCTCAACTGTTATGAATTTTTTACTAATCCATGAGTTGATTCCACTTTGTGAATTGTAAATAATACTATTAAATTTCTCATCTATCATATTAGCAACTACCTTAGATCTCTTTCCTGATCTACATATTAAGATTATTGGATTAGATACATTTATTTCTAGTTGTAATTTTTCATACCATTCATCAAAATTATAATTCCCCTCTTCATCGAAAAAAGTTAGTAAAATACTATTTGGAATAATGCCGGTTTGAACCCACTCTGAATTTCTTCTTACATCTACAATTGGAATATTAACATTTGATAATTTTATTATTTCTTGATCATTGACATCTATAACTTCTGCAAATGCAAATTTAACAATCAATAAACCAACTACAATCTTTATATAAAATCTAATATTCATTAATTTTCTTCACAATAATCACTAATTATTTTAATTGTAAATCTATCAAGTCAGAGATTGGTATTTATTTAAAAGAATTAGTCGTGTTCTCCACCTGGATCATTGTTTGGCAGTTTTACTTTATAGGGATTACCATATTTATCTCTATAAATAACACTACCTCGTGCTCTATTAGCTGAATGGTAACCTTCTTTAAATTTATAAACATTCTCAGATATTTTAAAAGTAGCAATAGTGATAGCAATAGCTGCGATTAAAAGAAAATGTGTAGCAAAAGTTACTCCCATTACATACCACGATCCTACATAAAGACTAAATGCGACGCACCACATCCAAGCTAATATTTGCAATACCATGTGTCTTACTTGTAGGTCGGGAATGTGCTTTAATGGGTTAAAGTCATGATTCATAATACTATCCCAACATTCAACTATAAATTGTCGCATCTATATTAAATAGGTCTTTAATTTAAATAGTAAATACCTTGTTAAATATTATTAATATTTGAAAATAAATTTTATTTTATATTATTTTTTATATTATACTGGCTCCCTAGCCAATCAACACTTCATCTTTCCTTAGTCTTAAGTGTTCACGACACATACGCCACACTATTGATACTTGTAAAAGTCAAAATTATAAAAATTAATTTTATAAAAAAAAATTAAAAAAAAATTTTAAAAAATTTCATTTTGTACAGGTTGTCACATTTTTTTATTTTTTTTCAAACTATTTCAAAAATATTAGAAAAGGAAATAATATGAAAAAAATATTTATTACATTAATTATTCCATTCGTATTTTTTGCTAATGTTTTAAAAGCAGACGGACACAAACATGATATTGTAGATACTGCTATTAAAGCTGGCGCGTTTAATACTTTGGTTGCTGCAGTGCAAGCAGCTGACTTAGTTGATACACTTAAGGGCATGGGTCCTTTTACAGTATTTGCACCAACAGACGATGCATTTGCTCTAATTGACGAAGCAACACTAAATGATCTTCTTAAGCCAGAGAATAAAAGTACTCTAGCAGGAATTTTAACATACCATGTTCTTTCAGGTAAAGTAATGTCAGGAGACATATCTGGAACAATCGAAGCAGTAACAGTTAATGGTCAAAAATTAATTGTAAAAGCAGAAAATGGAAAAGTTTTTGTAAATGATGCAGAAGTTATTACTGCAGATATTGAAACTACAAATGGCGTTATTCATGTCATTAATAAAGTAGTATTACCACAATAATTAATTAGCCCTTTTTTTAAGGGCTAAAATATTTAAAATAATAATAATTTCTATTCTAATTTTAAATTTTAAGGAGCTTAATTATGAAAATCATATCTCATGCAAAATTAACTAAAGGTTATGAACATTGGAAACAAGCATTTGATGAAAACGAAAGTTTAAGACAAGAATATGGGGTTACTGTATTAGCTTATGGACATCCTAAAGATAATAAAGATGAGATTTATACTGTTCTTAAGGTTGAATCTATGGATCGAATGCAAGAAATGCTCAATTTGCCTTCAATGGTAAAATTAAGAACAGAAGCAGGAGTAGACCTTGAAACTCAAACATTCATTATGTTAGAAGGTGGAAATTAATATTATAATATGTCTAACCCTTTTATTTTAATAGCTAGAATACGTGTAAAAGAAGGTAAGGTTGAAGAATATCTCAAAATAGCAAAAGAAGCTGATGACGCTGTTAATGCATCAGAGCCAGATATGCTGATCCATACTTTTGATCAAGATCCAACAGATCAATTAGAATTTACTTGGAGTGAAGTCTACCGAACAAGTGAAGCAATGGTTCATCACATTAATAACCCTCCTGTTGTAGCTTATGTAGAAAAACATCAAGAAATAGCAGATAAATTTGAAATAGAAGTTTACGGTAATATTACCGATGAGACTATTAAGGCGATTGAAGATCTGAACGTTCCCTTTAGACATTTTAAAACAACTGACGTTGGATACATCAGAAAAGAAATATTTACTAAATTTAATTAAAATCAGTTTTGGGCATTAACTCAAGAAGATGTTTAGAGTATTCTGGTTGAGGTATTTCAATTAGAATTTTCGAAAAATAATTGATTAAGCCTTTTAGCAATTTTTATATATTCATCCTCATTACTCCAACTAATTTTTGGATTTAAATTAATTTTTTTATCCTTATCTAAATATTCAGGAAAAGTTAGATCCAATATTTCACTTTTTTTGAAAGTTTTTTCATCAAACGAGTTGTTAATACAATTATTTAAAATGCTTCTTGTAATGGAAAGATCAATTCTATTGCCTATTCCATATGGACCGCCCCACCAACCTGTGTTGATAAGCCAACACTGTGAATTAAAAGTCTCTAGTTGTTTTCTAAATAAATTTTCATAATCCTCTATCCGACGTGGCATGAAAGGACCACCAAAACATGGGGAGAATGTTGCTATAGGTTCCCTTATATCAGACTCCGTACCTGGAATTTTTGCTGTGTATCCTGAGATAAATTGATAAACTGCTTGCTCAGTTGTTAACTTCGAGACAGGAGGTAGCACGCCAAAAGCATCACAAGATAACATAATAATACTTTTTGGGTGTGGAGCAGAGTTTTTTTGATAAATATTATCAATTGTATTTAAAGAATAGCATGACCGTGTATTTTCGGTAATAGAAGTATCATCAAAATCAATTTCTTTATTCTTTATCACAACGTTCTCAATAATTGTTTCAGAATTAAGTGTAGATTTATATATAACTGGCTCTCTATCTTTACTTAATCCTTTAACTTTTGCATAACATCCTCCTTCAATGTTAAATACCCCTTTACTTGACCATCCATGTTCATCATCACCTATTAATTGTTTAGATGAATCTGATGATAATGTTGTTTTTCCTGTTCCAGATAATCCAAAATATAAGGTAGTACTATTTTTCTCATCATAATTTGCAGAACAATGCATAGGTAAAATATTTTTTGAAACTAACTCTATGTTAAGTAATGAAAATACAGCTTTTTTTATTTCTCCTGCATACCCAGTTCCAGCAATGAGAATTTTATTTTCTTCTGGATGAATTATGGTGAAGTTAGTATTTTGTAAATCATTAAATTTACTTGGAATAAAATTTGGTGCATGTAATATTTTAATAGTTTTAGAGTAATTAGAAAAATTATCATTTCTAAAAATATTATTAGCAAATTTAGTATACCATTTAGTATCTGTTAACAGTTGAACCTTATAGGAATGACTTTCTTCTGAAATTACATTGCCATTATATTTATAATGGATTTTATTTGTAAGAAATAAATCCATTTGTTTATTCAAATCTCTAAACGTATTTTCAGATATAGAATTGTTTCTTGTTCCCCAATCAATTACATTCTCATTAAGGTTTGTTTTTACAAAATATCTATCATTGGGAGATCGACCTGTAAATTTTCCTGTGTTTACAATTATTGGCAAAATAGAGACCCTATTAGAAGTCAGTTTTGGGCATTAACTCAAGAAGATGTTTTGAGTATTCATGTTGAGGTTTTTCAAATAAACTGTCCGTTGTTGCAATTTCACAAATAGAACCATGCCGCATAACAGCAACACGGTCACACATTTGACGAATAACAGGAAGATCGTGTGATATAAAAAGAATTGTTAAACCTAGATCATCTTGAAGATCTTTTAGTAAATTTAAAATATGTGCTTGCACCGATACGTCTAAGGCAGATGTTGGTTCATCACAAATAAGAATTTTAGGTCTTGATGCTAATGCTCTAGCAATAGAAATTCGTTGTCGTTGCCCACCTGAGAATTGATGAGGATACTTTAGCATTGCATTTGATCCAAGCCCTACATGATCTAAGAGATCGCGTACGATTTGTCTCATTTCCATATTGGTAGAAGCTGTTTTATAATAATTTATGGGTTCAGAGACTATATCTTGAACTCTCATTCTTGCGTTTAGCGAAGAATAAGGATCTTGAAATATCATTTGTAGATTACGCCTCGCCGCTATGACATCTTTACCTTTACTTTTATTTGTCACTTCTTGATCAAAAAGTTTAATACTTCCTTTATCCGTCCTAACAAGTCCTGCTACAAGCCTAGCTATAGTACTTTTTCCAGACCCAGACTCGCCAACTAGTCCAAAAATCTCACCCTTTTTAATTGACAGAGACACATCTTTAACGGCGTGCACATAAGAGCGATTGCGTTTTAAAAAAGCTTTTTTAAGAGAATATTTTTTATTTAAGTTATTGATAGAAATCGCCGTATCTGAAAAATGTTGAGTAAATTTTTTTCCTAACCAATGTTGATCCAAATCAATTCGACGCTGTGTTTGTGCACCTCCCTCGATATAATCAATAGATTTAAAACGCTCGACCTTTCTATCACCGCGCGGTACAGCTGCGATTAAACTTTTTGTATATTCATGTTTAGGATTAGTTAGTATTTGTTTAACATCCCCGCTCTCAACAGCTTGACCATTAAACATAACCGTTACTCGATCTGATATATTTGCAATAACGCCGATATCATGGGTAATAATAATTACCCCTACTTGACGTTCTTGGCAGAGTCTTTTGATTAGATCAAGAATTTGTGCTTGAATAGAAACATCTAGCGCTGTTGTTGGCTCATCGGCAATAATAAGATCAGGATTTCCTGCAAGAGCTAAAGCTATCACCACTCGCTGGCGCATTCCTCCAGAAAATTGATGAGGGTATAAATTCAACCTTGCCTCAGACTCATCAATACCTACTGACTCTAATAACTCTATAGCTTTATTCGTTGCCTCAGAGCCATAAATATTAATTGTTTTATTTATTGTTTCAATTAGTTGTGCGCCAATTGTCATTAATGGATTAAGAGAAGTTTGAGGATCTTGAAAAATCATCCCTATTTTTTTCCCTCGGACATCACGCATTTGTTTATCATCTAGATTTCTTAAATCCTGACCTTTAAATAAAATCTCCCCTCTTGTAATTTCACCCGGTGGTTCTAAAAGATTAACAATAGCATTTCCAATTGTAGATTTACCTGCCCCACTCTCTCCTACAATACCTAATACTTCTCCAGGACGAAGCGTAATAGAAACATTTCGAACAGCATCAATTGTTTCATATTCTGTCTGAAAGGAAACACTCATTTTTTTAATATCAAGTAAATCAGTCATTGAAGATTAAAAATTTGTACAGCTCATTTTGAGAGCCTTGGATTTAAAATAGTTCTCAATTGATCTCCAAAAACATTAATGGCGGCAACAGTTGCAAGTAACATTATGCCAGGAAAAAAAGTAATCCAGTATGCGCCCGATAAAATAAAATCAAATCCATTTGAAATTAATGATCCTAGGGATGGTTCTGTGATAGGAACGCCTACACCAAGAAAACTGAGTGTTGCTTCAATTGAAATTGAGTGTGCAGTTTGTAGTGTAGCTAAAACAATTAAAGGTGAAATACTATTGGGTAAAAGATGTTTTACAATAATTCTAAAATTATTTAGACCCAATGTGGAAGCAGCCTCAATATATTCTTTTCTACGCTCCACAATAGCAGTAGCTCTTACGGTGCGCGCATATAAAGCCCATTGAACAATTGCTAATGCAATTATTACCTTATCAATGCCTTTTCCTAATAGAGCTAATAAAACGAGAGCAATAAGAATAGCAGGAAAAGATAATTGAATATCAACAATACGCATTAAAAATGCATCAATCTTTCCTCCATAAAAAGCAGCAATTAATCCCACTACAATTCCTACCGTTAATGCAATCGCAGCACTTGTTAAGGCTACAATCAAACTCGTCCGCAAGCCATAAATTATTGCACTTAACACATCACGACCAGCTCCATCTGTTCCTAGCCAAGCAACAGTTCCATTAAACATAACTTCACCGGGAGCAAGCCTCGAGTCCATAATACTTACAATAGCTAGATCGTAAGGATTAGTTGGAGCAAGAATTGGCGCAAAGATGGCACAACCAGCAATAAAAGCGAGTAATAAAATTGGAATCAACGTAGCAGGTTTTAAAAAATTTGCTTTTAATACCTTTTTATATTTTGCTGAATTTAATTTATCTTCAATAAGAGACTGACCATCCTTCATTGTTGATCTCCATTTAGACGTACTCGTGGATCAAGTGCCGCATAAATTATATCGACAATTAAATTCAGAAGTAAAAATAAAGTAACAACAAACATGAGGTATGCAACTACTATAGGTCGATCAAGATTTACTATGGCATCAATCACAAGCTTACCAAGACCTGGCCAAGCAAAAATAGTTTCGGTGACTGTTGCAAAAGCAATTAGAGTGCCAAACTCAATTGCCAAGACCGTAATGATAGGAATAAGAATATTTGGTAAAAGATGAAAGCGAACTAAATTTTCAGGGGGTAATCCTCTAGCACGAGCAAATTTAATAAAATCAAGTGACATGACTTCGACTGTTCCCGCACGCGCCAAACGTATAACCATTGCAATTTTAAAAAGTGCTAAATTAATTGCTGGCATTATTAGATGACTCAACCCATCAAGTGTAAAAGCGCTACTCTGCCAACCTAAGAAACTCCCTATGTCACCGCGCCCTGATACAGGTAACCAACCAAGGACTACTGAAAAAATAATGATCATCATTAAACCAAGCCAGAATGTTGGAATTGATATACCAAGCACTGAACCACCCATGATTATTCTTGTCCCTAAACTCTTTGGATTTAAACCTGCATATATTCCTAAGGGTAATCCAAAGACTATAGCAATAATTAGTGCACATGTTGCAAGTTCTAATGTTGCGGGAAAACGTTCTGCAATCAATGCTAGCGCTGGTCTTCCAAAAATAAAAGAATTTCCTAAGTCTCCTGATAATGCACCCTGTAAGAATTTAATATATTGAATATGTGCTGGTTGATCTAGACCAAAGTCACTTCGCACACGTTCAATTTCATCGGGTAGACTCTCTGGGTTCACAAGCATGTCTACTGGATCACCCACGAGATTGATCATCGTGAACACAACTAACGACATTATAAACAAAACAACAATGCTTTGCATAACACGTCTAATAATGAAGAATAAAATAGTAACTCCTTTGTTGTTTGGCCTGCTTTAAATAGCAGGCCAAACTTAATTTATTATTCCTTACTAATGAAGTGTAAAAATGTGCTATCTAGAGCACCGTTTGCATATGTAATGCCTTCACGAGCTGCCCATGTTGCAATTTCATGATGTAATGGAAGTAGCGCGTATTCATTCATCGCCATTTCAGTTGCTTTAATAAACGTTTCCATTCCTTTTGAAACATCCATCATTGCACGACCATCTTCAATCATGATATCAACTTCGCTATTGCTATAGCCATTTCTGTTTCCAGGACCATAACCACGATCTTTTTGCTTAGTATGAATAAAAATTCTAAGTGGATGAGATGGTTCACCTGATCCATTAGCATATCCAGACATTGCAGCAGTAAATTCAGGTTTTTTATCAACCCCACCGCTAGCAAAACGTTTAAAGAAAACAGAAGCCGGCATTGTCTCTATTGAAGTTTCAATACCAACGCTCGTTAACATTTGAGCGATTGCTTCAAGAATTCTCGCATCATTAGTATATCGACCAGCTGGACCATGAATAGTTAATTTAAAACCATCCGCATAACCTGCTTCAGCCATTAATTCTTTTGCACGATCTGGATTATAAATATCTGCTTGTAAGTCAGATGAATAACCGATGTATCCCTCTGGTGAAAATTGACCAGCAGGTGAAGAAAGTCCATCCATTATGCGGTCGGCAATTGCTTGACGATTAATAGCAAGAGAAACTGCTTTACGCATACGAATATCCTGAAATGGTGATGGTATAGGATTATCATTAAAATCAGTAACATATGGCTTAATTGGATCATCTGTCATATGCAGAGTTAAGTACAGCAAACGATTAGACACTGATTTAAATACAGAGATACCATCCCTTTTTTCCAAGTTCGGTAAGTCAGCAGGTGCAACACGTTCAATAAAATCAACATCACCCGCTATAAGAGCAGCTGTTCTTGTTGTTCCATCTTTGATTGGTTTAATAGTAATACTATCCCATTCAGCCGCATCACCCCAGTAATCATCATTTCGAGAAATTTCAATTAAATCACCTGGTAACCATTTATTTAATTTAAATGGACCTGTGCCGAAAGATGCAACGCCTGTATTAAAATCTTCGGTAGTGGCATTAATAAAAGCTGAGTCTATGATAGCTATTCTAGACATATCATTTGGTATAAATGGATTAGATTTTTCTGTTGAAACTCTAATTGTTAAATCATCTACAACTTCAAAAGTTTTCCCTTTAGTAAAAGTTGCAAAACTAGATGGACTATTAGGTACATTAGCAGCGCGTTCCATTGAAGCAATTACATCCTCAGCAGAGAATGATGCACCGTTGTGAAACTTAACGCCAGATCTTAAATTGAATTGCCAAGTAAGATCATCAACAGGTTCCCAAGATGATGCTAGACCAGGTAATAAATTTTGATTTACATCTTGTAGGACAAGCGCATTATACACTTGAGTCGCAAATGAATTATTTATTGTTAAATTCTGATAATGCGGATCCATAGATGTCGGTTCAGCAGCAAGAGCCACTTTAAGGTCATCTGCTAAAACTGAGCTTGATGAAAAACCAAGCCCTGAAGTTATGGCTATAATTAAAGCCAAAGTTTTTAAAAAAGATTTTTTCATATTCCTCCCTTTAATTTAATTAAACAACTTAATTAAATTTATATTTTTAGCGGTTAACTTACCCCCATACTTTTTCTGCAAAATTTTTTACATGATCATTAAATTGATCCGCACATTCTGCAAAAGATGCATGTCCCGCATTGGGGAAAACGACTTTCTTTGCTCCCGGAATGGCTGCGGCCAAAGCCGCGTGCATATCAGTCGAAATTACTTTGTCTTTGCCACCAGATAAAATTAGTACTGGGATATTGAGATTATTACAAATGTTAGTGTTATCGGCCTCTTGACTCATGCGACCGCCATCACGAATACTTTCAACACGAAGATCTGTTGCTATATTCGCAAGAAATTGAATTACTTCTTCAGGTGTATCTTCAGAAGTGTTACGTCTTGTTCTGTTAATAGCATAATCCAACTCTGACGTTCTTGATTCAAATGCTTTTATACGGTTTGAATATCGTTCAATTAATTCTTGCCCTTTTTTTAAACCAAAACCTAAATGGGTTGAAGATAGTATTAAGCCATCAGAAGAAATCTCATTATCATTAGCGAGTTGTGTAGCAACTAACCCACCCATAGAATGACCAATTAAAATTACATTATTTACATTTAAAGATTTTAAAAGAGCTTTTGCGGCATTTTTATACTCATCGATACTATCTCCAAACATATCCGAATCTCCAAAACTAGGTGCATCCCAAGCAATAATTCGATAAGATGAACTTAAAGAGTAGAATAAATTTGCCCAGCTTTGGCTATTTCCATTCATGCCGTGAAGAAGAAATAATACTGGTCCCTCACCCATTTCTCTATAAGCAATTCTACCATGCTTATAAGATATGTGTTGTAGAGTTGGAGTAGTGCATTTTAACATAAATATCAGTTAATTAATTAAGTATTAATTTTTATTTTAGTAGTGATAGTTATAAATTAGAAGAATAATTATTTTAACTCTATCAATAATTACTTATTTGAGGGCATAATATTTCCTAATTCGAAAGAAATTTGCCCTCTTCTACATAATCGTTATAAGACAGTTAAAACTATAACTAATAAAATTAATCTTCTCATATATTATTGAATTTTGGCATGAATATAGTTTTAGATTGTAAAAAGATACAATATAATGAAGCGGGGTATAAAGTCAGCTCCACTGCTGAAGTTTTGCCCCACTTATCCCTATGTCCTAAGAGTTGTTTGAGATACAACCAATTGCTCACGTTTATTTTCTCTGAATACAACATAAATACCACTTCCCATTATAAGAAAAATTCCTATGAAAGAATTTAAGTCAGGAACTTCATTAAAGATAATTATCCCTATTATTATTGCAAAGATTAGATGTACATACTCTGTTATGCTGTTCACCAATGGTGAACCAACTCTGTAAGCAGCTATTAAACAAAATATTCCGATACTACCAGTTGTAGAAATAAATAATATTAATCCAATTACTTTAAATTCATCGAGTATCCAAGAATTACTTAGAATTGAAAAAATTGACAAGTTAAAGTCTAAATTATGTATTAAAATACTAATTACACTTCCTCCAATAAAAGCACCAATATAAATGTGAGAAGTTTGTTGGAATAGATTATCATTCTTTGCGGATTTTTTTGCCAATGTCATTGATAATGCATATGTAGATGCGGCAATGATTGGGAATAACATATAAATATTTATTTCATTAAATTCTGGCTTGATAATTAAAATAGTACCAGAAAAGCCAACAAAAATTGAAAAGATTCTATTTAAACCAATTTTAATATTCAGAATAAAATAAGAATAAATAGTTATAAAAAATGGACTGACAAAAAATAAACTTGTGGCTTCAGCTAAACTGATTTCGCTCAACGAAATAAAAAATAAGGTAAAACCAAAAAAGAATGTTGAAGCTCTAAATATGGCTATATATGGATGAGAGGTCCCAAAGAAAATTGGTTGTTTAGAATATATTAAATATATGCATAATAGCAATAATCCTACTCCTCCTCTAAATACAAGTATTTGCATTAATGAGGCATCATGGATGGTGTATTTAATTAAGACGTCCTGGGTAATTATGAATAACATCCCTACAATAATTAAAATAAGACCTTTAATGTTATTATTCATAAAAATTTCCTTAAGTTAATTTAGGTATTAGTTTAGAAAAAAAAATAATATATAATTAAATTGATGATTTTTTATCTTGTAACACCTCTAATATTAATTTTTGCTAGCTCTTTAGGATTAATCATTAATCCATCTTGGTCAATTTCACCTTTTATTTGGGTTTTCGTATTGGTTCCAATTATTGATCTGGTATTACCTTACTTAAGTAAAGATGATCTTGAACTAAAAGAAAATGTGTTTCACAATTTTTCAATTTTAATAGTGCTACCCTGTATTCTATTTTTAATTATATTTGGTTTAATTGTTGTGTCTAAACCTAGTATCACTTTATTAACTGCTGCTGCTTTGGGTGCTGCAGTAGGTGTGTCTGGTGGGTCTATTGGCATTACAACTGCACATGAGCTCATTCATCGAAAAAATAAATTTATGCGAGGTATTGGAGTATTTTTATTAGTTTTATGTTGTTACGGCCATTTTCGTATCGAACATATATATGGACATCATTTAAATGTAGCTACTAAAGAAGATCCGGCTACAGCTAGAAGAGGTGAAAATTTTTATTTTTATTTTATTCGCTGTGTAATCAATAGTGTGATTTCATCTTGGAATATTGAAAAAAATATTCTCGATAGAAAAAGAGTAAATATTTTTAGTTTTCAAAACAGAATGATTCATTATTTTGTATTAGAATTTATATTTTTAGTATTTGCATATTTAATTGCTGGTATGAATGGTTTAGTTTTTATTATCTTTCATTCTTTTGTTTCCATAATCTTATTGGAGTTAGTAAATTATATTCAGCATTATGGTTTGGAGAGAAAAAAAGAAAATGGAAGATTCGAAAGATTTACAGATCTCCATTCTTGGAATAGTCGTCACATCTCTGCTAATTGGTCGACGTTTAATTTAGGTCTTCACGCAGAGCATCATCAGAGTGCATCAAAGCCTTACCCTCTTCTATCACAGGAAGAAAAAGCGATTGAAATGCCTGCTAATTATTCTGTCATGTTAATAATGGCGTTAATTCCACCATTATGGTTCTTTATCATGGATAGAAAAATTGATAATTTAAAGACAATTTAGTATTACAATTTTATTAATAGAAGTGAGTAAAAATTATGGCACGTGAATGGGTTATTAAAGATTATTCGGGCTATCAAGGTTTAACATTACAAGATTGCGAAATACAAAACGCAGGTCCAGGTGAAGTACGTCTTCGTATAGAAGCTTTTGCTCTTAATTGGGGTGATATGGATTTAATGCTAGATCGATATTCTTTTAGTTTTGAAAAATTTCCTGCACGAATAGGAATGGAAGCTGCTGGAATAGTTGATCAAATTGGAGATGGTGTAAGTAATATAGAGCTCGGTAAACGATACTGCACTCTACCCTATTTTTATTATAATAAAGGTGCGAGTGCTGATTATGTCACGATAGATGCAAGATATATTACTCCTGCCCCAGAAGGATTAAATGCTGCAGAAAGTTCTTCAGTATGGATGCAATTTATGACAGCTTATTATCCCATAGTTGAACTTTGCAAAGCGTCACCAGAAAAAAATATTCTCGTAACAGCTGGTACAAGTACAGCTGGAAACGCAGCATTAAATATTGGAAAGTTATACGGCGCCAATATGATTACAACAACAAGGTTTGAAAAAAATACTGATTATTTAATTGAATCAGGTGCTTCACATGTAATTATTCCTGAAAAAAATGATTTAGCATCCACTATAAAAGAAGTAACAAATGGTAGAGGCATTGATGCTGCATTTGATCCTGTTGGTCAGGGCATGATATCAAAGTATAGCCCTGCCCTTGCACGTGATGCTACTATTTATTTTTATGGAACATTAGATGGAGTATTCCCTCAATTACCAATAGTAGATATGTTTCAAGCAAACGCTACATTTCATCCTTATTCACTATTTAATTATGTTGAAAATACTGAAATGAAAAATAGAGGAACTGATTTTGTTTATAAATCACTAAAAGAAGAAAAGTTGAAGCCTAATATTGATCGTACATATCCAATGGAAGAATATCGTAAAGCTTGGGAATATTTAAAAGAACCAAGAGATAAACATGGTAAAGTAGTAATAGAAACAGGTCTTTAAATGAGTATCCAAAATATTTAAATAATGAAAATATTAAACTCTTTATTTTTATTATTCTTTATTTTTCTTTTACTTAATTTTTTTTATGACTTTCAAATATTAAGAAACTTTTTAAACAAAGATCAACAACAACTAATTACTAAATATATTTTTCCTCAAAAAAACATATATGAGCTTGAAAAAGAAATTGAAAATATTGGAAAAGAGCGAAATCTTTTTAGAGGTCAAAAAAAATTATTAGAAAAAGCATTTAATGAAATGCGTGAAGAAGTTGAGTATCTGCAACCATTAGAAGAAATATTTGAAAAATTACTATCACAGTTAGATCCTTATGAATTTGATATGCAAATTAAAAGAAATAATAGTAATTTAGAATATATATTTAATCCTTCTCATAGTTTTGAATCAGCTATTTTAGATGTTGATATTTATAGTCCAGAAAAAAATATTTTAATGTATGGAATAGCAAATCAGTTCCCTGCTAGTGGATATATCGATCAATATGACAATAAAATAATTTTTCTTTCAGCAAGTGGAGTCTTGACATACTCCACAACTGACATGACTAAACTAAATAATAACCTTATTTTAAAACAAATAAAAACAAATATTCATGACTTTATCAATGAAGAACAATTTCAAAAATCAAGACTACATGATTTTGATTGGCTGGAAGGTGGATGGTTTTCTACTAAGGATTTGCAAATATATGAAAATGACATTTATGTGTCCTATACAAGAGAAGTTAAGGCAGATTGCTGGAATACTAGCCTTCTTCAAGGTAAAATGGATTTTGAATTTATACAATTTGAAATCTTATTTACTTCATATGAATGTGTTGATGTAAATAATAATATCGATAATGAATTTAATGCTCATCAATCAGGTGGTAGAATTGTCAATCTAGATAAAAACACTGTTCTTTTATCTACTGGAGACTTTAGAAGTCGTCATAGAGTTCAAAATATAGAAAGTATTTTTGGTAAAATAATAAAAATCAATAAGAGCAAAAAAGATTTTTCTATAATTTCAATGGGTCATAGAAATCCTCAAGGATTATATTTTGACATAGAAAATAATTTTTTACTAGAAGCTGAACATGGTCCTGAAGGGGGAGATGAAATAAATCTAATTCAATTTAATCAAGATACTATCCCAAATTATGGATGGGCTATTTCTTCATATGGTGAACATTATGGTGGAAAAAAAGCTCCACGAAATAAAAAAAAATATGTAAAATATCCATTACATAAATCTCATTCAGATTATGGTTTCATAGAACCAATAAAATATTTTAATCCATCAATAGGTATTTCTCAAATTGTAGGATTAGATAAAAAAAATAAATATGCCGTTGCTTCTTTAAAAGATAATTCAATTTATTTTTTTGATTTACAAAATGAGAGTAATGTTGAAAATTTAGAAAGAGTAAATATGGGTGAAAGAATAAGAGATATGATTAAAGTAGAGAATGGTTTAATTTTATTTTTAGAAGATACTGCTTCAATTGCTTTAATTAATCTAAAATGATAGATTTTTTTTCAAAATTAAAAGATAATCGAATATTTCAATTTTCAGTTGTCATAATAATTATTCTTAATGCAATACTTATTGGTGCTACAACATATCAATTAGATCCTATATTTTTAAATACTATTCATTTACTTGATTATGCTATTACTGTTTTCTTTGTTATTGAAATACTCATTCGTTTTATAGGAGAAAAAGAAAAGAAAAACTTCTTAAAAGACGGTTGGAATGTATTTGATACTATAATTGTAGCTATCTCTCTTATACCTATTCCAAATAATTCAAGTTTTTTAGTTTTACGTCTTCTTCGTATATTTAGAGTTTTACGACTGATATCTGTAATACCTGAATTAAAAAAAATTATTGAAGCTATTCTTGCATCAATTAAAAGAGTTTTTTTTGTTAGCCTTCTGCTTTTTATTATCCTTTATATATATGCCACTATGGGATCTATTTTATTTGGGGAGGATGATCCAGAAAGATGGGCTGATTTAGGAATTTCTTTAATTACCCTATTTCAAGTTTTAACTTTATCTAGCTGGGAAAATGTTATGCTACCTATGCAAGCAATCTATTGGTGGGCCTGGATTTATTTCTTTAGTTTTATTTCAATTTGCTCAATTACAATATTGAATTTGGTAATTGCTATACTTGTAGATGTTGTAAATCATCAGAAATAGTATTGAAAAATAACATTAATATTTAATTTTTCTTTTTTTTATGTTAAAAATCTATCCATAGCAGTTGTAGAAACCTGCTCTAAAAAAACTCCTGCAGTCGAAGAATACCTGCGTTAAAAAACATAAGGGAGGAAAAATGTTTGATAAAAAAGAAGATAATACAAGTTCAGCACCTGATGTGTTTAGACCTGCAAAGGGATCTGCAAAAGTTGTCATTGGTCACGGTGTAGTTATTAATGGTGAAATTAAAAAAGCTGATGAAGTACAAATTGACGGTGAAGCCGATGTTACGATGAAAACAGATAATCTAGTAGTAGGTGCTTCTGGTGACTGTAAAGGTTCTATTGAAACTCATAACGCTGATATTTGGGGTACATTTGATGGAGATATTAAAGCGTCTGGTACTCTTACTATTCAAGAACAAGGTAAAGTATCAGGTAAAATTGAATATCAAAATTTACAAATTAAACTTGGCGGTCAAATAAGTGGTGACATTAAACTTTCTGATAAAATTCAATCAATTAAAAAAGATACAAAACCTTCAGATGAGAATAATGTTTCATTGCAAGAATCTATGAAAAAAGAATAAGATAGTAATAGTGAAAGATAGATTATTTAAACCTTTGCATTGGATAATGCTAATCCTTATCTCTTTAGATTTTATAGATACGTCTTATCGAATTACGTATGGATACTTTTCAGGTCAAGGTGTTCAACCACCTGTAGGAGATTTTAATGTTCAACTGTCAACTTTAGATTTTATTGTGAGTATCGTATTTCAGTTAGCAATCGCTTACACAATTTATATGTTGTACAACATGAAAAGAAGTGGTGGATATTATTTAGTAGGTTTAAATATTCTTTTTGTAATTTATGGATTTGTTTTAGGTCCATTTAGTACAGTTCCAGCTGGTGAAGTTATTCCACTAATAGCTGGTTTTATGGTCTTCTATATTATTTTAGTCATTGGCATACCTTATTTGTATTCTGATAAATACGAATAAAATATTATAAATTATTTTCTAACTAATTTTGAATTGTTGGAGCAGATTTTGACTTAATTTTATATATTAGTTGATTAATATATTTGAATTAAAGAAATTTATTTATTTCCATTTTGAAATTATCTCATCTTTTTCTAATTTTCCAAATAAAGGAAGATTTTTAAATATTTGATCCCATTTATTTTCAATTTCAATAAGAAAAGGATAAATATCCGTGTCATTTTTTAAATACCCTTCATCTAGTTCCCAATGTGAAATAAAGCCTTTATTAGCACCACAATATCTAGTTCCATATTTTTTTAATTCTTTATTTTCAGCAAAACCATACCCATAATTTAAGCTTAAAAAATTACCTATGAAATTAAAATCTTTATAATATTGGACACATAATGTTACAGGAAATCTTACATCATCATAACTAAATAAACCATCGTATATAAAGTAATCATCTCCCATAACTAAATTTGAAGCTCCAATCATTTCAATATTTAATGAATCAAAATAAATTGAGTTATTTAGTTCTAAAAAATCTTTAACTTTGCTATCTCCAATATCAGTTAAATTGTCTAATATTGACACACTTGCTAAATGAGAAATAAATTTACCCTCTTTTAAAATATTAATTTTATTACCTTCATGTCCATAAGGAATATGTATAAAAGTCATGTTACCTTGATTTTTGAATATAGAAGCGCCTATATGTAAGTGATTATTTCTAGGTGCAACTAATAAGATATCATCGTGACCATCTAAGTCAAAATCTTTAAATAAAAAATTCGAAATATATTGATTCCATTCATTACCTTCATGGACAGGGACATAATCTGCTGGTGCTTCTAATAACTTATAAAATTGCGATCTAAATTTTTTATTTCCTAAATTTTCTAATATTTGAACACCTACCCCAACATACAAAATTCCTGATCGAGATAACACTATATCTAAATCATTATCATTATCTAAATCCCATAAAGATACTTCAGGTACTGTTGACCATTTAGGTATCATTTTCAATTTTATTTTTTGATCAAAATTTCCTTTACCGTTATTTAAAGCAATACCAGTATCAGTTGAACCTCTGTTTTCATGACCAGCATAAACAAGATCTAAATCTCCATCATTATCAATATCACCAAGCTCAATTCCAAAAGCATTTTTAATACTACCACATTTTTTTAATTTCATTTTTCCTGAACCATCATTGATCCAACACGAAATTTTATTTTTAAGTTCTGATAAAACAATGTCGACGTCTCCATCGTTATCTATATCACCAACTGCAGCTCCATGATCAAAAATCACATAATTTTTTTTTGAAAGATGAGTTTCCGAACTTTCTAACCAAGTTCCATTTGATTGACTTAGAAAATATGTATCTCTAAAACCTTTTTGAGCTTGTTTTCCAATTGCAGTATCTGCAATAAAAATATCTTTTATTTTATCATTATTAAAATCTGCAACTAAAATCTGTCTACCTAAAGATTGACCTGGCTCAACTCTATTATCTATTAATAGTTCATCAGATAGTAAATATCTACCATCATCTAAGCCGAGGAATAAACTAGGAGATGTTAAATTTCCTTTACATTTTTTTCCTCCACATAAACCCATCACATCCTCTCCTGTTACTTTTATATTTTCTGGTTTCATTGTTCCTGTAAAAAAATAATCTGCTAGTCCGTCATTATTAAAATCTTGTTTAATAAAAATTGATCCAAAAAAATATTTATCTTTAATTAAGGATGGTGGTATTGGAGGATAATTTATATCAGTAATTTGATTTTCTATTTTAAAACCAATTACGTTATCATTCAAGATTGTGTTAGGTAGTAAATTATTACAAAATAAAAAAATTGAAATAAATATTAAAAATTTCATTTTAGGTATAATTATAGATTTTTTTAACTTTATTAAATATTTTAATTAAATATCTATTACAAAAGTATATTTTTATATTTTTTCTTGAATTGATTTAGTCTTTCTCTTCCATTGAAATCTAATCTATAGGATGTAAATAAATCTTTTTTGGTACCCATGTCTATTTTGGAAACACTAACAAATTTTAGATCTATATCCTCTACATCATCCATATTTCTAACAAGTAAAGCTAATTTCCATTCTAATTCTTTGCTACGAAGATTTTCTTGAATAGTATCTTCTTTATCTGAATTATTTTTATTTTGGCTAAATAAATTAGATATATTGTCTAAAATTTTCATAATTTAAATATAGTTTTTGGAATTGAAAGTTCAAATAGATTAACATTTATCAATAAGAACTAATTATTTTTAATAACATTATAAGATTTAATTGAATTGTAATAAATATGTATTATGTATTAATAAGAACGATTTGACTCTATTGCTGTTCACAAGCAGCTAAAATGAGATACGTATAAAATTATCCTCCCATTAAGAGAAATGGCGAGGATTTTTTTTTGAATAAATGGAGAGAAATATGAATTTATGTGTTGTATCCAAAGGATCTTTTACTAAAGAAGATTACATGGAATTATACAATTCTTTTAAAGATGATATTGCAAAATATACAGATGCATTTGATTTGGCTTTCGTTAAAGATGGTCATGTAATGATTATGTGTAATGTTACTGATGAAGAAAAATTTTATGCTTTATTTGATGATCCAAAATCAAAAGAGTTTGATACAAAATTTAATAGTACGGATACGGTCTATTCTTTACAAAAAGTAGAATAGTTATAATCCACCTTGAGAAATTAAGAAGTCAGAAATTTTTTCTATTCCACTATTATTTTTCATTTCACCGAAAACATAAGGTAACCCATTTCTGGCTTCCTTTACATCCTGTTCCATTTGATCGATATTAACATCGACATGAGGTGCCAAATCAACTTTATTAATTACCAACAAATCTGATTTTTTTATAGCAGGAGCTTTTTTTCTTGGAATGTCAGCTCCTTGGGCAACATCGATCATATAAATTGTTAAATCGACTAACTCTGGACTAAAAGTAGCTGCCAAATTATCACCGCCTGACTCAATAAGTATTAATTCTAAATCAGGAAATTTGTTTTTCATTTCATCAACAGCTAGTAAATTAATTGAACAATCTTCTCGTATAGCCGTATGGGGACACCCCCCTGTTTCAACGCCTTTAATTCTTTCCATAGGAAGAACTTGAGCTCTCATTAAATATTCTGCATCTTCAGTTGTATAAATATCATTTGATATTACTGCCATAGAAATTTTATTTGATAAATGACGACACAAAGCTTCTGTTAAGCTAGTTTTTCCTGTTCCAATTCCACCACCAATACCGACTTTTAACGGACCATTTATATTGTTCATGTTAAGTAAATTCTAGAATCTAAATTTTCATGTTTGATTGCAAAAATATCACCAATAAAAAAACTCGTTCCAATATCTTTAAGAGTTAGTTGATTGGAATTTTCTAAAAATTCTTGTATTCGATCAATAAAATTAACATTTAATATTTGACCATCTTTTTGCGACATAGGTATATGCTTTACACATACATTTATTAAGTTTGAAATATATGACTGAAGATAAAATTTAATTAAGTCCTCAAATTTTATATCAAAATGAAGAGCTGCTTTGCTAATACAATAAACAAAAGAGGTATTTTTTTTCAATACTAACTCCCAACTATCTTTCATTATTTTTCGAAAAGAATTGCCCATATCAATCATTTCTATATATCTTTCTTTTGAAGAAGCACTTGCTAAAATTAAGTCATTAATTTCTTCACCCATATATACAGACTTTAAAAAAATATAATCATTTCGAAGACTGCCATAAAATAACAATGCTTCTAAATATTCTCCAACATCATCTTTGTTTCTAATTTTATCATCATCTATTAGTGCTTCTAAACCATGTGAGTATGCGTAGGAACCAACAGGAAAAGAAGATGAAAACCATATTTGTAATATTTGTACAGGATCTTTTATTTTTTTCATTTTAGTGTTTATGACTATGAGTACGTCCCATACCGTAGGCTCCACCTTCAGGTTTAAATTTTTCAAAAACTTTTTTTATATTTCCTTGTAGTTTTAAAATCATGTCTACAATTACAGCATCATCCTGAATAAGAATGCGATTTTCTTCAATTTGACAAGGTAAATGCCTGTTGCCAATATGCCAAATAATATGTTTTAAATTATCACCTGTAATTTCAATCAAATTTTCTTCTTTTGAAATTACTTGAATTAAATTTCCATTTTCTAATTCGAAATAATGACTTTCATCCATACTGACTGTTTCTTCTAAATTAACTAAAAATTCTGTACCATTATCTGTTGTTAATTTTTTTCGTCGTATAAATCGTTCTTCATAAGATAAAGTAATTTCATCTTGTATATTTTTACTAGCATCTTTGTGACCTGTTATTTTAAAAGCTGTTTGCATAAAATTTAATACATGAAATAACGTTGAGCTAAAGGTAGTATTTTAGCAGGCTCACAGGTAATTAATTCTCCATCTGCCTTTACTTCATAAGTTTCTGGATTAACTTCTATATTTGGACAATAATCATTTAATACCATATCTTTTTTAGAAATTTTTCTAATATTATTTACTGGTAATAAAGATTTACTAATTCCAGAGTTTTTGAATGAATTTTTATCTAAAGAGGCTTTACTTACAAAAGTTGCAGTAGATTGTTCTAATGATTTTCCAAAAGAAGAAAACATTGGTCGTGAATACACTGGTTGAGGGGTTGGAATAGAAGCATTCGGATCACCCATTTGCGAACAAGAAATATTCCCACCTTGCAAAACCATTTCAGGCTTAACACCAAAAAAAGCTGTATCCCAAATGACAATATCTGCACGTTTATTCTTTTCGATACTGCCAATATGATTGGAAATACCATGAGCAATTGCAGGATTAATTGTATATTTAGCTATATAACGTTTAACACGTAAATTATCATTATCACCCTGCTCTTCCTTTAATTGTCCACGTTGTACTTTCATTTTATGAGCGGTTTGCCATGTTCTAATGATGACCTCACCTACTCGACCCATTGCTTGACTATCAGATGCAATAATTGAAAATGCACCCATATCATGGAGTATATCTTCCGCAGCAATTGTTTCTTTTCGAATACGACTTTCAGCAAATGCCACATCTTCAGGTATTGATTTATCCAAGTGATGGCAAACCATTAACATATCTAAATGTTCTTCAACCGTATTAATAGTATATGGTCTTGTTGGGTTTGTTGATGATGGAATAACATATTCTTCACCACAAACTTTTATAATATCTGGTGCATGACCTCCTCCCGCTCCTTCTGTATGAAATGCATGAATAGTTCTTCCATTAATAGCTTTTATCGTGCTCTCTACAAATCCACTTTCATTCAATGTATCTGTGTGAATCATAACTTGAACATCATGTTCATCAGCTACATTTAGGCAATTATCTATTGCTGCTGGAGTTGTGCCCCAATCTTCATGTAATTTAAGTGAACTTGCACCAGCAATTACTTGTTCTTCAAGAGCTTGAGGTAATGAACTGTTTCCTTTCCCTGCAAAAGCTAAGTTCATAGAAAAAGCATCAGCTGATTGTATCATTTTCTCTATATGCCATGGCCCAGGTGTAACTGTAGTTGCCAAAGTACCGTGTGCAGGACCAGTTCCTCCTCCCAACATAGTTGTAATACCAGAATGAAGTGCATCATCTATTTGTTGAGGACAAATAAAATGTATATGACTATCAAATCCACCAGCTGTTATAATTTTTCCCTCACCAGCAATTATTTCTGTTCCAGGCCCAATAATAATATTTACATTTGATTGAGTATCTGGATTACCTGCTTTTCCAATTTCATTGATTAAACCATCTTTAAGACCAATATCAGCTTTATAAATTCCATTTACATCAACAATTAAAGCGTTTGTTATAACTGTATCAACAGCGCCGTCTTTGCGAGATACTTGAGATTGCCCCATTCCATCTCGAATAACTTTTCCTCCACCAAATTTTACTTCTTCACCATATGTTGTTAAATCTTTTTCCACTTCAATAAAAAGTTCAGTGTCAGCAAGTCTGACTTTATCACCAGTTGTTGGTCCATACATATCAGCATAAGCTTCTCTTTTAATTTTCTTCATTACAATTGGCCCATTACTTTCTTATTAAAACCAAATATCTTTCTATCTCCACTTATTGGAATTAATTCTATATCTTTTGATTGGCCGGGCTCAAACCGAACAGCTGTACCAGACGGTATATCTAAACGCATACCATTTGATTTTTCTCTATCAAATTTTAAATATTCATTAGTTTCAGCAAAATGATAATGACTACCAACTTGGATTGGACGATCCCCACTATTTGAAACTTTTAAAGTTATTGATTGTCTTTGATCATTTAAGTTAATATCACTATTTTGTTTTGTTATTATTTCACCAGGTTTCATTATCTTATCGGTTTATGTACTGTTACTAATTTTGTTCCATCTGGAAATGTTGCTTCAACTTGTACTTCTGGTATCATATCTGGAATACCATCCATACAATCTTCTTTTTTAACTACGTGCGCACCTGTTTCCATTAATTCTGACACCATTTTTCCATCTCTTGCACCTTCTATGACAAAATCTGTTATTAACGCTATCGCTTCTGGATAATTAAGTTTAACACCTCTTTCTAAACGTTTTCTGGCAACATTAGCTGCCATACTGACCATCAACTTATCTTTTTCTCTTGGTGTTAATTTCATTTATAGATCCCAACTTGTTGGTAGTTTATCATTTATTATATTTTTCATAATTA
>CABYRE010000015.1 GCA_902521325.1 uncultured Alphaproteobacteria bacterium
AAAATGAAATTGATGCTTTTAAATCTGTATTTCTTGAAAAAAGTAACTTACCTCAACTAGCTAATATTGAAGATATAAGTGAATTAAATTCCTATACAGATAATCTAAATGACTTATTAAAATTTATTGAAAGTTTTGATAAGCAGATTGATGATACAAAAAAAAATATTAATGCATTAGACTTTGAAAATATAAACAATATTTATAAAAATATTTATAAAGAAGATATAAAAAACAATCTACCTAGCAGTTATTCAAGGAATATTCTTTATAACGAGTATAAAAAAGAATTAGATATTGAAATAATTAGTACACAAAAAATTAGTAATATTCAAAAATTAGATGATATTGAAAAAGATATATTAAAAGAATATTATTTAAAAATTGAAACAAATAAAAAAGCTTTAAAGGATAGAGAGGAACAATTAGAATCCTCTTTACCATTAATTTTAATAATAGCAGGTGGAATAGTACTTATAGCTGGTGGGGTTTTATTATTTATTTTTAATAGAAATCAAAGTTCAAAAAAACAACAAGAACAATCAGAAAGAGAGTTGCGAGAAAGACAGGCAAGAATTGAGAGAGAAGAATTAGAACAAGAAAATTTACTTTTAAAAGAGAATATAGCAAAACAGGCACAACAAACAACTTTATCTAAAGATGAAGAAGTTCAAGAATTAACTCCAGAGGAAAAAGAAGAGAAATCTAAAACCCATATAATTCAAGATTATTATAATGCTGTTTTAGATGTAAGTAATGTTGATGATTTTAAAGAAAAATGGGAAGCTATAGGGTTAAAAGAAGATCAAGTAATAGATCATTCTAAGAGTAGAACTCTTTCCATTGATGATAGAAGTTTTAGTAAAGCAAATTTCTGGGCTGTTCCATGGAAAAACGATTATTATATTTTTGCTGGAAGAACATTAAGCAAAAATGCTGCAGCATTAATTGCAAATGATTATCAGTGGGCAAATGAACTTTTTGAAGGAATATTTACAATTACTGACGGTGATCAATTTATGACAAAAGCTAGAGCTATTGCTTCACGATCTGGTGATGTATTCACAATAACAGAAGTAGGGGTGGTTCAAATACCAAAAAATAATTAAGGGGCTTGAATATTAAAGTTAAATTCGTATTGCTCACCAGATGCCGTTAAAATCTGAATATTAATTTTATTTAGTCCAGATTGTATTTTTACCGCCTTCATAAATAAATTTGATTTAAATTTAGCTTCCTCTTTATTAAAAGTAACTGATTCAACATTTTTAATTTTATCTTGATTAAATCGACCCTTAATTATTTGTAAACCTGTTGCATTAAGTTGAAAAGTTGAATTCTCTTCTATGCCTTCTGGCGAATAAATTTCAATATCATTATTGGTTGGAACAGGTGTCACAGGCCCATCAGGTATAGCGCCACCTTGACCAGGTTTAATAAATTGAGTTTGCACGTAACCAATTCTACCTGATTCAATAGCAACTAAAGACCAGGTATCATCATTTCTAACTCTTCTTAAAGTTGAAATTCTTGTTCCTTCAGATAATTTTAAAATTTCTTTAGCCTTATTTTTATCAGGACCAGACCAAAGAATTGCACCTTTTTTAACAGTATCTACAAGGTCAACATTATTAATATTTATTTTAGGCTGTTGATTTAATTTATTATTCAGTGAAGATATTTGATTGTCGTAATCTTCTTTTAAAGTTTCTATTTCAAGAAGATGATCAGTTATTAATCCTTCTACTACTTCAGGATTTTCAACATTAATAATTTTATCTAATTCTTCTATTTTTGAATTAAGCTCATCAATCTTATTTTTTTGATTTGCAATTGTTTCTTTTGCTCCGCCAAGACCTCCAATTTCCTCTCTAATTATTTGGTCTCTATCTGATAATATTCCAACTAAATAATGATCGGTTTCTCCCATCCATTTTACATGACTATAAAATATATTTTCATCAAAATAACCCTCTATGGTATGCTTGTTGAAAGAGCCACTAAATTCTAATTGATCATTCATCTTCATAGATGCAAAAGTTACATGTTTTTTAATATAATGGACAAAAACACCATTTTTATTTTGTGATACATAAAAATATTGAGTTTTTTTACTTGGATTAGATAGAATAGATAGAAGACCTCCACCTGATTGATTAGGTGTACCAGCTTTGTAGTTGTCTATAAACTTTTGAGCATTAACAGGATTTCCATGTTGCTCACCTATATAAACACCGCCAACATCTGTATTTTGTGAATAAACTGAAAAGGAAAAACCTATTAAGAAAAGTAAAATAATACTTCTAACGAAAAACATTATTTTTTACCTAGCATTAATAGGATTAAAAAAAAAGTACATTTAGTTTAGTTATTTTAGAAAAATTTGGAAAATCTTATTTTGACCAATATTTTAACCTATTTTGTCTCATTATTAAGAATGCATATGATGAAATTAATTCTAAAAATTAATAAGAAAATTTATGTATTAATTATAATTTTAATTCTTTTATTTTTTTCCACAATTTCTCAGTCAAAAGAGGTAACTAAAGAAATTATACAAAACTATTTTGAAGATCCAATTTTTGAGGATTTATGGTTTGGCATATATGATGAAAATAACATTCGTTATGGGTGGATAAACATAAACGAATTTAAAGAAACTGATTATTGGGTTCAAGTTAATCAGTTTGAAATGAAATATTTAGAAGTTGTTGAGGACGATGAAACTTTATTAAAAAATGAAATCACCTATTATTATAAAGTGAAAGAATATTTTGATTATAATTTTCCTCATTCACTTAAAAAAATAGAATTAGAGCTTCAAAATAATAATGATAAGGAATCATTTGAAGCAATTATTAACAATGGTATTGCTAAAGTAACAAGCAATAACAATGGTAAAATAAACAAGTTACAATTTAACGATGTGGATATTCGATTTGGGGATTTATTAAAATTAGAATTATTACTTCATCATTATGATGATTGGGAGATAGGTGAAATTGTTAACTATAAATCTTATGATATGTATAGTTTTGAAGTTTCCGATGAAAAAGATACTCTAGAAGCTATAGAAACAAAATTTTATAGTGGTGTTAAAGTCCCAGTTTATAAATTTATAACTGAAACAAGTGATACAAGATCTGGTTTTACAGCTTTTTTTTCTGTCAATTCAGGTACACCAATGGAGTATGTCGATACTTATGAAACTACATTATTGGAAAATAAAGAAACTGCTCAAAATATTTCCTTTGGCGGAGCTACGAATGCAAGCGAGACTGTAATTGTAGATCAAGTATTAGAAAACAATGAAAATATAAAAAGACTTGTCCTTGAAATAGATGGCGAATATGAAAAAGGATTTTATATAGGTGATAGACAAAATGTATACTCTAAAGATAGTAAAAAATATTTAGAACTAGATTTTGATTTATATGATGATCCTCCTGCTAGTAAAAAAGATATAGAAAAAAATTTAAAAGCTACATCCCTTTATCCATCAAATGATGAATATTTTATTAATTTAGCTCAAGGAATTATTGGAGATGTCGAAGATCCTTGGGACAAAGTTCAATTATTACTAAACTATGTAGATATTTTTATTAAAGATGATTACACTGCAAATCCGAACTCTGTTTATGATATAGTGGAGAATAAGGTAGGTGATTGCACAGAACATGCGCTACTATTTAATACATTAGCAAGAGCGGCAGGTATTCCATCAAGGGAGTTAACAGGAATTATAAATTATGAAGAAAATAAATTTGCACTTCACGCGTGGAATGAAGTAGTCGTTGATGGTTATTGGTATCCAGTAGACCCAACATGGAATTATATTGTTCCACCATTAACACATATAAAATTTGATTTATTGGAGTCTGTCCCAGCTACTTATAATTTTAAAGTTGTTGAAATAGAATATTATTAAATATAATCTATTTATAATTTAGTCCTGATTTAGATACTCTAATTGCTGGGACATTAAACAAACGCTAAAGGAGATGTTAATGCCTATAAAAAAAATATCCATTAAGGAATGGGAAAAACTTGGATTGCCAACCAACACAACAACTTTATATATAGGTCCATATTTTAAATGGGATAGAAAAAATAAAAAATTTGAAAAACCAAAATTGGTAATAACGCATTCAGAAAAAAAGAATAAATAATTATTTATTTAATATTGATAATCTCTTTTTAATAAAGTATTTTTTTTACTGCTAGTTTATGAAAATTAATCGAAAATCAATTTCATCTTTTGTATTGATATTTTTTCTCTCATTATCCTCTAAAGCATTAGAAGATGAAAAATATTATTCTGAAATGTATTGTGAGGAATTATCTGGAAAAGTAAATTATTCCCTTGAAGACAAATCAAAAGTTGATTGCTTAACTGATACACATGCTTATGAAGTAGATTGGGCTGATGGAATGAAAGTTTATGAAGCTATTGGCCAATCTTTATATTACGCTTCACAAACAAACAAAAAACCAGGTATTATCCTTTTAATTAGAAAAAATAAATCAGAAAAACATATTAGAAAAGTTAAAGAAGTTATAGATTTTTTTGAATTAGATATTAATTTAATCATTAAAGATTTGACTAAAGAAAACTAAAATCCTAATTTCAAATTATTTCTTTTACCTGTAAATGTTTTAGCAAATATAATTAATTTTTAAATAAATAATCATTGAGACACAGTTAAGGGCGTATTAAGACTATAATATGATAAGAAATTTTATCAGTATTTTTTTTATTTTGCTTAGCAGTTTTAATCTTAATGCATCTGAATTTTATAATATATTGAATAAATCATCACCATCTATGATGGATTTTGGTTTATTAAAAATTGAATTGGAAATTGAAAGGGAAAAGGGAAATATAATCAAAAGATTTGAAAAGCATATAAAAAATAACCTTATAGCTAGATTTCAACAAAGTAAATTTTATGATTTTAAAAATTTAGATTTTAAAAATAATTTAGTTATCTTAATAGATGAAAGAGAGCTAAGATATTCTGGCAGTTTTAATCATGATAAGAATAAATTAATTTTAGAATTAAATGTTCATTTAGATGTAAGTAGTTTTCTCTACAAAGAATTTTTTACTGAAAATTATGATGCAATTGAGCCAAAAGAATTATGTAATGAATTAAGAGAACAGTTACAACTAAAATTAGGAGTTTATGGTATTGGACCAAGAGCAAAAAATTATTTTTTTAATAGATTTTTTGCAAATACTGGCAAACAATGGAAAGAAGAACTTATTGGAAATGAAAATACAAATTTAGTAGTACTTCTTCACTGGGATTATTGGTTAGATGATATTCAAGGCAGAAGAACTACTGTTTGTTTAGGAGATATTGCATCAAATTCATTTTATAAAGAATATGAATTCTATTTAATAAATAATATAGAAGAACATATAGAATTTCTTGAATCTTTATAATTTATCTTAATGATTGTTAGATTAATTTAGATAATTATTTCTTCACCAATACAAATTTAATTAATTTTAGAGATGTTATTAATTATTTAATAAATTATAAACGATATACCAAGACAAAAGGAAAAATAGAATACAGATTACAGACCACAAATTTTTAAAAAACTGATTAAAAACTATTGAAATAATTTTTCCTATACTTTTTTTTCAATTTTTTTAATCTCATCTATTGAGAAAAAAAAGTCCATGAAATTACTAATAAAGAGGCTACAATTAATATCAGAATCATAATCATTTTTATAAAAAAGAAAAATCATCAAAAGGGGACATGTGTCCATTTTCAATCTCATCAAGTGTTTGCTGACCTCTTTCCACAAGTTTCATAGCATTATTTAAGGCCCAAATTTGCTTTGTAGCTATGTTTACATCAAAAATTTTATTTCCTAATTCAATTTGCTTTTGATCTTCTTGAATTTTATTGATTATATATTCTGCAGCACTGATTGCATTGAAGGAAACATTAGTGAGCTTAGATGCTTTTCCCATAAATTCCTTTCTCATCTTTATTGTTTCTTTTAAATCAATTCTTTCTTTTCTTTTTGTCAGCCATCCTTCGTTTGCTGCTTGTTTTCTTAGCGTTGATAAAGAATAATTGAATTCTGTAGCGATATCTTGAAGAGTAGGGTACTCATTTCTGTCTCCTTTTATGTAATAATTACGCGCTTCAGTATAATCAGGACGTTTTCTTGTCATAAAAACATTAATGCTAATGATTCTTTATAAAGAAAGTTCTAGAAAAATTTTTTTGTTATAAAAAATTTAATAACGTGAATAAATTAGTTTTTTTTATTACTTAAAAGTAAATTCTTAAATTCTTCAACGGCAACTGTTGCAGGTTTATGAATGGCAAAATCAAATTGATCTTGATTACTTGATGGCTCAAGATTTAATTCAATTGTTGGTTTGCGCATATCTTTAAACATCGAAACGAAACCAGCAGCAGGGTAAACTTGTCCTGAAGTTCCTATAGAAACAAATAGGCTTGATTGTTCAGCTAAATCGTGAATTTCATCCATTTGCATTGGCATTTCACCAAACCATACAATGTGAGGTCTCATTTGAGAGCCGCATTTAGGGCATTTATGGGTCTCATTTAGGTCCTCTGTCCACTCAAACACATGATTATCATTCATTATACATCTCGCCTTATTTAGCTCACCGTGCATGTGAATTATTGATGACGATCCTCCAATCTCATGTAAATTATCGATATTTTGTGTAACTATATGAATTTTATATGTTTTTTCTAATTCATGAAGTAAAATATGAGCCCTATTTGGCTTAATTCCCGAATTTAGTTCTTTTCGACGTTTATTATAAAAATCATAGACAAGAGTAGGGTTTCTATAGAATCCTTCGGGACTGGCAACATCCTCAATCCTATGATTATTCCAAAGTCCATCAGAGTCTCTAAATGTTTCAACCCCAGACTCTTTACTTATACCGGCACCAGTTAACACAAAGATTCTTGAATTGGCGGGAATCTGGGGTAAATGTTCCATATTGATCACAATATATAGTATTTTTTTACACGTGAAAATCCTATATTTTGTATGTTAATATATTAACATTAGATTTATATAATATGTTACTGATATATATATATTATATTTATGCTTGACTATTATTTACGATAACTGTAATTATCGTAATATATAATATGGTTAAAATATCACTTAATGATAATGTAAGCAAGCTTAGAGAGAAATCTAAGGCGAAAAATACTAAAGATAAATACAATGGCGATTGGTTAAAATTTGAAGATTACTGTAAAAATAATTACAAATGTAAACCTCTAGACGTTGATGATTTAGATAGCGCTTATTCACTTGTTGCAAATTACATGCATTGGTTGCATGAAGATCCAGAAGCTAAAATTTTAAAAGGATTTAGCAATATACCTGGAAGAGAAAATATAAATAATAATCCCTACTCTGCATCAGCTTATAAAGCTTCTACAATACAAAGAATATTAGCATCAATAACCTATAAATATAGATTAGGTGGATTTCAGTTTGATAGAAAAAATCCAACTATTTCAGAAACTATAAGCGCTATTGTGAGAGATGAGAAAAATAATAAAACAGGACAGGCAAAAGAACTGCTTAGAAAAGATATTGAGCAGATAATAGACTCAATACCTTATAATACGGATGATTATAAAAATATTAGAGATAGAGCATTAATTTTAGTAGGTTATTTTAGCTTTTGTAGAAGATCAGAGTTACTTGGAATGAAATATGAACATCTAAAATATGACAAAGAAGGTATTCAAATAATTATACCCTTTTCTAAAACTGATCAAAAAGGTGAAGGCAGGATAATTTATTTACAGAAAAAAAATGATGAGGAAGCTTTATATTGTCCAGTCAGATCGCTAAATCATTGGTTAGAAGTATCAATGGTTAACTCAGGCCCCCTTTTCTATCGAATTGATAAAGCTAATTCTATTCGAAAATATGAACTTAATGAGAATAATAAAAAAATTAGTTTAACTGACACAAGCTTTGTTTTAATTTTAAAAAAAAGAGCTCAAGATGCTGGATTAAGTGAATGTGATAAAATATCTGGCCATAGTTTAAGAATTGGATCAATAACTCAAGCAAGAATGAATGGTGTTCCAACTCATGAAATTATGAAAATGAGCGGACATAAAACTACTCAAATGATAGACAGATATACAAAAATTACAGATATAAAAGAAATCAGTATAGCTAAAAAAATATAATTATTAAATTCTAATATTTTTATCAATATTAATTAAATTTATAATAAAAGTATGAAAATTTTATACAGTTTGATTTTTTTGCTATCCTTGAGTTTTTTTAACATATCAAATGCTGGAACTTGTGATGTTGAAAAAAGAGTTTGTATGTGTGGAGTTCAATATTTTGGTTTTGGAGAAATACCGATTGTAAGAGATATTAGAATTAACGCAGTAGTTCATGTATTAGATGGAGATAAATCTAAATGTAAAAGAATTGTTAATATTCTTAACGATGCAAAAAAAAATAGCGAAACTTTTACTACTTTTATAACAAACCATACAAATGAACTTGAAATTACTCCTACATATGACGTCGATATTAGTGATATGCGAATGCAGTGGCTAGTATCTTGTACTACTGGAATAGTTAAAGATCCTAATAATAGGCAAGAAATATGTGGGGAAATAAAACCTTATACTTTAACTCTTATATCTGAGTTTCAAGATGGTAAGTATTTAGTTGATGAGATGTATAATGAAATTCTAAATAGTGAAGAAGCTCTAAATAAATTAGAGGAATTTTTAAAATAAAAAATAATCATAAATATAGATTAATAAAATGCTATAGCAGCAGATATTAAAACTATAATTAAAAGCCCTCTTCCACTCATTGTTGCAATTTTCATTATAGTTTTATTTGGTGGTAAATTATTTCTAGAAGAATTAAAAACATGAAAATTTACAAAAGCAGATAACCCTAAAAGAAAACCTGCTGCAATTAACTTTATTGTAAATGCACTATTAATAGTAAAACCTCCATATAAATTAATTGAAAGAATAATACCTGATACCCATAATACAATTAAAGATATAAGACCTATATAACCAAGTAACTTTAATATCTTTGCTATTGTTAAATCAGGAATTTGATTTGCCTTTGTATAAACAGATTGTATTACTCCTCCACCAACTAAAACACCACCAGAAAAGACAATTGCAAGATAATGGATGAATTTAAGTATAATTATAATTGTCATTAAAATTTAATATTAATTTAATATTTTTATAGTATTATGATTATGTATGAAAATAAAAAAAGGAGATAAATTAGAAGAAATTACCCTACCCCGACATGATGGTAATCAATTTAATTTATCAGATACTAAAGGTAAAAAAGTTTTATTGACCTTTTATAGAGTTGCTGGATGCACTTTTTGTAATTTAAGACTACTTGAGTTTAATAAAAGATTTAATGAATTTGGTCCAAATTTCACCCACGTAGGAATTTTTCATTCAAATGTTAATCTTTTGAAATCAAATATGAAGAAGCACGGCCCTATTCCATTTACAGTTTTAGCTGATGAAGAATTTAAATATTTTCAAAAATATTCAATAGAGCGAAGTTGGTTTAAGTTATTTTTAGCAGGAATTTATAAAACATTTGCAATCTTTCCAGCCCTAATAAGAGGATTTATGCCTATTCCTCTTGGAGGATATTTTAATACTGCAGTAACAGATATAATGATTAATGAAGAAGGTATCGTAGAAGAAGTTTTGTATGCAAAAAAACATGCGGCGGATCATTTTGCATTTAATAAAGTAAAGGAATTTTCTTTAAGTTGATAAAAGCTGGGAATTGAATCCCAGCTCTTAGTTACATATAAATTATATCGGACATATTATATATAAGATATATTGCTATAAATAAAAATACATGCCCTATTACTTCATCAGCAACATCACTTTTTGCATCCGGGTCTATAAATTTAAATCTTTGGGCCCAACTTAAAATAACTTGAGCAAAAGAAAGTAAAAATCCATTTACAAAAAATATCCAGCAAGATTGAGGTCCGTTTTCTCTAAATAATATCCAAATTCCAATTATTACTATTGGCACAATAAATGTTCCTATGATTCTTACAATTGGCAAAGCCTTTTCTCCTAAATCATATCTTGTAACAAGTGAATTTGGTGAAAATACAGTTAGGAAACCATAGTAAGATATGCCTAATAAATTAATTAAAAATAAAATTAGATTTAAAGTACCTCCAAAATTTTCAACCATAATTACTCCTTTTAAAATTATTATAGATAAATTTTATCTGATAAACCATAAATTATAATTAAGTTTAGTACTAGAACTACTGCTGATACAATTGGCTGTTCTATTGTCGAATTAACCTTATCCCTTCCAAAAAGGAAAGCTATTTTAAAATGAAAACAAAAATTGTAGACAGTTGCCATTGCAAAGACAATAACATTAATTATAAAGAAAGGCCAAGTACCTTCGGGTCCAGTAAATAAAATATAAAGACCAACAAAGAAAAAAGCAGTAACCCAAAAAATTCCAAAATTAGCAGCTGGTGCAGCACTTGAGTCAGTGTTATATTTTGCAAATTCTTTTTCTTTGTTAAATAAAAATGTAAATGAGTAATAACCGGCTAAAGCGATATTAATTATGTATAAAATCAAATAAAAAATTCCATTAAAACTTTCAACCATAAAAGCCTCCTATAAAAGTTATTATATATATTTGTTTTTTAAGATTCTGTGACAATAGTTACCATATTTGGCTGGTATTTTAAAAAAAATTTAGTTAAAAAAAATATATGAATTCTGAAAGAAAATTAGCAACTATTCTTGCTACCGATTGTGTTAATTTTAGTAAACATATGGAGGAGAACGAAGAACTTACACTCACCAACCTTAATGAATGCAGAAAAATAATTGATGATGTTATAGCTGAATTTGGTGGTAAAATTTTTTCAACTGCTGGTGACTCTGTTGTTGCTGAATTCCCAAGTCCTGTTCAATGCGTTAAAGCTGCTATTGAATTCCAGGATAAATTATATGAAAGAAATGAGCATTCATTAACTAAGTTAAAATTAAGCTGGAGAGTCGGCATTCATGTAGATGATGTAATTGTTGAAAATAATAATATTATGGGCTCAGGGGTTAATGTGGCTGCAAGACTAGAAAGTCAAAGTGAGCCAGGTAAAATTCTTGTTTCAAAAATTGTCAAAGATCAAGTTGATAAAAGAATTGATTATTCAATAGAAGCTGATGGTACAAGAAAACTAAAAAATATAAGTGATGAGTTCGAGGTTTTCAAAGTAAAAGGTTTAAAAATTGATGAAGATGATTTCTTCTCTGAAGAAATTAATGATGAAATCAATGAAGATGAAAATAATAAAAAAGATGATAATGTAATTATTTCACGAAATTCTTCACATCCAAAAATTGCAATACTAACATTTAAGAATGTAAGTAAAAATGATGACAGTGAATTTTTGGTAGAAGCTATTACAGGTGATTTAATTATAGAGTTTTCCAGAATGAAAGAATTTGATGTTGTATCAAAAAAAACATGTGACGATCATGATAAAAGTAATGAAGACGCACTTACATTTGCAAAAAAACATAGAATAGATTTTTTAGTTGGTGGAAATATTAGATCAGCGGGTAATAGACTTAGAGTGGCAGTAGATTTAACTAATGCAAAAGATGGTTCGATTATATGGGGAGATAGATATGATAGAGTTCTTGAAGATATTTTTGATATTCAAGATGAAATTGTTCAAAAGATATCAAAAGAATTATTAGGTAATATAGAAATTACAAATTTACAAAATATAAAAAGAAAACCCACCGATAATTTAAATTCTTATGAAAATTTAGTTATTGGAAGGTATCACTGGCTAAGACAGTCATCAGCAAAAGAACATAATGATAAGGCTCTATTTCACTTTGATAAGGCTCTAGAACAAGATGAAACAAATGCAAGGGCACACTCACTTAAAGCTTGTACAATTGGTGGTGGCCTAGGTAAGCAATATTATGAAGATAATGATAAAATGATGAAAATGATTTTTCATCATATTGAGAAAAGTCTAGAGCATGATGAGAACGATTATGAAGTAAGAAGAATTAGCTCAGCTATATCATTAATGCAAAAAAAATATGAAGAATCAGAGGAACACGGAAAGATTGCCTACTCTATGAATCCGAATGATCCAAGAGTACTAGCAGTTTATGGAGAAATATTAGTAAGAAATAAAAAAATTGATCAAGGCTTAGAATTACTTCATAAAGCGCTTGAATTAGACCCCGTACCTGCTGGTCAAAAAACATCAGATAATAGATACAGAGATCTTGTTTTAGGTTATTTTTGTAAAAAAGATTATGATATTTGTATAACTCAAGCTCAAAAAATTAAAGAGTTGGAGCCACGATCATGGGTATTTCTTTTATATTCTTTAAAAGAAAAAGATAATGAAATTAATTTAAAAGAAAATGAATACTTCATTAATAAATATGATGATTTTTCAAAACTTGATTGGAAAGACACAATTAAAGGTTTTCATTTACCAGATGAAGAAATGAACAAAAATTTAGAAAATTTTACAAATCAAGTTATTAATTAATCTTTATTTTTTCTATCTGTAAAAGCACTTGCTAATATACCTGCAGGTAAAGCAACAGCCCCTATTCCAAATAATGCAGTGCATACTGCTGCAAATCTACCTAAAAAAGTAATAGGAGTATAATCACCATAACCAGTTGATAATAAAGCCGCAGAACTAACCCATAAAGCTCTTGGAATTGATCCGAAAGCTTCAGGCTGCAAACCACCTTCAACGACATAAAGTAATGTTGCCGACAATAACATCAAACTTAAAGTTAGAAGTAGTGAAAATATTAATTCATGCCTTCTGTCATATATTGCATGAAGTATAAAATCTACTGACTCACTAAAACGTCCAAAACGAAGAATACTAAATATTCTTATGGCCCTTAATAATCTTACTAAGAAACCTTCATTGATACCGATCAAAAATAATGGGATAAGTGCAATTGCATCAATTAAAGCCGGTAATGTAAATATATATTTTACCTTTCCATTAAATCCTTTAAATTTATCTATTTGATCAACAGCAATTAATCTACAAATATATTCAATTAAAAATATTATACCAAAAAACAGTTTTGCTGAGTCAAAGAGCTCAGAATATTGTTCATAAAGCAATTTTTCTGATTCAATGACAACAAAAACACAGTTCAATATGATTAGAAAGAATATGATTTTTTCAATTAATGTAAAATCCTTCTCTTCTAGACCAAAATGTAAGTGTTCGAATAAATACTTTGAAAATGAATTCATTTATATATAAATTCTTTATAGCAAAAATTACAAAATGAAAATTAACATTTTTTACCTACTGTCTAAGATTAGTATAATTTTAATAAGCTTAATATGTATTTCATCTATTCTGTTATTTTATAATAATGCAGTTACTTTAAATTCTTTATTTTTACTTATTTCTATATTTATTATTGGCTCCGTAATACAACTTAATAAACTAAAGAAATTTACACGAGTACTATTTACTATAATTATACTTCCCATTTTATCCTATCTAATGGTAAATTTTTCATATGATATAGTTGCTCAGAAGGAATTTTTTTTAATTAATCAATCTATAAGCAACTTTATAAATAAAATCTTACTGATAACTTTATATTTTATTCCATCAATATTCATAATGATGTTTTATAAATACGAAGTATTATCACTAAATAATAAATCAGGAACAACAATACCTGAGATAATAACATTTCTTTTTCAGTTTTTATTATTTGCTATACCTTCATTTTTAGTTTTATCTTTTGTTTTTAATTTAGAACTTACAAGTATACTTGCTGCAGGTGGTATAGTTTTTGCTGCTATTGCTCTTTCTTTGCAATCAAGTTTATCAGATTTAATTAAAGGAATTTTTGTAAATATTGAGAGACCATTTTCTATAAATGATTGGATTACTGTCGATGATAAAACAGGTTATGTAGAAAATATTACCTGGAGAAGCACAAGGATAAGAACATTTCAAAATACTGAAGTAATAATTCCGAATGAAATAGTTGCAGATTCAATTTTAACTAATTGGAGCAAACAAGATAAAGAGAAAATGAGTGAAGGGTTCCATATTTTTAATAAACTATATTTTCACCCTTCCCATGATCCAGAAAATATTTCAAAGTTACTTTATAATGCTCTTAAAAAAGCTAAGCCAGTAGATGGAAGAGAACAATTAAATTTACAGTGGGTTCGTTTTATTGGCGCTAATGAATTTGGATTAGAATTTGTTGTTGCTTTTGATTGCACAAAAAGAATTTTAAAAAATTCGATGCAAGATAGTGTGATGATGGAAATACATAAAACCTTAAGACATGCAGGCGTTCAAATGTCTGCCGGAAAACTTTATGGGAAGCTTGAAGAAGATACAGGACTGCATGCTCTTGACACACATAGAAGTCGAGAAGATTTTGAAAAAAGGCAAGTTAGCGAATTTAATCCTTATAATGAGTCTGTAAAAAATAGAGTTCTACTCCAAAAAATTCCAATTTTTATGTCTTTAAATTCTGAAGATTTAGATGAAATTGCTGAAAATGCAGTAAGGCTCCATTTTGAAAAAGATGATTACATTATTAAGCAAAATGACTCTGGAGATTCTCTTTACGTTATTAATGACGGGGTAGTATCTGTTTATTTAGATAATGAAAATAAAGAGAAAGTATTTTTAGCCAAACTTGGTGTTGGAGATTTTGTTGGTGAAGGTAGTCTTCTTACTGGTGAACCAAGATCTGCCAATGTGATAGCTGAAACTCCTTGTATCGTTATAAAAGTAAGCAAAGATATTATTAAAGATATTTTTTCTAAAAATCCTAATGTGTATGACTATGTGGCAAATATTTTAGCTCAAAGAAAATTAAAACTTAATAAGAAAAAAAGTGAAAATAAAGCATCTAAAGATGAAAATAAAAATCTTGTTAATGATATTAAGAAAGCAATAATAAATTTTTTAAAATAGAATAATCCCCTACTCTTCGTCAATTTCTTTACTAAAATCTTCTTGAAGTTTTTTTAATTCTTTAATTGCAGCTTTCATGTCGGAACTATCAAATATTTGAATATCCACGTGGTTTCCTTTTTTTGAATATGATTTTTTTGTTTTAATATTAGTTTTATTTTTAAAACTAATTACCTTGTAAGTTTTAACGGATCTTACAAAACCTTTAGGGATTATTTCTTCATACTCTTCGCAATTTATTTGATTTTTGATTAAATTATATGTCGTATCAGAGATTATAATTTCATTTTCTGGAGCAATAGATTGTAATCTAGACGCTAAATTTACAGAAGATCCTATAGCTGTATAATCACTCATTATACTAGATCCAAAATCTCCAACATTTGCAAAACCAGAAGAAATACCATATCTTACCTTCAATCCATCTTTGACACCTTGCCTAGTCCAAAATGATTGAAGCTCATCAACTCGTTCTTTCATTTCTAATGCCATACTTATGCAATTTATAGCATCATTTTCATCACCTAGTGTTTCAGGAGCACCATGAAAGGAAAGAATTGCATCACCTATAAATTTATCAATCGTAGCATTTGAATTTATTGCAATTAAACTCATTTCACTAAGATAATTATTCAAGATTAAAGCAAGTTTTTCTGCTTCTAATGAATCAGATAGGTCAGTAAAATTAACAATATCAGAAAAAAATATGGTTAAATTTTTCCTGACATAACTCTCTTTTGTTTTTTTACCTGACTCTTCCTCATCAAAAATAGACTTATATACTTGAGGTGAAAGATATTTTGATAACCTATTTGCAATATTTTCTAATCTTTTTGTTTTTTCTTCAATTAATTCTCTATCTTTTAATTTTTGATCAAGTAATTCCTCTTTCTCCCTTCGTAGATTATACTCATCTGTTCTATCAACAAATTGTCCTTGAATACCATTTAAAAAAGGAAAATCTTTGTTTTCAGTATATGCAGATAGCAGAGAATAAACCTTAATTTCATCATCAATTTTGATTTCAATTTTAGGGATAATAACAAAACCATTTTTTTCTAATTTTTGTTGAAAATTTTTAATATATTCATCTGCAACTCCAAGCTGCTCTAATATACTAGTAAAGGGAATATTATTGACAGTTTTTAAAATAGGAAAAAATTTTTTAAAATTTTTATTTACTCGCAGAACTTCTAAGTTTCGATTTGCGAAATATGCAGCAGTAACAGCATTAGAGAAATTAAAAAAACTTAAATCTACGACAGTTTTTTCATCAAAAAACTTATCAAGTTTCATTTTTAATTTAATTATGGGTGATGTTTAGTAATTCCGCTTATATAATCCATGATTGCTATAACTAAGCCTGATAAAATAAATACAGCATGAATAAATATCATTAAATATATTTCTTCTGATGTTTTCGAACCTACATCAATAAAAGCCTCTAGCAAACCGATACTTGAAATAGCTACTATTGAGGCAATAAGTTTTAATTTTAAACCTGAAAAATCTAGTTTACCCATCCACTCAGGCTTATCTTCAGACTGATTTGCAATATCAATTTTTGATACAAAATTTTCATATCCAGCAAATATAACCATTAGAACTAAATTTCCAACAAGAGCTAAATCAACAATATGTAAAACAAACACAAGAAGTTCATTTAGTGTTAAGTCACCTAAGTGTGTGATTTCATAAATAAATAATGCAATAACTTTATAGGTAATAACTAAAAGAGTTAAACATAGAGCAACATAAACAGGAGCTAATGCCCATCTACTTGAAAACATTGCTCTTTCAAGAAGACCTTCAAAAAAATTACGCATAAATCATAACTAATTTTTAAATAATATTTGTCAATTAAATTATATTATTTACCCCATTTATAAGTAAGTAAATCATATCTTTTTGCAAAATTGAGTAATAAATTTTTTGTATCTAGATCTAAAGGTTTAATAGGATCTCTGCAAAAATCTGATTTTATTACCCCGCCCTCTTTCATTACTGTTTTTGTAGCTCTAAAACCACACTGTCTATTTTCAAAATTTATTAAAGGAAGAATACTATTATACACTTCTTCAGCTTTATCTTTTTCATTATTCCAAAAATGATCAATTACTGGAGAAATTTTTTCTGGAAGTAATGCTGAACTCATACTGCCAGAAATTCCAGCTTCTAAGTCTGCATACAAAGTAATACTTTCTTCTCCATCAAAAGGAGCATCTAGTTTTTCACTACAATTTTTAATAAGAGCTCTTATTTTTGATGCTGCGTTAGCACTCTCAATTTTAAAACATGTTAGATGCTCGATCTCTGTTATCATCTTTGTTAGTAAGGGTACTGAAAGTTCAATGCCAGATAAAGGTGCATCCTGTATCATAATTGGTATACCAACTTTAGAAATTTCATCAAATTGCTCAAATATTTGATCCGCATTACCTTTTAGTAATGCACCGTGATAAGGTGGCATCATCATAATAATATCAGCGCCAAGAGATTTAGCTAACTCTGCTCTTGGACGTACAATATCAGTCGCAAAATGACTAACTGTAACTATAGTCTTAACTCTCCCATCAATTTTTTTCATACAGAGTTTTGTTAATTCTTCCCTTTCATCATCTGAAAGTAAAAATTGCTCAGAATAATTAGCAAGGATGCATATACCTTGAACTTTTTGATCAACCATACAATCCAAAACTCTTTCCATACCTTCATAATCTACTTCTCCATTATCGTGAAAAGGTGTTGGAGCTACAGGCCACATTCCGTAATATTTATATTTAGAATTCATGTTTTTTATTATTAAATATTAATTTCCGTTAATAACAATATTTTTAGTATTTTTTAAATCTTTGCTTCTTTCATTATAAGTTATAAGCAATACTGATGAAAATACAACTGTTCCACCAATCCATGTCCATACATCTGGGGATTCATTAAAAACAAAAAAGCCAAAAGCTGAACCAAATATTAATCCACTAAACCACACTGGTTGTGTGACTGATAATTCAGCATATTTATATGACAAAGCTAAAGATAGATGGAGAATTGTTCCAGATATAGCGCCTATAAAAACAAATATTAAAGATTTTAATGAAGGCATTTGCCAAAAGTATATAGCAAGAGGTAAAGCAAAAATTGTCATAAGAGTATATTGATATGTAACCATTGTTATAGGGGAATCATCTTTAGAAACAAATTTAGATACGATAATAATTAAAGACCAGAAAGTTAATGAAATTAGAATCATAATTGTTCCAATATTAAAATCTACAATTCCAGGTCTGACAATAATAAGCATTCCTATAAAACCAATTACTAATGCCAAAATACGATACATATAAACTTTCTCTCTAAAAATTATAAAACTAAGTAAAACAACAATTATGGGACTCAAGAAATGTAAAGCTTTAAATTGTTCAAAGGGAACATATACTAGAGCACCAAATCCAAGTATCATCATTGGAAGATTGAACAATCCACGAATAAAATAAAATTTAAAATTTTTTGTTTTATATGGAATAAATTTTTTTTTAATTAAATATGGAAAAATTATTATAAGACCAAAAAAAAATCTTAGAAAACCGATTGTATATACATTAGAATCATATTGTGCACTTCTAATTAATGACTCCATTAAAACTGCAAAAAAAGATCCTGAGACAGTTAATAAAATTGCTTTTATATTATTATTCATTAGCTATTTAGGTTTAATTGAATCGATTTCTTTGCAATATCTTTTTTAAGATAGTTTTCTCTGTAAGTAATAATCAATATGGATGAAAAAATAATTAATCCACCAATTATTGTCCAAATATCAGGAATTTCATCAAAAATTAAGAAACCAAAAAAAGATGCTATTAAAAGACGTGAAAAATTAACAGGTTGTAAAACAGATAAATCAGTAAGCTTATAAGCTGTATTTATACATAGATGTACTATAGTGCCAGCAATTCCAGCTGCGATTAGATAAATTATTGTTTGCGAAGATGGAGTATCCCAAAAATATAACGCTATAGGAAATGATAATATTGTAACAAAAGTATATTGATATGATAATATTGTAAAAGCACTATCTTCTTTTGCAGCAAATTTAGTTATTATTACTACAACTGACCAAATTAAACAGGCACATAAAACCATGTATGCTCCTACATTAATGCTAACAAATCCAGGTCTTATAATTACAAACACTCCAATCAAGCCAATAAATAACGCGCTAATACGTATTAAATAAATTTTCTCTTTTAAAAAAATTACACTCAATATTACTACAATTATTGGAGTAACAAACGAAATAGCTTTGATTTGTTCTAAAGGTATAAATTGCAACGCAGAAAAACTGAGAAGCATCATTGGAATATTCAAAATACCTCTTGTAAAGTGAATTTTAAAATTCGGTGTATTATAATTTTGAAATTTACTATAAAAAATAAAAGGTAATATTAAAATCAGTCCAAAAAAAAATCTTAAAAAACCAGAAGTAAATACATTAATATCTTCCAAAGAAATTTTTAAAAAAACATTCATTACTACGCCAGAAAAAGAAGCAATTAGTGCTAAGACGATAGCCTTAACATTATCTGTCATAACTTACACAAATGGAATATCGCAAATTTCTCCGACATATTTCTTTGAATCAATCAATATGTCGAAATTACCTTTATTAATAAAGTATGGTTTATTTATCATTGCTATACCAATTACTTTATTGAATGTTGGTGAAAAAACTGCAGATCTTATTTCACCAATGATTTTGTTATCAATATTTAAATTAATAGCTGATCTTAAGTTTATTTTATCTATATTAATTTTAACACCCATTAATTTTTTTTCTATCCCACTGTTTTTGATTTTAATTAATTTATCTTTTCCAAGAAATTCTATATCATTATCTAAATTAACAAATTTTTCTAATCTACATTCGAATGGATTATCATTTATATCAATATCATTTCCGTATGATAACAAAGCACCTTCAATTCTTTCTATTTGATGGGGGCATCCTGGTTTAACATTTAATTCTTTACCTTGTTCAAATAATAAATCGTATAATTCTAATCCAGATTTAGAATCCTCTACATAAATCTCCACACCGCCCTGCTTTGACCAGCCTGATCTAGCAATTAAATGTTTAGAATTTTTAAAATTAAAATATTTAAAATTATAAAATTTTAAATCTAAAATCTCTTTACCAAATATTTTTTCCAATAAATTAAATGCTTTTGGACCTTGTACTGCCAAAATATTTACGTTAGGTTCAAAAATTGAAACCTCTAATTTTTTTCCAATGGCTAGGCCTTTAGCAAATAACATAACATCAGAGTCAGCAATTGAAATCCACCATTTTTCATTATTAAATTTTAGCACAACTGGATCATTAATCATGCCTCCATTTTCATCAATAATTGGACAATAATAACATTTACCATCTTGTGCCTTACTTAAATCTCTGCAAGTCATTAATTGAACTAACTGATAAGAATCCTTTCCACTAATTTCTATTTGCCTCTCAGCTGCAACATCCCAAACCTGAACGAAGTTTTTCAAATGATGATATGTTTCTTCAATACTGTCCTCAAAACCTGCTGGAAGAAGCATATGATTATATATTGTATAAGAAGTTACACCCTGGTTTTCAATTCTAGATGAATAAATAGTACTTCTTAATCTTCTTGATTTAGCTACAAATTGATTGGGCATGGAAGACTCGTATAAATATTTGTATTAAATTAGTCTACATCTAAATAAAATAAATTTGATTTAATGATCAAAGAAAATAATTGTAGGTAAAGTAAAAAGATAAAACAACCAATACAATAGCTACCCAAATAGATAAGTTAGTAAAAAAAGTTTTTAAATTATTATTTGAGCCTAAGAAAGAAGGTAAAACCAATAAAAGCACCCCAATCATATAAATAATTGGAACTAGCTTATCCATTTATTAATATTTTTCCTTATCGATTAATTCACTAACTAGTAAATTTCCAAATCCTTTTTTTGAAGCTTGTTTGTAAAATGATTTTGCCATTTTTGAGAGTTTATTGGCATTTGGTAAATCTGAAACAAGGTCATTAATATAATTCAAATCTTTGTATGTATTATCTACAGAGAAAACATAACCTTTGTAATTACCTTTTATAGCATTATCTGCAATTCTATCTAAAGCTCCTGAATTTCCTGAACCCAATCTAGCAACATCACATAAAAGTTTAATATTAATATCTAGTTTTTTTGCAGATTTAAAAAATTCAATAACACTAGTGGTAGTCATTAATGATAAAAAGTTAGATAATAATTTGGCAGAAGATGCCTTTGAGACGTCACCAAAATTAAACACAGACTTACAAAATGAATTAAGGTACTTTTTACATTTTAAAAAATTACTTTTTTTACCACCATAAATTCCACCTAATATACCCTGCTCACTTTGAACTGGTCCACCCATTACACCACAAAAATTATAGCTTATTTTTTTTGAATTAAAAATTTTATCCATTTTTAAAGCACCATTTTTGTTATGTGTTGTTAAATCTATTACAAGTGTTTTACGATCAAGTTGTTGTTTAATTTTGTTTGCTACATTCAATGCAACGGGTGTATTTGTTACACATATCATTAAACAATCAAGTTTATGTTTTTGTATTTCATTATATGATTTTAATTCTTTAGCCCCAATTTTTTTTAATTTGTTTATAGGTTTTCTATTTTTATGAGCAAAAATAAATACATTATGTTTTTTTAATAAATTTTTAGCCATTCCATAGCCCATATAGCCAACACCTATAAATCCTACATTGCTCATAAGAATAACTATAGTGAAAAAATTATTATTTAAAAGTGATTTATCAAATTTAATTATTTCTTGATGAAATAAAAGAAACTACTAAAACAATAATTAGTAGAGGAACACATAAAAAATTTATAACGGTCCAATTTGAAAAATATAAAAGAAAACCAGCTGATAATGATCCTAAGCCTTGAGTAGAAAAAACGATAAAATCATTTAGACCTTGTGCTGTAAATTTATCCTTTTCTTCATAAGAAACAACCAACAAACTCGAACCTGAAACAAATAAAAAATTCCAGCCAATACCAAGTAGTATTAAACCTAGCATATAAGAATAATAGAAATCAAAGAATGTATTGGTTAATATACTTAACAGCAAAATAATTACTCCTACATATATAATATTTGTATTTCCAAACCTTTTAATTAAATCTCCAGAAAATAAAGAGGGTAAAAACATACCAATGACGTGAAGTTGAATTACGATACTTGTTTCAAATAAAGTAAATTTATTAACAAGATGCATATGTAAAGGGGTAGCCGTCATGATTATAGCCATTGTAAAATAACCAAGACCAGCGCTTACGATTGATTGTATAATTTTAATATTTTTTAAAAGTTGGAAAATAGTTTCAATTTCAAATTTACTTTGATTAATAGTATTTTTTTTTTCATCATAAAAAAGCAGAACAAAAAAAGGAATGATTGCTGTAAAAGATAAGAAAATATAACTACCAAGAAATAAATAACTTGGAAAAAAATCTTTAAAATATTCTGCAAAATTAGATGAAAGTAATGCAGAAACTATACCTAATAATAATATAATTGAGATAGATCTTGGAATAAATTCTTTTTTGACTGATTCAGACGCAGCAAATCGATACTGATGAATAAAAGCTTGTGAGCTGCCTATTAAAAAATTACCTAATGCAAAAATAAATAAATTTTCCAAATAAATTGCAATTGAACAAATAATTAGAGCTAAGCAACTTAAAACAGATGAAAATAAAAATCCTTTCTGTCTCCCCCAGATACTCATAAACCTAGATGCAATAGGTGCGCTTATTGCTATACCTATAATCATTAATGTCATTGGCACTGTTGCTAATGAATCTTTCATCATTATCTGAGATGTAATTATTCCACCTAATAAAACTACAGCCATAGGTGGGAAAGCCGCAATTGTAGAAGATATACAAATAACAATAAAATTTTTATTAAACATTACAGAAGATAATTTCTAATTGGTTATATTAATTTGATCACATGTCACTCTTTGATTTCCAATAAAAGTAAATAAAATTATTAAGTAGACAATATTTACTATTAAGATAAAAATAATTATGGTTTCAAGTCATGATTTTGTAGATGATAAAAGAAATAAAAATATTAAAATTTATATCAATGGAAAATTTTATAAAAGAAAAGATGCCAAAATATCAGTTTTTGATTCCTCTACAATGCTTGGAGATGGTATCTGGGATTCGTTAAGATATCATAATAATAATTTCATTTTTCTAAAAGAACATCTAGATAGGTTATATAAAGATGCAAAGCTTATTGACTTAAAAATACATTTGACCCGTAAAAAACTTTCAGAAGTACTAATAAAGACTATCAAAATAAATAAAATGAAAACAGATGTTCATTTAAGAATAATTGTTTCTAGGGGTATTAAATCAACACCCTATCAATCACCTAAAGTTACAATATCCAAACCAACCATAATCATAATACCTGAATATAAAAAACCAGATATTAAAGCGTACAAAAAAGGATTAAAATTAGTTACAGTAAAAACTATTAGAGGGCCAATCAATGTTCAAAATCCACAAATAAATTCACTTAGTAAATTAAATTGTATACTAGCATGTATTGAAGCTAATAAAAAGAATGCTGATGAAGCACTTATGTTTGATATTAATGGAAATATTGCTACAAATAATAGTACGCATTTCTTCTTTGTAAAAAATAAGACAGTCTTCACCTCAACAGGAAAATATTGTGTTACAGGAATTACGAGACAGAAAATTATAGATCTATGTAAAAAAAATAAAATAAAAGTAAAAGAAAAAAATTTTAAATTAAACGAAGTATTAAATGCAGATGAAGTATTTTGTACAGGATCTTTCGCAGGAATTGTACCTATAAATCAAATAAATAAAAAAAAATACTCATTAAAGAAAAATCTTATTACTAAAGAATTAACTAATTTTTATAATAATTTATTTTAAATGATTAATTTATTCGTTTGGTCTGGACCAAGAAATATTAGTACTGCATTGATGAGATCTTTTGAAAATAGAAAAGACACAAAAGTTTATGATGAACCTTTTTATGCATATTATTTAAAAAAAACTAACTTAAATCATCCAATGAAAGATGAAATTATAGATCACTATCATACAAATGAAGATGAGGTTATTAATTTAATCACTAAAGAAGATAATAAGTATAAAATATTTTATCAAAAACATATGACTCATCATATTTTAGATGAAACACGCTTAGATTGGATTAACAAAGGTATAAATTGCTTTTTAATCCGTGATCCTGCTAAAGTAATTGTCTCATATTTAAAAAAAAATACTTTAAAATCAATTCAAGATGTAGGTTTTAAAAAACTTTATGAAATTTTTAAATTATTAAATTCAAAAGAGCCTATAGTAATAAACTCTGATTATTTATTAGCAAGTCCTGAAAAGTATTTAAAAATTTTGTGTCAAAAATTAAATTTAGATTTTGATCAAAATATGCTTAATTGGCCAAAAGGCTATAGAGATACAGATGGTATTTGGTCTAAAGTTTGGTATCAAAATGTAATCTCCTCTACTACTTTTAACACCAAAAATTCTAAAGAATATATTGTGCCAAAAACTTATGAAAATATTTATAAAGAATGTTTAGACATATATGAAGAAATTAATAAGTACGCAATTAAAGTATGAATAAAGAAGATATTCAAGAAGCATCAAAAATTTTATTTGAACATAGATTAAATAAAACTGGCTTAAGTTCTTTAAAAAATCTAGAACCTCAGACAATTGATGAGGCTTATGCAATTCAAGATAATTTAAAACTTAGATACTTAGAACTGAAAGATAATTTCTGTATTGGAAAAAAAGTTGGATGCACATCTGTAGCTGCACAGAAACAAATGAATATAAAAGAACCCTTCCATGGAAATCTATTTTATCGATACAGTTCAAAAAATATTAATTTATTAAATTCTAAAAACTTCTTTGAACCCTATGTTGAGCCAGAAATTAGTTTCAGAATAAAAGATGATATAAATATTTCTAAAGCACCTTTCAAATTTAAAGACTTAGATTATTTATTAGATGGTTTATTTTGTTCAGTTGAAATAGTTGATTTTAGATTTAGAAAACCATTATCAGAGATTGGCGCCTTAAATGTAATATCAACTAATGGAGCCTCAGAATTTTGGATACGTGATGAAAATTTAATTAAAAATAAAGATGTAGATCTTAACAATTTTGAAGTAAGTTTATTAATAAATGACACAATTGTAGATACTGGAAATACAAAAAATGTATTGGATAATCCATTAAATGCAGTTCTTTGGCTGATAAACAATCTTGCAGAAAAAGGCGAGCCAATGCTTAAAGGTCAGTTTATTAGTTCTGGATCTTGCACTAAAGCATTTAGAATTTATCCTAAAAGTAAAATTAAAGCTGATTTTAATCAATTAGGTTCAATTGAATTTGAATATATTTAAGTTATTTAATTATTATGGAGACAAAAGTTTTTTATAACAAATCATGCAGTATTTGTAGTTTTGAAATCAATCACTATAAAAAAACTAAGAATAATATTGAGTGGGTAGACATAAATAATGTAAATGTATCAAAATTAGAAACAAATAAAAATGCAAAAGAACTTTTAAGACGTCTACATACCAAAAAAAATAATAAAGTTTTTTCAGGAGTTGATGCTTTTATTGAAATGTGGTTAGAGATACCAAAATACAGTTTTTTGGCAAAAATTATTAGAAATCCAATAATATATCAGATTTCTTGGGTTATTTATGAAGCTTTTGCATTAATTCTATTTTACAAAAACAAGAATCAACTAAATAAATTAGAAAGAATTAAATGAATAATTATTTTGAGTTATTAGAGAAGATAGTACTGTCAGTACTTATTGTTTGCACAATTATAGCTATTGGTATGGAAATACAAGGTATGGTTGAAATTTACAAAGTTACACTTGCGGACATTCTTTTGCTATTTATTTATATTGAAATTATTGGAATGATTAAAGAGTACTGGGTTTCGAAAATGATAAGAATGAGCTACCCTCTTTTCATTGCAATGACAGCTCTTGCCAGAATGATAATTATGCAAAGAAAAGATGTTGATCCATCAGCCTATGTGTATGAATCTGTAGCAATATTGATATTAGCTATCGCAATTGTAGTATTAAGAGTACGTCACATGGAAATACTTAATAGGCGCTCTAAAAAATTACCTGACGATTAATCAATACTAAAATGTTTAAATCAAATATCAGCTTTGCTGAAGAGCAACTCCTATCTTATTTGCCTAAAACTGGAAAATATTATGAAGCAAATAGAAATTACAGTGAGGACAGATCTAATAATAATACTACATCTCTATTATCTCCCTTCATAAGATATAGGCTAATTTCTGAAGAACAAGTTTTGGGGGAAGTCTTAAAAAAATATGATCTTAGAGAATGTGAGAAATTTATCCAAGAAATTTATTGGAGAACTTATTGGAAAGGCTGGCTTGAACATAGACCTTCGGTTTATTCTGATTATTTAGAAGATAGAAATAAATTAATTGAAGAATTTGGTAATAAAAAATTTTATTTAAATGCAATTTCAGGAAATACAAATCTATCATTTTTTAATAATTGGGTAAATAATCTTAAAGAAAATGGATACTTACATAACCATGTAAGAATGTGGTTTGCCTCAATTTGGATTTTTACTCTTAATTTACCTTGGCAACTTGGAGCAGATTTTTTTATGCAACATTTATTGGATGGCGATCCAGCATCTAATACTCTATCATGGAGATGGGTTGCTGGTATACAGACTAAGGGTAAAAATTATTTGGCAAGAAAAAGTAATATAGAAAAATATAGTAATATTGAAATATCAGATAATGAAATTTTAAATGAAAATGCAAAT
>CABYRE010000016.1 GCA_902521325.1 uncultured Alphaproteobacteria bacterium
ATCTTAACTTATGCGCATATTCTCTACTTGATTTATTAGATATCCATTTACTTTTATAATCATGCCATGCAATTTTTTCATCTATAGAAGTCGCAATTTTGACTTTTGTAAATGGTTTTTTCTTTAAAACACTTTTAAAAAAAAATTTATTTAAATTATATGTTCTATTCTTTTCTAAACCCACATTTACAATTACATTATTTTTTTTTAACTTTTTAATACTTTTATAATTAGTTCTAACATCTGGATCAGCTGCAGATATAAATATTTCTTTAATTCCTGATCTTAATATTTGATCTGTGCATGATCCATCTTTAGAACTATGAAAACATGGTTCTAAAGTAACATACATTGAAGCTCCTTTAGCTTTATGTCCAGCTTTAGCTAATGCTATTTCTTCGGCATGAGGCCTTCCAGATTTATTCGTTACAGCTTTAGAAATTATTTTTGAATTTTTTGCAATTACGCAGCCCACAGTAGGATTGGGAAAAGTTTTTCCAAATTTTTTTTTAGCAATATCATGCGCTAAATTAATCATCTTTACATTTTGTTGAGACACTAAAAATTATTTATCTTCTAAATTACCTAAGAAATCTTCAAAATCTTTTGCTTCTCTAAAATTTTTATAAACAGATGCAAATCTGACGTATGCTACCTGATCTAAATGCATTAAAGCTTCCATAATGTACTGACCGATAATATTAGATTTTATATCAGTTTCACCTGAGTTTTCTAATTTTCTTACAATAGCATTAACAATTTTTTCAATTTTTTCATTATCAACATTTCTTTTTCTTAAAGCTAAAGAAAGAGATCTATACATTTTATCTCTATCAAAATTTTCTGTTTGACCATTACTTTTCATTACGACCAAATCTCTTAGCTGAATTCTCTCAAAAGTTGTAAATCTAGAGCCGCAAGCATCACAAACTCTTCTTCTTCTTATAGCTGTATTATCTTCTGTAGGTCTTGAGTCTTTTACTTGTGTATCTTCATTACTACAGAAGGGGCATCTCATTTAAAATGCCTCAGAATAAATTGGGTATTTTCCGCAAAGCGCAATTACATCTTTTCTAGTTTTATTAAAAATTTCAGTTCTTTCGTTTTCTTCAAGTAAAAGACTATCCAAAATATTGGCAATCATATTACCGACTTGTTCGAAATCTTTCTGATCAAAGCCTCTAGTTGTAGCAGCGGCAGTTCCAAATCTAAGTCCACTAGTTATTTTTGGTGGATTAGGGTCATATGGAATTGCATTTTTGTTACATGCCAATCCTACTTCTTCTAAAATCTTTTCAGCTTTGTCACCAGTCAAACCTTTTGGTGTTAAATCTAACCAAACAATATGTGAATCAGTTCCTCCAGTAACAACTCTAAATCCTCTATCAACTAAAGTTTGTGCCATAACTTTGGCACTAGCAATCACATTTTTAATATATTCTTCGAACTCAGGCTTGAGTGCTTCTCCAAAGCAAACTGCTCTAGCTGCAATTACATGCATAAGTGGACCACCTTGTAATCCTGGGAAAACAGCAGAATTAATTTTTTTATATAAATCTTCATGATTAGTTAAAATCATTGCACTTCTTGCACCTCTTAAAGTTTTATGTGTTGTTGAAGTTACTACATGAGCATGCTCTATTGGATTTGGATATTGTTTACCAGCAACCAATCCAGAGTAGTGAGCCATATCAACTAAAAAGTATGCTCCTACTTTATCAGCTATTTCTCTAAATCTTTTCCAATCTATAGTCCTAGGATAAGCTGAAGCTCCTGCTATAATCATTTTTGGTTTGTGCTCTAATGCTAGAGCTTCAACTTCATCATAATCAATTAAATCTTTATCATTACCATCTTTTTTTACACCGTATTGAACAGCATTAAACCATTTACCAGATAGGTTAGGTTTTGCTCCATGAGTTAAGTGACCGCCTGATGCAAGTGACATACCTAAAATAGTATCATGCGGTTGTAGTAACGCTAAAAAGACTGCTTGATTTGCCTGCGCTCCGCTATGCGGTTGTAGATTTGCAAATTTACAGTTAAAAAGCTTTTTAACTCTCTCTAAAGCTATCTCTTCAGCTTGATCAACAAATTCACACCCCCCATAATATCGTTTACCAGGATAACCTTCTGCATATTTATTTGTCATGACTGAACCTTGAGCATTCAAAATTGATCTTGAAGCAATATTTTCAGATGCTATCAACTCTATCTGGTTTTGTTGTCTTTCTAATTCACGGCTTAAAGTTCCGTAAACCTCTGGGTCTGCTTCTTTAATTCCTTTAGTAAACAAATCTGAAATCATAGTTTTTTAATCCTTCTTTTATGTCGTCCTGACTCAAACTTTGTAGAAAGAAAAGCCTGAACACTTTTTTTTGCCTCGCTAGTATTTATAAACCTACCTGGTAATACAAGTACATTAGCATCATTGTGCTTTCTTATCAATCTTGCTATTTTTGAGTTATTAGCAAGACCAGCCCTAATTCCTTTTTTTCTATTAGCTGCAATACTCATACCAACACCAGTTCCACAGATTAATATACCAACATTTTTCTTATTCTTAAGAACCTCTTTAGTTAATTTGTGTGCAAAATCAGGATAATCAACACTTTCATCTGTCTTTGTTCCTAAATCATTAATTTTTGGAAAATTCTTTAACAATTTGGTTTTGAGATCAAATCCAGCATGGTCTGAAGCAATGAATATATTCTTATTTTGCATAATAATTTTTGTAGTTATTTATATCAAAATGATGATATTGCCTAATATTGTATGAAAGAAAATAATTGGTTTGATCCATTTTATATTCAAAGTCATTTAAGTGAAGAAGAAAGTAATATTCAGAAAAATGTTATGGATTTTTGTAATAATGAACTTAAACCTAATGTAGTTGAAAAAAATAGAAAAAATGAATTTGATCAAGACCTTTATCCTAAATTTGGATCACTTGGAGTTTTAGGACAAACAGTTAAAACACATGGTGGGTCTGGTACATCAAATTTGGCGTATGGACTTGTAGCCTATGAATTTGAAAAAATAGATAGCAGCTATAGATCTGCAATATCTGTTCAATCTTCACTTGTGATACATCCAATAAATGAATTCGGATCTCAGGAACAAAAAGATAAATATCTCCCTCAATTAATTAAAGGAGAAAAAATTGGTTGCTTTGGTTTAACAGAAAGCGAAGCTGGTTCTGATCCTACTTCAATGAAAACTTCATTCAGAAAAACTAAAGATGGATATATTTTAAACGGATCAAAAGACTGGATTACCAATTCTCCAATTGCTGACATATTTATCATTTGGGCTATAGAAGAAAATAAAGATCATAAAAGTATTGAAGGATTTATATTAGAAAAAAATTATAATGGACTGGAAACATCAACGATAGAAAATAAGACAAGTTTAAAAATTAGTCCAACAGGGCAAATTATTTTAAATAATGTTAAAGTTCCAGAAAATTCACGTTTACAAAATACTAAAGGTTGGAAATCTGTTTTTAGCTGTCTTAATAAAGCAAGGTTTGGAATTAGTTGGGGGGTATTAGGTGCGGCAACAGAATGTTGGTTGATATCTAAAGACTATGTTGAAAATAGAATTATGTTTAAAAAGCCTCTTGCCTCTAATCAATTAATTCAAAAAAAATTATCTGAGATGCAAATAGAAATTAATCTTGGTCTTGCATCCTGTTTAATTAGTGCAAAAGCTTTGGATAATGGAAGGGATATTGTTAACGCAATAAGTATTTTAAAAAAAAATAACTGTCAAAAGTCTCTAAATATAATTAGAGAAGCTCGAGATATGCTGGGAGCTAACGGGCTTCTTGATGAATACCACGTGATGAGGCATCTAGTAAACTTAGAAACAGTCAAAACATATGAAGGTGCTGAAGATATACATTCTTTAATATTGGGGAAAAATCAAACAGGGATTTCTAGTTTTTAATAATTTTCCTATTATTCTTAATTATTATAAATTGATAGATTCAGTATTTTTGTATAATTCTAAATATTAATTAAATAAATCATATAATCTCGGGAGGACATATGAAAAAAAACTTTAAAAGACGTGACTTCCTAAAAAAAGCAGGAATTGGTGCTGCAGCTGCAACAGCCGTTTCATCTTTCCCAGCTCCAGCTATTGCGGCTGATAGAATAGAAGTCAATTGCGTTGCTACTTGGGGTAGAGGCTATCCTGGACTAGGCACAGGAGGCGAAGCTGTCTCTCAAAGAATATCAGACTTAAGTGATGGTCGTATTGTTGTAAATCACTTTGCTGGTGGAGAAAGAGTTGGTCCATTAGATGTATTCACTGAAGTCACATCCGGAAATGCACAGATGTATAATAGTGCAGACTACTATTGGGTTGGACAACACCCAGGTTGGGGATTCTTTGCAGCAGTTCCTTTTGGAATGATAGCAACTGAAATCAACGGATGGATACGACATGGTGGTGGACAAGAACTTTGGGATGAACTTGGTGATGAATTTGGTTTGAAAAACTTTATGGCTGGAAACTCAGGCGTTCAAATGGGCGGATGGTTTAATAAAGAAATTAATTCTCCAGACGATTTCAAAGGTCTTAAAATGAGAATTCCTGGATTAGGTGGAATGATGATGTCTAAACTTGGTTTGTCAGTTGTAGGTGTGCCAGGTGGACAAATATATGAAAACTTAATCAATGGAACAATCGATGCAACAGAATGGGTAGGTCCATGGAATGATGAAAGATCAAGATTCTATGAAGCTGCAAAGTATTATTACTGGCCTGGATGTCATGAACCAGGAACTCTAATAACACTAGGTTGTAATAAATCTTGGTTAACAAGTTTAAGCAAAACAGATCAAATGATTATTGAGCATGCTTCAACAGTTCAAAATGAAAGAATGTTGACTGAATATAATGCAAATAATGGAGCTGCATTGCAGAGGCTTGTGAATGATCATGGTGTAGAGCTAAGAGAATTCAACGAAGATGTTATCGACGCAATGGGTGAAGCAGCAGAACAATTGTATGAAGAACTTGCTGAAGGTAATGAATTAACCGGAAGAATTCTTGCAAGCTTTAGAAAATCAAGAAGTGAAATAAGTGGTTGGTTAGAAAAAGCTGACTCAGCTTTCTTTACTCAAAGAAATAGAGTACTTGAAGGTTAAAATTTCAAATCATGTGGGGAGTTTACTCCCCACTTATTTTTATGAATATCTCAAATATCTCTAAATTTTTTTCAATTTGTTTAATCTTAATAGTATTTGCATTTTTAGTTAATAACTATTTAACTTTTGCAGGTGATTGGCCTGGGCCATTTACAATATATAATTCAGCAAATATTTATTCATCTTTTCAATTTTTTCTTTATGTTTTAGCAATTATATTTCCATTAATTTTTATAAATTATAACAAAAAATTAGATAATCTGAGTCTTGCCAAAAATCTGGAAAAAATAAATGACTATATAATTAGATTTGGTTTTTGGTCAGTGTTAATAATAGGGATAATTGATGCTATAATTTCTTTTCTAATAATTGAAGGTTTTCTTGAACAAATGATTGGAAAAAGTTGGAACATAAAATTTTCAAATAATTCTTTTCGAGCCCCATATGTTCATTTTCCTCTATTATTTGTATCATTAATATTTGCATATTACTTCAAAGCTCTCAATTTCTATTGGTTAGCATTTCTAGTTGTAATAGCAGAATTTCAAATTGTCATTTTAAGATTTGTTTTTTCATATGAACAAACTTTAATGAGTGATCTTGTGAGATTTTGGTATGGAAGCTTATTTTTATTTGGAAGTTATTACACTTTAATTAAAGATGGGCATGTTAGAGTTGATGTATTGTATACTAATTTTAGTGAAAAAAATAAAGCGAGAGTAAATCTTTTTGGAAGTTTATTACTGGGTATTCCACTGTGCTTAACTGTATTCTTTCTTGGGATGTACTGCAAACAATGTGTTTTAAACCAACCAATAATGAATTTTGAAATATCTCAAAGTACTCAAGGAATGAATATCAAATATTTAATGGCGGGTTTTTTAATAATATTTGCTCTTACAATGCTGATACAATTTATAATTTATTCATTAAGAAGTTTAGAAGTAATTAGAAAGAATTAATAATGGAATTATTTTTCCTTTTTTTATTAATATTTTTAATGGCATTTGCACTTGCTTCTGGATATCCATTAGCTTTTGCTCTTCCTGGATCAGCTATAATATCAATATTTTTAGCTGGTTTAGCAGGATACTTAATTGAGGGTAATCCAAACGAATATTTTATATCTGATGGTCCTTTTCAATGGCTAAATGCAGGAATTACAAATTTCAGAGGAGTGTATTGGGAGGTAGAAAGAGATACATTGATTGCAATACCTCTTTTTATTTTTATGGGAATAATGCTTGAAAAATCAAAAATTGCAGAGGATCTTTTAATAAGCATGGGGCAATTATTTGGTCCTATACCAGGTGGATTAGGAATTTCTGTAATATTTGTTGGGGCTTTATTAGCTGCTACTACAGGCATCGTAGGGGCTACGGTAGTTGCAATGGGTTTAATTTCTCTACCAGCAATGATGAAAAATAATTATAATAAATCGCTTGCGTCTGGAATTGTTTGTTCTTCTGGCACACTTGGTCAAATTATTCCCCCCTCAATTGTTCTAATTATTTTGTCCGATCAATTAGCATCTGCTTCAGATGCTGCAGATAATATGAGAATAGAAAATTATAAAAACGTAACTGGTTCTACAAATATACCAAGTCAATTTAGTGTAGATTCAGTAAGTGCTGGGAATATGTTTTTAGGAGCTTTCTTACCTGGGTTAGTTCTTGTTGGTTTATACATGTTATATGTTTTACTTATTGGTATATTTAAAAAAGAAGCAGTACCTCCAGTAGAATATGAAGGAAATTATGACAAAGATTTTTTTAGGAGAGTTTTTTTATCACTTGTCCCGCCATTAGCATTAATTTTTGTAGTTTTAGGTTCAATATTACTTGGCATAGCAACAGTAAATCAAGCAGGTGCTATAGGTGCTGTTGGCGCAGGTGTGATGGGTGGTTATAGATTGTATGATAAAAAAAACAAATATACGCCAGCTTTAATAACTATAATTTCATTAATTGTAATAACATTTATTGTAATAAATTTTCAACTTAATGTTAAAAATATCTCATCAACTTCAGAAGTAGTAGCTTTAGTTATTGCAATATTTGCAGTTATATTTTTACTTGTTGGTGTTGTTTGGAGTTTTTGGAGAACATTTAAAATAAATAATGTTTTAAAAAATGTAATGATTGAAACAAGTTTAACTACATCAATGGTTTTTATAATTCTGATTGGGGCTGCAATGTTAACAGCAGCTTTTAGAGGTTTTGGAGGTGAAGAAATAGTTAAAGATTTTCTTACTAGTCTTCCTGGAGGTTTTTGGACACAATTTATAGTTGTAATGGCAGTTATATTTGTACTAGGTTTTTTTTTAGATTTCATAGAAATTGCTATTGTTGTTGTTCCAATAGTTGCACCGATACTATTAGCTGAAACATCAGCAAATGTTACCGCGGTATGGTTGGGAGTAATGATTGGTGTAAATATGCAAACATCATTTTTAACTCCACCATTTGGATTTTCACTATTTTATCTAAGAGGGGTGGCACCAAAATCAATAAAAACAACTGAGATTTGGAAAGGTGCAAGTGTGTTTATTGTACTTCAACTAGTTGGATTAGGTGTAGTTGGATATTTTCCTCAATTAGTAAATTATTTACCTCTTAGGTCTTATTACACATCTGAAGTTTCTCCTCCTCCAATTAATCCTAAACTTCAAGAATGTTTAATAGATTATTCTTATAATAAATATGAAGAAAATTTTTCTGAATCAACATTTATTACAAATGACCTAATGTCTACCAATATTGATTTTTTACCAGAGAAACAGAATAAGAGTTTTACTAATATGATTAATAACATCAATAATTCAAAGAGTTTAATAGAAGAAGTAAAATTATCACGTAACAATTTTAATAATTACTCTATTAATTATAAGCCACTTCATACAGAAGTAAGAAATATTGAAAAAAATATTCTTAAAAAATTGTCAAAGATAGAAAAAATTAAAAAAGAAATTAGACTTGAAACTGAACTTAATGAAATTCAAAAGTTTGATGAGGAAATTTTAGAATTAGAAAATGAAATTGAGACTATAAAAATGACAATTCCCTCAAATTGGACAAAGGAAAATAATAATTTCAAAATAATATTAGAGAATTTTAAGAAAAAAAAACTTAGTTATAATAAATCAGTAGATAACTCATTTAATGATTTACAAAAATTTATCAAAATTTTTCAAAATGCTGAAGAGTTTTCAAAATTAGAAATTAATTTTATTGAATTACTAAATAATGTTAATGAAGAAAATGGTGGAATTGAAGAAATAATTAAAAATTTTGAAAGACTATTTAATCCTTTCACTGACACTTCAGATATTAAAAAACCAATCAAAAAAGCAAGAAAATTGTTGAAAAAAAATTACAATAAGAAAACAGAAGCATTAGCTTTAATTAATGATGCAAAAAAAATATACAATTTAGAAAAAAATTGGAGATTGGAAGGTAATAAAATTATCTTAAGTGATTTAATTAAATTATCTGAAACTGGTAAAGAGACTTTTGGATTAAGAAAGCAAGATAAACTTAATAAAGAACAAGCGATATATTTAGCTTCTTGTAAATCAGTTCATGAAGATATTTCTTTATATTTTTAATTAATTTTTTTTTCTATATCCATTACTACATGAATATAATCCATTGCATGACCTGTTGGATTTTCTGCTATTTCCTCAAGATAAGAATTATAAAATTGATCGACAATTTGATTTATCTCATTAGGATTTCTTTTTTCTAATGCTGTTTTAAATACAGTTTCTGACCAACTTCGCATTGTTGGTATTAATGTTTCAGCATATTCCTTTGATGACATAGTAGATTTATTTTTATTGTAATGAACTTTAAAAGGGCAATCGGTAAACATCGTTTCACATTTTTTAAGAATTAACCCAGATTTTGATATTTCTGAATTAGGGTCATTAAAAGGTTTTCTAAATTCTTCAACAGTTCTGTAATGTTGAGTAAAAGTAGCGTTAACAAATTCCTCATTTGTAATAATTCCTTTTTGCACTAAATTTTTCCAATGTTTAGTAAAATTATTAAACATGTTATGACCACCAGTGTTACCTAAATATCGACCCTTTTCATCTATTCCAAAATTTATACAAATAAACCTTCCACCTTGAACTAATTCCTTCGATCTATTTAATAAAATTATTTCCCAATCTTTTAGAGCTTGGTTTTTAAATTGTTTTTTTTCTTCTTCATTTGAACCTACCATATGAACATGGTTATTTATCAAACATGGTCTTTCTGAAACATAGTGCATTGCAGTCGCAGAGAATCCTAAGGATAAACTATTATTAGGCATCAATTGTTTATGAAAACCTGTACCACAACCATGCACAAAAACATTTTCAAATTTATTCTGGTAAGCAAAATTATCATTACCTTGCATTCCTTGCATCATTCTAAATAAAACTGAAAAGTCATTAGATGCTAAATCAGTATACAACATCTCAATTTCTCTATTATCTCCAGATTTTTTTATTTTTTCAATAATATTAAACCACATTTCTTGACTTGTACCGCCATCAGCACTACCAAAATCAGCTATTCTAAGTATGTCAACTTTAGGAATATTTTTAAAGGCTTCTTCAATTAATAATTCCATTTTATCTATAGCATTTTTTGCTCCTACTGTTTTTTGAGAGTAATAACCCTCACCTTTCATTGATAAAACAGATTGTGTATTTAGATTAGGTTTGTTCATGTAATAATTTTAAACCTATTGAATAATAATGAAAGTATTTATTAATCAAATTTAAGATTTTTATTAAAATATTTAGGGACTTTTTTTCCTGCCTGAGCCCTTTTTCCCATCCAAAAATCGACATCTTCTAACTTTCTATTTTTAGAACCAGTGCTCCATTCTAAACCATCTTCAATAGTTAATTGAGTGACATCCGATAAAAAATCATCTTTCTTAATTTTAATTAATTGAACTCCTCCACCCTTTTGTAATTTTGGCAAAGCATCTATTTCAAAAATTAGCAATTTTTGCAACTTTGTAACACAAGCTATGTGTTTTTTTGTGAGATTAAATACTTTAATAACTACATCATTATTTTTTAAATTAAATAATTGCTTACCTTTCTTTTGGTTAGTTACAAGAGATTCAGCATTACTAATAAATCCTTTACCATTTTTAGATACAATTAAGAATTCTTTATCGATTGATGAAAGTAATCCTGTAACCTTGTCATTTGGCATACTATCAACAAAATAAATAAATGATTTAGGATTACTATTTCCACCTGGTAAAATATTTGGATCTATACTATAAATTTTACCAGAAGATACAATCAAAAGTATTTTTTGATTTGAATTTAGATTTATAGCAAATAAATTTTCATTTTTTATTTTTTCAATTTCCTTTTCATCAGTTATCTCTTTAATTCTCTTGAGTTGATAATCTTTATTAATGATAACGGTGTATTTTTCAATTTCTTTAAATTCATCAATACTAATATCAGTATCATTATTTTGTTCTGATGAAATTAAAGATTTTCTCTCCTTTATATCACTATCTAAATCATTTTTTATAAGATCTAATTCACTTACTATAAATTTATCTAATGTTTTTTTATCTTTTATTAATTTATTAAGGTATTTTAATTCTTCATTTAATTTTTGGATTTCATCTTTAATATTTTTTTCATCAATCTTTCTAAGTGAGCCTAAGCGCATACTTAAAATTGACTCACATTGTAAATCAGATAATTTATATTTTTTCATTAATTCTTTTTTGGGATTATCCTTAGTTCTTATTATTTTTATTATTGAATTTAAATTTTTAAAAACAATTTGATAACCTTTAAGAATTTCTAATCTTTTTTTTATCTTTTCAATATTAAATTTTGATTTTCTTTTAATTGTAATTTTTCTATGCTCTAAAAAATTAGAGAGTATTTCAATAATTCCAATTTGTTTGGGTTCTATACCATCAATTAAAACATTAAAATTACATGAGTACTTAATTGATAAGTCAGTTAATTTGAAAGATAGGCTAATTAATTTTTCTGCATCAATATTTCTAGTTTTTGGTTTTAAGACAATTCTAATATTTTCATCTGATTCATCAACAACATCATCCAATGGTAATTTTTTGTTATTGATGTTATTTGCAAGTTGTTCGATTATTTTTACTTTATTAACTTGATATGGAATTTCAGTAATAATTATTTGATACAAACCATTTTTTAATTCTTCTATTTGGTATTTAGCATTAATATTAAATGATCCCTTGCCATTCTTATAAATTTGCTTTTTTTCATTAGTATCTAAAATTATTTCACCTCCTGTGGGAAGATCTGGTCCATTAATAATTTTTAAAATTTCAGTTAGTGAAGCTTTATCTTTTTTTATTATTAATTTTAATGCATCAATTAATTCAACAATGTTATGAGGAGGAATATTTGTAGCCATGCCTACCGCTATTCCCATTGCACCATTAATTAAAATATTAGGAAGCTGAGATGGTAAAACCACTGGTTCTAAATTTTGACCATCATAATTATCTTTAAAATCTACAGAATTTTCTTCGATACCATCAAAAAAATAATTTGTATAATCTTGTAATCTTGCCTCGGTGTATCGCATTGCTGCAGGATTATCGCCATCAATATTTCCAAAATTGCCCTGACCATCAACTAAAGTAATTCTTGTGGAAAAATCCTGAGCCATCCTTACCAAACTATCATAAATAGCTTGATCTCCATGCGGATGAAATTTACCCATCACATCACCAACGATTCTTGCACATTTTTTATAACTTGAACTTTTGAAAAGTTTTAGTTGATACATTGAATAAATTATTCTGCGATGAACAGGTTTTAATCCGTCCCTGACATCAGGTAATGACCTTGAAACGATGGTTGATACAGCATAAGAAAGATATTTTTCACTAAGAATAGTATCTAAATTGGTTTCAATTATTTTGTTCATTTTTTTCTAAAAAGCTGATTATATTTTTCTTAAATAAAATATACTGATTTGGCAATTTATGATTTAAATTTGATAAATGATTTTTAATGAAAATAATTTCAAAAATTTTAAAAAAATTATTTAAAGAGTTATAATCGAATGCAATATTTGAATTACTGACAAAAAGATGATGAGGAAAATCAATAGTATAGTTTGAGTAATTTTCTCTAAATTCTAAAGTATCTGTATCAAAATATTTCAATCTATTATTGTTTACATAATCTAATTCGTATCCAATATATTTAAGTAAATCAAATAAGTAGATACAAAAGAAATTTAACCATTTTTTTTTACTAATCATAATTTCTAAAAACTCTTTAGAAATTTTATATATTTGGTTTATTTTCTGTCCTTCAATTACTGAGGCATTAATTAAAGATACGACTGAAAGTAGGCAGCTTAGTTTATATTTATCATTAATAACACTTGATAAATAAGGTTTTGATAATTCAGCTTTTATTGATGGTGGACGATTGCCAATGTATGTAACATCCAAATTTAAAAAAAAACCAAGTTGCATTATATTTTTCTTATTTTTTGAAAGTCCCCCGTATACAATTCCTGAGAATACTTCATCTGTATCTGATAAAAATTTAATTAATAGATCATTATCTTTGAAAACTTTTGAATGTATAAGTATTCCGTTAAATTTTTTTTGCATCTGATGAAATAATATTGATATAAAGATGAGTTTTTACATCTAAAATATTAGAAATTTCTTTTTGACTTTTTATTCTAATATCTTTTATTTTAGATCCTTTCCTACCCAATAATATTTTTTTATATCTGTCATTTTTAATAATAATATCTTGCTTTATTTTTAGCTGTCCATTTTTCAAATATTTAAAAGTTTTATTAGTTACTTCTATATTATATGGAATTTCTTTATGAATTAATGATAGTATTTCATTTCTTGTGCATTCATTGGTGATAAAAATATCATCTTTGTTTGTGATTTCATCATCCTTATATAGCCACCTTCCATATTTTGATTTTTGTAAAAGATAATCAATTAAAATTTCAAAACCTAATTTTTTTTTAGCTGATATGTTAAAAAATTTCTCTATTTTATATTTTTCTGTAATTAATTTTATATGCTTAAGTAAATTTTCAGCTTTTATTAAATCGGTTTTATTAAAAATAATTGAAATATTCTTTTTTAATTCATAAAGTTTAGCGAAGTCATTTTTTAAATCATTTAATTCAATCCTTTTTGAATCAATTAAATACAAAATAATATCTGATTGATTTAAGCCTTCCCATAAATTTTTCTTCAATTTAGCTTTTTGAGATTTATTATCTCTAAGAAAACTGATACCAGGTGTATCATATAGAACTAGTTGAGTATTTTTAATATTAACAATACCAATTACAAAATCTTCAGTGGTATTAATTTTTTTGTTTGTTATTGAAATTTTCTCACCAACAAGGTTATTTAATAATGTTGATTTACCTGCATTAGTCTTACCGACGAGACTAATTTTTAATATTTTTCTTTTCATTAATTTTTTTTAATGCAATTTCAGCTGCATTTCTCTCTGCCTCTCTTATTGAAGAACCTTTTGAATTAATCTTATTTAAATTTACCACTTTAACTGAAACAGTGAATGTGGGTGAATGAGGTGGTCCTTCTTTTTTGATTAATTTATATTCCGGAAGTTTTTTATAAAGTTGTTGTGATATTTCTTGTAATAATGTTTTTGGGTCTAAGGTTTTAGAAACTTCAATATCTAGATATTTTGACCAAAATTTACTTATAAAATCAAATGAAGGATTATATCCACCATCTAGAAATATTGCTCCAATTAATGACTCGACTGAATCTGAAAAGATTGAATTCAACATTTTATTATTTTTTTTCATAAAATTAAATTGAAGCACATCTTCTATTTTTAATTCTTGTGAAATCTTAAACAAAAAATTTTTTTGAACTAAATAAGAATATTTTTTAGATAAATCACCTTCATTAAATTTTTTGTATTTTGAAAATAATAAATTTGCTATTATTAATCCTAGTACTCGATCACCTAAAAATTCAAATCTTTCAAATTCATTTATGTTAGTTTTTTTTTCATTTTCTATATAAAAACTTGGATGTGTTAAAGATTGAATTAACAATTTATTATTTTTAAACTTATAATTTATCTTTTTTTCAAATAGTTTGAGTTTTTTACTGTCTATCATTGAATTTTTTGAAAAATTCTTTCATATCTAATTGAGTTAGGCCATTTCCATATCTGTAAAAATCTTGCGTTTTCTAAAGAAAAGAAAATAAACTGCGCTTTACCAACTAAATTTTCATACGGAATAAATCCAACTGTACTTATAAATCTACTATCTTGTGAATTATCTCTATTATCACCCATTACAAAGAAATGATTATCTGGGACATTAAATAACTGAGTATTGTCCGCAATACCATTGTCTGTTATATCGAGAATATTGATCTCTTTGTTAAAAAAATATTCATTATACATTCTAACTCTTTTAATAATCGATTTGTTATCTGTATCTATAAAATCATTTAATTTTTTTCTTAGGATTTCTGATCCATTAATAAAAATAATACCATTTTTAATTTCTATTTTATCACCAGGCAGACCAATAACTCTTTTAATATAATCAGTTCTATTATTTTCAGGAGTTTTAAAAACTACTACATCGCCTCTCTCAGGCGTGTTTGAAAATATTTTACCAGGTATTAAAGGTATGGAAAATGGAAGAGAGTGTTTTGAAAAACCGTATGAATATTTTGAAACAAAAATAAAATCTCCTACAAGAAGATTTGGCTTCATTGATCCTGAAGGTATATTGAAAGGTTCAAATATAAATGATCTAATTAATAAAGCTATAAAGATTGCTATAAATATTGATTTTAAATTTCCAAAAAAACTATTTTTTTTACCCTTAGTCATAGATTGTAACATTTGCTATTGCATATTTTTTTTCATCAGAAAGCGATACTTCGAGTTGTGTATTCGAAGTTTTATTCATATTTTTAAAAATATCTTTTGCTTTACCATGAAGTTTAATAAATGGTTTACCAAATTGGTTGTTTTTGACTTCAATATCTTTCCAAAATACACCTCTAGCTAAACCCGTGCCTAAAGCTTTAGCACAAGCTTCTTTCGCTGCATATCTTTTTGCATATGATTCTACTGAATTTTTTCTTTTTTCAGATCTTTCGATCTCAGAAATACTAAAACATCTTTTTTTAAATTTATTACCATATTTATCAATTACTTTTCTTATTCTATTTATATCAATTATGTCTATTCCATTTCCATAAATCATTTTTAACCTTTCAATCTCTCTAAGGAAGATACTTCTTTTTCCATTCTTAATGCTGCAATAATATTTTGTAAATGATTAGCATCTCTAACCTCAATATCTATTATAATTTCAAAAAAATCTGATTTCCTAACTGAAAAAAGAATATTTGAAATGTTTCCATTATTTTTTGCTATAACAGTTGTAACCTTTCCTAAACTTCCAGGTTTATTGAATAAAACAACAACAATTCTAGCATTTGATACAGTTTCTAAATTATTTTGATTGTCCCATGAGATATTCAACCATCTATCGGGTGCATCTTGGTATGAAGTAAGTGTGGCACAATCAAGTGTATGAACTGCAACACCTATACCAGCAGTTACTATACCTACTATACTATCTCCTTTCAAAGGAGAACAACAACCAGCGAGATGATATGACATTCCAGCTGTCAACCCTTTCAAATTAATAGGATTTTGAATATTTTCACTAAATTTAGAAACTGGAATATAATTATATTCTGGATAAATTTTTTTAATTACCGAAAATGCTGTAATTTCTCCTGAACCTATTGAAGCGTATACATCATCTATTGATTGATATTTAAAATCTTCAAGTATTTTTTGCTGAGTATTTTTATTAAATTCATAATTTTCTTTTTGAAAATAATTTAGTAATATCTCTCTACCAAATATTATGTGCTCTTCTTTCTTTTTGAATCTAAAAAACCTCCTTAACTGAGATTTAACTTTTGTACTTACCGCAAATCTTTGCCATAAAGGTGATGGCTGTGAAGATTGTGATGTAATTATTTCTATTTGATCACCATTTTTTAAAATAGTTTTTAATGGTTGTAACTTATCATTAATTTTTGCAGCAACACATTTATCACCAATTTGGCTATGTATAGCGTATGCAAAGTCAACAGGAGTTGCATTTTTAGGTAACTCTATTAGATCACCTTTTGGGGTAAAAACATAAATATCATTTTGAAATACTTTTAATTTTGAATTTTGAATTAATTCATCTTGAGAAGCTGAAGAATTCATTGAATCAACTAAATCATAAACCCACTTATATTCTTTAGCATCTTTTTCTTTGATTTTTTTTGGATCTTTATATTTCCAATGAGATGCAACACCAAAATCAGCGATTTGATTCATTATATTTGAGCGAAATTGGATTTCAATTTTTTTGTTTTTTGGCCCCATAACTGATGTATGTAATGCCCTATATCCATTTGATTTAGGTGCAGAAATAAAATCTTTAAATCTTCCTTGAATATATGGATAATGTCTATGAATTATTCCTAAACACCTATAACATTCTCTTGTTGAATTAGTAATAACTCTAAAAGCCATAATATCTGAAAGTTGTTCAAAAGAAATATTTTTATTTTTAATCTTATTCCATATTGAATATGGAGATTTAATTCTACCTTCTACTTTACAAAATAAATCTTCTTGAAAAAAGATATTTTTTAATTCATATCTAATTTCATCAACAATATTTTCATTCTTAGATTTTAAATATTCTAATCTTTCTATAATTGTTTTTTTTGCATCAGGGTTAATTACTTCAAATGAAATATCTTCTAATTCATCTTGCCATTCTTTCATGCCTAATCTTTGTGCTAAAGGAGCAAAAACTTCTAATGTTTCCAAAGCTATTTTAGTTTTTTTATTTTGATCTTTAATAAAATGAATAGTTCTCATATTGTGTAATCTATCGGCTAATTTAACTAAAATTACTCTTAAATCTTTTGTTGTGGCTAAGATTAACTTTTTATAATTTTCTCCAAATTTTTGATTATTTACCTTTAATGAATATTTTTTTATTTTAGTTAGCCCTTCAACAAGTTCAACTATTTGATTTCCAAAATTTTTATAAATTTCCTCTATATTTAAATTTGTGTCTTCAAGAGTATCGTGAAGTAATCCAGCAACTATAGAATCAGCATCTAACTTAATTGAAGTCAAAATTTTCGCAACTTCCAATGGATGAGTTATAAAAGGATCACCTGATTTTCTAAGCTGATTACTGTGAGCTTCCTCACTCAATTTAAGTGCGTGTCTTACTTTATCTTTTTCTTGAGGATTAAGGTAAGAGGTAATTATTTCTATTTCTTGGTGAATTTCTTTAACCATAAATAATTTTAAAATTATTTACTTATATTATAATTAAACTTTATTATAAATCTTGTTCCTCGTCTTCATTTGAGGAATTTTCTAAATTATCTTTTGAGGTTTCAATAGGTGTTTCTTCTGGAGACTGAACGATATTTTTTTCATCTTGAGTTGTCTCATTATTTACTAATTCGCTTGTTTCAGATTGATTTTCATCACTACTATCTTCAATTTCGTTTATATCTTCATCTTCAATAAAGGTGGAAGTTTGGTATTCTTCAATTAAATCATTTTTAAGTTGTTCTACTGTAACAGTTTCCTCAGCTATTTCTCTAAGTGCAATTACAGTATTTTTGTCATTATCAATTTGAACAGTAGGATCCTCACCAGAATGAAGTTTTCTAGCCCTATTCGATGCAACCAAGACTAATTCAAATCTACTTGGAAATTTATCAATACAGTCCATTACTGTTATTCTAGCCATATGGAGCTTATAGTGATCAAATTTTAAAAGTAAATAGTTAATTATTTTTTAGTAATCTTTGCTTTTTTATGTTCCAATCCCTTTGTTTAATTGATTGTCTTTTATCAATTTTTTTCTTACCTCTTGCAATTCCACATGTAAGCTTGGCAATACCCTTATCAGAAAAATATAAAGAAATTGGAATTATTGTAAAACCACCTTGCTTAATTGATCCAGATAATTTATTAAATTCTTTTTTTGTTATTAATAACTTTCTATTTCTATTAGGATCATAATTTGTATCATTAGAGTTTTGATATTTTTTAATAAATGCATTTGAAAGCCATAATTCACCATTTTGTTCAATTATATACGATCCTCTAATAGATCCTGTATTTGTGCGCAAAGATTTAACTTCAGAGCCAGTTAGAACAATACCAGCCTCTATTTTATTTGATATTGTATAATTATAATTTGCCCTATTGTTAGCAGCAATTATTTTCATTTATAAAAGTTGTAATTCTTGAAGACAACTTTTTACTAATTTTTTTGTATCATCTTTAATTCGAGATAATGGTAGTCTTATATCCTCATTACACAAACCTAATAACGATGCAGCATATTTAACGGGGCCGGGGCTTGATTCTATAAACAAAGCATTATGTAACAATGATAATTTTAAATTTATTTCTTGAGCTTTAGAAATATTTTTTTCTCGCCATGCTAAATGCATCTCAGAGCATAATTTTGGAGCCACGTTAGCTGTTACAGATATACAGCCATGCCCGCCTTGTGCTAAATAAGCCAGAGCAGTTCCATCTTCTCCTGAGAGGTAACAAAAGTTATTTTGCATTTTTTTTCTAGTAAGTAATGGTCTAAACAAATCATTAGTCGCATCTTTAACTCCGATAATATTCTTTACTTTTGATAACTCAATCATAGTCTCAATAGTCATATCAACAATTGATCTACCAGGGATATTATATATGATTATTGGAATATTAGTTTTTTCAGCAATAGTTTTAAAGTGTTCATATAATCCTGATTGGGTTGGTTTATTATAGTATGGTGTTACAATTAAAGCAGCGTCAGCTCCTAATGTTTCAGCATGATTAGTATATTCAATTGCCTCTAAGGTATTATTTGAGCCAGTACCAGCTATAACAGGAATTCTATTGTCGGTAATTTTGATAGTTTCTTCAATGATTTTTTTATGTTCTTCATGTGATAAAGTTGGTGATTCTCCAGTCGTGCCACACGGAACAAGTCCGTTTGATCCATTATCAATCAAATAAGTTAGTACTTTATACAACGAATCATAATCAACCTTATCGTCAATAAATGGTGTAATAACAGCAGGTATACTTCCTTTAAACATTTTAAATGGCGGAGAGAGAGGGATTCGAACCCTCGGAAGGAATTACTTCCTTCGCAGGTTTAGCAAACCTGTGGTTTAAGCCACTCACCCATCTCTCCTGTTGTTGAATCATAATACTAATGTTCTCTTAATATCGAAAAAGGTCGAGAATCTCAACAATATTTAATTTTATAATTTAAATATTGTTAATAATAAAAAAATATCGAAAAGGTATTATTAATGGCATAATTTATATTTATAGTGCTCACAGCGTTCCCAAAATCTTATTAAAATAAGAGGTTATTAATCTTCTTTCTTTAGTATTTTCATAATTTGAACTCTGACAAATTTAATTAAATAAAATTAATTCTTTCAAAAAACCAATACAACCCAATACTAGATATTAATATAGAAGATGGAATTTGAAAAAATATTCTATAGTTTTTATTTTTTGCAAAGTTTAAAGCAAGCAATAAATATAAGACCAATACTATAGATATTTGCGCTACTTCAATACCAAGATTGAACGAAATGAGATTTATAAATAAATCAGTACTTCTATAACCTATATCACTCAAAACTAATGCAAATCCTAAACCATGAAGTAATCCAAAAAATAAAATTACAATATATCTTAAATATTCTTTTATATAATTTTTAAAAATATTTTCTAATCCGATATAAACTATAGAAAGTGCAATGATAGGTTCAACGATTTGAGGATTGATACTCATTAAAGATAAAGATACAAATATGAGAGTAATTGAATGAGCAATAGTAAAAATAGTTATTTGTGAAATTAATTTTCTTAAAGATGGTGAAAATAAAAAAAGTCCAAAAATAAACAAGATATGATCCAATCCTTTCGGAATTATATGTTGAACCCCTAGTACAAAAAATTTTGTGAAACTATTAAATGTTTTACTAAAATTATTTTCCTTAAATAAAAATTGACTTGATTTAATTCCTGATTGCAAATATTCTGTAACTAACTCTTCTTCTAGTTTGTTATTATTATTCTCTCTTAAAATAATTGGGCCGTAGTTTTTAACCCATCTAAATGTAAATTGTTCAGAATTTTTATCTAATAAAACTTTAAAATAAACATGCGTATCTCTACTTATTTCAAAATTTTTAATATCTTCAACTGCAGTTTTAATTAATATAATTTTCTTTGATTCATTATTAATTTTAATATCAATATTAGAACTTATTTCACTCCAAGAATTTTGAAACATTTTTTTAAGGTCTTTTTTGCTTAAAATTCTAAATTTATCATAAATTTCACTTAGTGATGAAGAGTCTGTATTAGAAACAGTAGATGCATCAATATTAGATAATATCAATTCAGCGTTTAATCTTATTTTAAAATTCAAATAAGTTTCATCATACGTAAAATCTGCAATAGATGGCTTGATTTCATGACTAATAGATGATGTTGAAAATAAATTTAAAAAAACTACTAAAATTAAAAATAGATATAATTTTATAATTTTTATATAAGACAACACGATGAGTTTTTATTTAAAAAGATTAATATTTATTATCATCTTAAGTTCAATATCAAATATAACTTTAAGTCATGAATTTTGGATTGATCCAAAATATTATCACTTATCAAATAATGAAAAAGCTATAGCCAACATATTTATAGGTGAAAACTTTGAAGGATCACCAATACCATATACTAAAGAATATTTTAAAATTTCCTTACTGCATAATAAAGATGGCAAATTTAAAATTAAAGGTAGATTAGGTAATATTCCTGCCCTTAACATTAATAAAATATCAAAGGGGTTAAATGTAATACAGATTGAGTCAGTAACTAAATATGTTGAATATAAAGAATTAGTGAAATTTGAAATATTCACAAGAGAAAAAGGATATCCCTCTTTAGTTCAAAAACATAAAGAAAATAATTATCCAGATAATTTTTTTGAAAGTTACAGAAGATATGCGAAATCATTAATTAGTATAGATAATTTTGACGGTAATGATATTGATACAAATATGGAGTTTGAATTAATTTTTTTAGATAATCCTTTAAAAAATTTAAATGAAAGTAAGAGAATTCTTTTAGAATATAAAAATAGAATACTTGCTAATCATAAAGTTTCAATTATGAGTTTAAACGATGGTTATTTTAAAAAAGAATATGTCAGAACAAATGAGTCTGGATATTTTGATTTCTTCTTTAAAAAAGATACAAAATATCTAATTGAAAGTGTTGTCATTGTTGAAGGTAGTAATAAGAAAAAAGATAATTACGCAAAATGGCATTCTTTGTGGACTTCCTATACTTTAAAAACACCAGATAATTAAGTTATATTAATGCTGAATAATCATGCAAATCAATGAATTTATTTTTCATTAAAAAGCATAATACTATTTTAAGATTTATTTAATATATATTATAAATACTTAATGAAACATTTAATATTTATTGTTGCTTATAATCATGAAAATTTTATAGAAAGTGTTTTAAATAGAATCCCAAAATCTCTTCAAGAAGAAAACTATGAAATTCTTATTATTGATGATGCATCAATAGATAAAACATTTAAAATTGCTAATGAATGGTCAAAGAAAAATAATAATATTAATATTACTATATTAAAGAATAATGTTAATTATGGCTATGGAGGTAATCAGAAAATTGGGATGCAATATGCAATAAAAAATAATTTTGATACTCTATCGCTTTTGCATGGAGATGGCCAATATAAACCAGAAATTATTCATGATTTAATAAAACATCATATTAAAAATCAGGCTTCATTAACCTTAGGTTCAAGAATGATACATAAAAAAAATGCATTAATAGGTAGAATGCCTTTGTATAAGTTTATTGGAAATATAATTTTAACAAAAATTCAAAATTTCATTCTGGGAACAAATTTAAGTGAATTCCATACTGGTTATAGAATATATTCTATAAAAACATTAAAAAAAATTAAGTTTGAATTAAATACTAATAATTTTCATTTTGATACTGAAATAATAATTCAGCATATTGCTAATAAATTTAAAATTTCAGAATATCCCATTCCAACTTATTATGGGAGAGAAATATCTTATGTCAATGGAATAAATTACGCTTTTAATATTTTACGAGAAAGTTTTTCTTATTCATTACAAAAATTAGGAATATTCCACAAAGAGAAATACACTAATAAGTTTGAAGAATATGAGGATAAATCATATTTTTCTTCATCTCCTTCAATAGCAATTCAACAAGTAAAAAAAAATTCATCTGTTATAGATTTAGGTTCGTCAAATGCTCAATATCTTTATTTTTTAAAACATAATCAAAAATGTTACTTAAAAACTGCAAACAAATTTATACATAGTAAAAATTTAAATGTAGATGAGGAAGAAATAGTAGACCTAGATATAAATTTACCCAGTAAAATAAATAAATTTGATTATATACTATTATTAGATGTAATTGAACATTTGAAAAGCCCAGAAGATTTTATTAAGAAACTTTTTTATGACACTAAACATGATCAGAAAATAATAGCTTCTACAGGTAATATTGCATTTATAGTTATAAGATTTATGCTTTTGTTTGGTTATTTTAATTATGGTGCAAGAGGAATTCTGGACAAAACACATACAAGACTTTTTACTTTTTCTTCTTTTAGAAGACTTTTCTCAAGTTATTATGAAATAGATATAATAAAAGGTATACCAGCTCCTTTTCCTTTAGCATTTGGAAACAATTTATTTTCTAAAATTCTAATCAAAATAAATATTTTTTTAATATATTTATCAAAATCAATGTTTTCGTATCAAATTTTATTTGTTCTTAGACCAAAAAAAACACTTAATAATATATTAAAAGAAACATTAGATTATTCAAATAGAATTAAATCATAACTTTATTAACAAATTATTAATTTGTTTTTTGTTTTGTACTTACAAGAATTGCTGCAAAAATCCAAAATATTATAAAAGTAATAAGATCAGTATTGATACTTTCAATTAAAATATAAATCATGAACAAGTATATGAATAATAAATTTTTTTTATGATAGTATGTTCTAGATTCTTTAATTAAGTAAAATAATAATATAAATAATGAAATCAAACCCAAAATACCAAACTCACTAATGATACCTAAATAATTTGAATGGGGATCAAATGCTGGTAAATTTTTATATTTTTCAACTTTATAATTATCAAAGTTTCTAAAACCTATACCATTAGGAAAGTTTTCCTTTATTATTTCAAAATTTTTAAGTTTTAGATATCCGTACATACTCATATAAACAAAATAACCATTAATTTCTAATATGTGGTTTGCATTGATAGGTATATAAGCATCCGATCTCTCATCTAACCACTTATATCTCTCGTTATTCTTAACTATTAAAATATTTGTAAAAAAAATTTGAGATAAAAAACCTATAATAAAAGAACTAAAAATAAGAATTTTAAATATTTTATTTGAAAACTTCTTTAAAGAATGAATGAGATAAATTAAAATCAATATTAAAATTGACTTAGAAAATGTAAGCAAAAGGCATATTGAATAAACAGATAAAAACATTTTATAATATTTAAAATTTTCTTTCAGTGATATTAAAATAATAAAACAAGTAATTATATGAATAGCTAACATAGTTGGTGTACTAAAAGTTCCATTAGCTCTAGCACTTTTTCCAATTTTCAAAGGATATTCATAATTGAATGCAAAAATATTATTTATTTCAAATTGCTGAAGCAACCAACCCAAAATGCCAATCAATGATGAAATAAAAACTGAAAATAAAATAATTTTTAAAAAATAATTATAATCATAAATAT
>CABYRE010000017.1 GCA_902521325.1 uncultured Alphaproteobacteria bacterium
TTACAAGCTTAATCATTCTATCATAACTTTGTTTTGCTGAACTTCCAAAAGTGAAAATGCCATGATTTAAAAGTATTAATCCTTGAACTTTACGATTTTTTGAAATTACCATATGACATAATTTAGCAAGTTCAAATCCTGGCATTACGTAGGGAACTATTGCAATTTTATCTTTATAAATTTTATTTAATATCTCTTTTGAATTATCTAAATTTACTAAACTTAAAATCGCATTTGAATGTGTATGATCTACGTATTTAAATGGTAAATAAGCATGTAAAAGAGTTTCAATTGATGGATTAGGAGAACTTGAGTCAAGTAAGTTTGATCTCAAATAATTAACCATCTTTTCATCACTCATTTTTTTTAAGGATAGAGTTTTAAGTAAAGGATCAAGATACAGACCTGGTAATCCTCTTTCATTTAAGTTTGACATATCCCATCCACTTCCTTTTACAAAAAGTACATCGTTATCTTTTCCAAATAAATTTTTTTTAATTGATTTTACAGATGTATTGCCTCCTCCATGTAAAACAAGTTCTGGATTATTACCTAATAAATGCGTTGAATATATTCGTAATGCTAAATCTGTGCTGACTTTCTTTAACTGATATTCTTTAATATATTTTTTAGCTAAACTTTCTTTCCACTCATTTTTCATATTATTTTTTTAATCCACCTATAGATTCTTCATTGCTATCTACAACTCCTTTTTCTGTAATCAATTTAGTAATATATTTTGCCGGAGTTATATCAAAAGCATAGTTTTTACAGTTTGAACCTTCAGGTATAATTTTAATTTTCTTTCTATTATTATTTTCATCAATACCTTCAATAATGGATACTTCTTCTGGATCTCTTTCTTCTATTGGTATTTCTTTTACTCCATTTTTAATATTAAAATCAATACTAGAAATTGGTGCTGCAACATAAAAAGGAATATCATTATCTTTTGCAGCTAGAGCCTTTAAATATGTGCCAATTTTGTTACAAACATCACCATTTAAAGATGTTCTGTCTGTTCCAGTTATACAAAGATCTATCATGCCATTTTGCATTAAATGACCGCCAACGTTGTCTACGATTAATGAATTTTCTATCTTTTCATGCATTAATTCCCAAGCTGTAAGACTGAAACCTTGATTTCTAGGTCTGGTTTCGTCAATCCAAACATGTATTGGGATTTTTTTATGATTTGCAATAAATATAGGTGCTAAAGCAGTTCCCCAATCAACAGCAGCTAACCAACCAGCATTACAGTGAGTTAAAACATTTACTTTTTTTTGTGTTTTTTTGTAAATATTTTCAATAAGTTTAGATCCATTTTCACCTATAGCTTTACAATTAATTATATCTTGATCTCTGATCTCATTAGCAATTGAAAGAATTATTTCCTGTAAATTAGATTTTTCCATATCTTTAATCTCAGTAATAATTTTATCTACTGCCCAGGATAAATTAACTGCTGTAGGTCTTGTTGACTTAAGACGATAACCTGCTTTTTCTAATTCTGAAAAATTTTTAATAGTTTTAGATGCTACATACATTCCATATGCAGCAGTGACACCTATTAGGGGAGCACCCCTAACTTGCATTTCTTTAATAGCAAAACAAAAATTTTCTAGTGTTTTTAATTCTACAATCTTTAATTCAAATGGCAGAAGCCTTTGATCTATTATTTTTACAACTTCTTTAGCTTTATCATACCAAATAGTTGTTAAATGTTTCTCATTTACTAGCATTAGAGTTTTTCTTATATCTTTTTAATATATTGGATAAATTATTCTCTAAGTCTTTATCCCAAAATTCTTTTTTTGTAATTATAGAAGTATCTAAAATATTGGATGTTTTATCATTTTCAAAAGATACACCTTCATAGTATTTTAAGCTAAAATTTTTAATAAAATTTTTTGAATTATCAACATTATCATTTAAGGTTTTTATAATCATACTTAAATCTACTTTATCATGATCTGGATGCCAGCAATCATAATCTGTAACCATGGAAATAGAACAATATCTAATTTCCGCTTCTCTTGCTAATTTTGCTTCCGGCATATTAGTCATTCCTATAATATCACAACCCCAATCAATATAAAGATTTGACTCAGCATAGGTTGAAAACTGAGGTCCTTCCATTGCAAGATATGTTCCACCAAATGAATAATTAATTTTAATATTTTCACATATATTTTTTGATAAATTCATCAAAACCTCGCATGTTGGATGAGCCATAGGAACATGAACAACTATTCCTTTATCAAAAAAACTTTTTTTTCTGTTTATTGTTCTATCTATAAATTGATCAACAATAACAAATGTACCTGGTTTTAAATTGTCTTTTAAAGAGCCTACGGCTGAAAGAGATATCAAATCGGTTACACCAACTTGTTTTAAACAATCAATATTGGCACAATAGTTAATTGAAGATGGTGACAAAGTATGACCCTCTCCATGACGTGATAAAAAATATACGGTGTTATTATCTATTTTACCTTCAATAATTGGACCTGAGGGATCGCCAAATGAAGATTTAATTTGATGTTCTTTTATATCAGTTAAAAATTCTAGTTTATAAATTCCACTTCCACCAATAAAGCCTAAGACATTCATTATTTTGGCCCAATATTTTTTATTATTTTTTTAGTATGTTTTTTTAATTCAATTATTGAAGGCTTTATTATTTCTATTTTATCAAAACTTGATTTTTTTTTGTTATAACTTTTTCTTAAGCTTTTACACGCTGTTATTCTTAATTCGGTACCAATGTTAAATTTTGCTACTTTCGTGTTTCTTGCTATTTTTTTTCTCATATTAGAATTTATACCACTACTACCATGTAAAACTAAAGGTAGTTTAGATATTTTTTGAATTTTTAAGATTTTATTATAATCTATTTTTGCTATCTTTGATTGTTGCAAATGTGTATTACCAACTGATATTGCCATAGCATCTACTCCACTCTCTAAACTATATTTTTTTGCTTCCTCAATATCTGTTCCAAAAGATGTATTGCCATTGTGATAGCCTACTATACCTACTTCACCTTCAACTGAAATATTATGTTTATGAGCAATATTTGATATTTTTGAACTAATTTTGATATTTTTATTCAATGGAAGTTTTGATCCGTCGAACATTACTGAGGTAAAACCAGATTCTATTCCTTCGATACATTCATCATATGAAAAACCATGATCTAAATGGCAACAAATAGGTGTTTTAGTTTGTTCAGCAAGATGTCTAAACATTTTTCCCAAAATAGAAACTGGAGTAAATTGTCTACAAGAAGGTCCTGCTTGTAAAATAATTGGAATTTTTGCTTCATGTGCTGCTTCTGTATAAGCTATTGCATCCTCCCAACTAATAACAACTAATCCAGCTACAGAATAATTATTACGATTGGCTCTAGTTAGTAAAGTTTTTAAATTTACTGCTGTCATTTATATTTAGCAATCATATCTTTAATACCGGGAATTGTTTCAACTTGATATGCATGTTCAGGTTGAAAAAACTGGACAAGAGATCTTTGAGATAAACCTCCAAGAATTGTGAAATAATACATCTCATATCCTGGTGCCACAACACAAGGATGATAGCCCGTTCTAATCATAATGGTTGAGCCATCAATTATATGTTCAGCTTTGCCAACTTTATCATCAACTTGCTGAAACATTTGAAAACCAAATCCATTATTAGGTTTAAATCTGTAATTATATGTTTCATCATGCCTAGTTTCATTAGGTAGACGATCTGTATCATGTTTATGAGGTGGAAACCCTGACCAACCACCCTGCCCAACGGTATAAAGTTCATTACAAAGCAATCTTCCAACTTTATCATGATGCTTAGCGCCTAAAATATGTTTAATTTTTCTATGAGTTTTTGTATCATCAGAGCCGTACTGAACTAAATCAATTTCATTTGCTCGAACAGCAAATGGTTCAAGAGTTTTATCATACTTAGCACCAGCAATAAAAATTTCTGAATTATCTACTAAAGATGTAAATTGGACTTTTGTATTAGAGGGAACATAAACACCTTCTGGCTCCCCATCCCAAACATCAACTTTTCTAGTGCCTAATGACTCAACTTTTATTCCTTCAATTTCTACATTAATTGTTCCAGTAGCAGGTACTATACATGTTTCATAACCAGGGGTTTGATACTCAAAAGATTGATCTTTATTTAATTTTACTATGTTAAAATAATTTAAAGGAACTCTGCTGTCCTCAATATCTACAATTGGCTTGTTCTTATTATCAAATGGTGGAATATGCATATTATTCTCCTTCATTAATTTTATTATATTTCATAAACTCTAAAATTTCATTTAAATTTGGCATTGCTGGTGCACAACCGACTTTCGTTACTACAATAGCTGCTGCAGCTGACCCTATTTCTATAGATTTTTCTAAATCATTAGCTTTTAAAATTGATCCTATTAATGAGCCCATAAATGCATCACCGGCTCCAGTTGGTTTCAAAGGCTTAACGGAAAATATTCCTTTTTTAATTTTTTTGTTCATTGCAAAAGTAATAGAACCTTTTTCACCTTTTTTATAAATAATTAAGCTTACGTTTTTCGATAATTGTTTAGCATGATTTAAACCATCATTGTAATCACCAGCTAACACTCCAAACTCATCATCATTTCCAATTACACCACTACATTTACTTGCTGCTAAATTATAAATTTCTTTTGCTTTATTTGATGATTCCCAAGTATATGGTCTATAATCAATGTCCATAATTACCGGAATATTATTTTTATTTGCTATATCTAAAGCATATAAAGTAGCACTCCTTGAAGGTTCAGCTGCAAGAGAAGTCCCAGTAATTAATAGACAATCAAAGTTTTGTATATTAGCGTTTTCAATATCATCTTTATTTAAAAATAAATCTGATGCTTTATGTCTATAAATTATTGATTGATGATCTTTAATTGTGGTTTCAACTATAGCAAAAGAAATTCTTGTTTCATTTTTTTCAAATTTTACTAATTTATTCTTAACACCATAATGATTTAGTTGATTAATAGCAAATCTACCTAAAGCATCATCAGAGACTCTGGTGAGTAAATTACAATTACCTCCAAAAAGAGTTAATTGAACACCCATATTTGCAGAAGATCCACCAAGATGAGTAACAAATGAATTAGCATTTTCAGTTTTTGTTCCTGGTGGGTCAGGGTATATATCTACTCCTGCTCTACCTATAAGTAAAAAATTATTTTTTTGAATTTTAGAGATTAAAAATTCAAATGACATAAATTATTTGTTCTTCATATCAATAAAATCAGCTTTATATTCAAAAGGATCAATTGCATCTATACAACCAATATTTACCGCCGCACCATTTGGATCACTTCTTCTATAATGATGAGTATAAATGCCACAAATTTTACAAAAGAAGTGTTCTGCAATCATTGTATTAAATTTGTATGAAGTTAAATATTCATCACCCTTAATAATTGATAAAGATTCTTTAGATACCATTGCCATTTTAGCATTTTTTCTTTTACAAATTGAGCAATTACATTGTTTAATAATATCAAGATCATTATTAACTTCTAATTCTACTGCACCGCAATGACATTTAACATTATGTATCATAGAGCTCCTTATTCATTGGCGCGCCCGAAATGATTCGAACATTTGACCTACCGCTTAGAAGGCGGTTGCTCTATCCACTGAGCTACGGGCGCATAATTTTCATTTATCATAGTCTAAAAAATAAAGAAAGAAATTATACTCAGTGTGTCCAGGGCTCTTTTCTGTTTGTATCGAAATTTGAAGCATAACTTTTAGGTTTAATTTTTCTTTGCTTAGGTTCTTCGACAAAATATTGATAATTATTTTTTTTTGCCCATTCAATAGCTTGTTCTTTCGTATCAAAAAAAAGTTTGATCTGAGATTTGGTATCTAATGAACTATTCCAACCCATTAAAGAATCTTTTACTTTTTCTACTTCAGAAATATATTCAGCTAACCATAATTTTGTTTTTTTAAAACCTGACTGCATAGAAGTTTTAGAAGGTTTATAAATTTTTATAGTCATTAGATTGCTGTTTCAAAATATTTATCATTATAATCATTATAGTATTTCCCACCAGATTTTATATTTTGACAAAGAACTTGTGTTTCACCTAATAGTTTAGTTAAAAAGAAGTTACCAGTTTCAATTTTAGATTTATAAAAACTTTCATCTTGCTTTTCTAATTTTGATAATGAAATTTCTATATATTGTAACCAAATATAACCTAGAGAAATCAAAGATGATAAATTTAAAAATTCTACAGCATGAGAATTAATTTCATTTTCATCATTTAACGATTTAATATATTCAAAAATACTTTTGTAGGATTCATATGAAGGCATGAATAAATCAATATATTTTTTCATTTCATGATTACTATTAATTTTACCTTGATAACTATCTATCATAGAAAAAAATTGATTAAATAATGCTCCATTATCAGTTTGTAATTTTCTTCCTATCAAATCTAGAGCTTGAATACCGTTTGTTCCTTCATAGATTGTTGTAATTCTAGCATCTCTTACTAACTGTTCCATTCCATGATCAGTAATAAAACCATGACCACCATAGATTTGCATAGCTCGATTTGTATTTTCTACAGATTTGTCTGAAGCATATGATTTAATAATTGGCGTCATGAGTGCTATAAAATTTTCAGATAATTTCTTATCTTTATCATCTGAAGAATTTTCAATATTGTCAAAGTGATTTCCAGCCAATAAAGTTAAACCTCTAACTGCTTCATTAATCGATTTTATGTACAATAAGTTTTTTCTTATTTCAGGGTGAACAATTATGGGATCAGCAACTTGATTGCTGGAAGATAATTTTCCTTGTAAACGCTCTTTCGAATAATAAAGTGCTGATTGATAAGCAGTTTCTGATAAGCCTAAACCTTGTATGCCTACAAACAAACGAGCTCCATTCATCATTATAAACATCGCTCTCATTCCTTTATTAAGATCACCTACTAGCCAGCCCTTAGCTTCATTGTAATGCATTACGCAGGTTGGACTAGCATGAATACCCATCTTCTTCTCTATTGATCCACATTCAAGTTTATTTCTTTCATCAAAATCACCACTTCCATTTGGTAAAAATTTAGGAACCAAGAATAAACTTATACCTTTTATACCAGGGGGCGCATTTGGTGTTCTTGCTAGTACTAAATGAATAATATTTTCACTTAGATCATGCTCTCCACATGTAATAAAAATTTTAGTACCAGTAATGCTATAACTTCCATCATCTAATGGTGTTGCCATTGTTTTACTTAATCCAAGATCTGTTCCACATTGAGGTTCAGTTAAATTCATTGTTCCTGTCCACTTACCGCTAGTTAAATTTGGCAAATAAGTATTTTTCAAATCTTCATTAGCACTCTTTTCAATTGCATCGATTGCATTTGCTGTAAGGCCTGGATAAAGACCAAATGACATATTAGAAGAGCTTATCATTTCATCTAAAATCATATTCATAATATAAGGAAGATTTTGACCACCAAATTCTTCTTTTACTTTGAGTCCCTGCCAGCCATTTTCAGAAAAAGTTTTATAAGCTTCTTTAAATCCTTTTGGTGCAGTCACAACTCCATTATTAAAAGAACATCCTTCACTATCTCCACTTTGATTAAGAGGGAGTAAGGTTTCCTCACATAGTTTTGCCGCTTCTTCAATAATCAGCATTAGATCGCTTGTTTCTAAATCTAATTTTTTTAATGTTTGACTTTCCTTAAGATTTAAAAAATCTTCAATTAGAAATTTAAACTCACGTAGCGGTGTTTTATAAATTTGCATAATCTTTAATTAATATTTTCTAACACAGTTGCAATACCTTGACCTAAACCTATACATTGTGTCGCTAATCCATACTTTTTATTATTTTTATGCAATAAAGCTGCAACTTTACCTGTAATCCTTGCTCCAGTAGCACCTAAAGGGTGGCCTAATGCTATTGCTCCACCATGTATATTTACTTTACTTATGTCCATATTTAATTCTTTAATACATGCTAAAGATTGAGAAGCAAATGCCTCATTTAGTTCCACAATATCAATATCGGAAATAGATAAATTAGCTCTCTTTAGAGCTTTTTTGGATGCATTAATTGGGCCAAGACCCATTAATTCTGGAGGACAACCGACTACGGCTGTAGATTTGATACGAGCTAAAATATTTAGATTATTTTTTTTTGCGTATTCTTCCTCACACACAATTACTGCAGATGCTCCATCTGTTAATGGTGACGCTGTACCAGCTGTAACTGTTCCATTTTCATCAAAAGCAAGTTTTAATCCATCTAAAATTTCATGTGAGGTATTAGGTCGAATTCCACCATCTTGATTAATTTTCTCATCATTATTTGTAATCGAAACTATTTCATTATCGAATAAATTTGACTCTCTAGCTAAATTAGCTTTAGAATGGCTGCTAATAGCAAAATCTTGTTGTTCTCTTCGAGAAATATTAAATTTTTTTGCAACATTTTCAGCTGTAATACCCATAGACATATAGACATTTGGGTTATCTTTACTTAATTGAGGATGAGGATCGTATGTTAATCCATTCATGGGTATAAATGTCATACTTTCTACACCACAACATAAAAAAACGTCTCCAGAGTTAATTGCAATCGCACCAGTTGCATCATGAATAGCTTGCATGGAAGAGCCACACCATCTGTTAACTGTCATACCTGCTACATGTTCTGGCATATCTGTCATGAAAGAAACAATTTTAGCAATATTATTACCTTGTGCTCCTTCAGGATACGCACAACCAGTAATAATGTCCTCTATGTCATTTTTATTAATTTGTATTTCATTAAGTAATTGATTTATTGTTTGTGATAGAATGTCTTCCGGTCTTATATTAGCCATTTCACCTTTACGAGCAAAAGTGAAGGGTGATCTTTTGTAAGCCACAATAACTGCATTTCTCATTTAAAACTCCATTAAAGAATGTACTTCTATTCCTTTTTCAATTAATTTTTTATCACCATTTAATTCAGGTAAATTTATTATAAAGCCTGTTCCAACAATATTTTTATCCTTGAACTTATTTATTAATTCTACTGCCGCAAGTGCAGTTCCGCCTGTTGCTAAAAGATCATCAATAATTAGTAAGTCTTTATGAGCACCTAAAGCATCTGTATGAATATGCATTTCAGTTGATCCATATTCTAAATCGTATGAGACTTTGAAAGTATCAAATGGAAGTTTATGAGGCTTTCTCAACGGAACAAATGCTGCATTTAAAAAATAAGCTATTGCCCCTGCCATAATGAATCCACGAGATTCTATACTTAAAACTGCATCTATTTTTTTATTTTGCCATGGTTTTACCATGTCATCAATGACTTTTTTAAAGTGTCCTGCATTTTGCAACAATGTTGTAATATCTCTAAATTGAATTCCTTCGACAGGATAATCAGCAATTGTTCGAACGTATTCTTTCATTAGTTTTTCTCAATGTCTTTTATATCAAATAAAGTAACAGGTGCAAAATTTGAAGAACAATTGTATGTTTTAGTATAAGGGAATTTTAAAAATGATTTTGAGATTTGATTGCTAACATCTAATTTCTTTTCAAAGTGATTTATCAATAATTTATTTGGGTTTGCATGGGGTGCAAGATTACGAATATATTTAATTGTATTTTCAATATTAGTTTTGTTTTCTCTACATAGTAAATAAGTAGCTGTTGCCATTGATCTTGAGACTCCACACCAACAATGAATAACAATATCTTCATCATAAGTATATGTAGAAGTAAAATTAGCTATTGAATTTACATGTTCTTCCGCAGGTAGAATTTGTGGTATTTCATCAGTATTCAACCTAAATATTTTATTATTGCTACTAATTTCAATAATATCGTCAAAACCTAACTTTAAATGATTTTTTACACCCTTGGGTGTTTCTGGCGCATATCCTGGATCAATTACTGATACAAGATATTTGGGCTGTATGCTTTCACACACGTTAGGTAAATCATTAAGAGAACAAACAATTATCATAAAAAAAGGGTGGTATAAACCACCCTTAATAAAAGTAAATTAATTAAACTACTCTGCGGTTGCATCAGCTAATATTGCATTAGCATCTTCATTTAATTGATTTAATGTTGAAATGATATCATCACCATTAATGATTGCTGCATAAGCTTTTTCAACCTCACCTCTAACTGAATAATAACCAGGAACTGATGGTTCACCTTTTCCGTATTGAACCATTGTTAATGATTTATCATATTGAGGTAATTCAGCTCTTTTTTCAGCAATTAATGGATGATCTGCAGAAGAGGTTCTAACAAAACCATATCCACTTTCAGTTGACCAAACTGCTGAGTTCTCAGTATTAGAAATATATTTCATCCACTGATATGCTGCTACCATTCTATTAGCATCGCCTGAATTTCCCATAATTAAACCACCGCCATATAAGTTAAGCACTGGTTCACTGGTGGTGTATGATAATGGAGTTACATCCCAATTTCCATTATAACCCTCTTCAATAGCTTTCTGGAAATAAGTGATACCAGAAGTAGAGCCTGCAGCAAATAAAACAGAACCTTGTCCTAAGTATTGCTGGTCAGTGTATTTACCTCTTGCAACTATTGCACATCCTTTATTAGCCATACCTTGTATGAATTCCATAGCTTCAATGGCTTTAGGGCCATTGTAAATATACTGACCATTATCATAGTCAAATACATCACCTCCATGAGCAAATACCCATGCTGCAAAGTTACTTGCATCTGTATCTATTTCATATCCATAACTCGGAACATCTTCACCCATTTTACCACTATAATCTTGATTGGTTGCAGCACATGCTGCTTCTGCAAAATCAGCAGGCGTTTTAGGAGCACCTAAACCTAGTTCCTTTAACCAATCTGCATTGTAATAAAGAATCTCAATTGATTTTCCAACTTCATGTAATAGTTTTGGATTACCATCAAAATATGGTGAAAAGCCAACAGTCCAGTTTGCACCCCAATCTGCTATATCATCTTGAGAAACACCCCATTTTTTACTATTTGCCAAAATATTTTGATCAATTGAAGCGCCAATTAAGTACATATCTGCAGCAGCATTACCATAACCTCTTGCAACGTCTGCTATGTCTTTTGTTCCTGCAGCAGACATCATAGCAGATTGAACTTTTCCATAATGCCCTTTGTGAACTACATTAACTTTTATTCCTGTTTCAGCTTCAAATCTTTCAGCTCTTGCCATCATTGCATCTAATCTTTCATCAGAATATTGGACCCAGAATTCAACAGTTTTACCTGAAGGATCTGCATTTTCAATATCTTGAGCAGTAATTGCAAATGATTGCGAGGATATAAAAAATAAAGAAGCTAAGAAGAAATTTAAAATATATTTATAAAATTTCATAATCACCCCGTAAAATTATCAAACAATATAGAGGTAAAGTTAAAATTTTGTTACAAAAAATTTACTGATTTATTCTTTTAATCCAAAGTTTGATATACTTTCTATGAATAACTTCTGAGTAAAAAAGTATAATACTAAAATCGGGAAAATTGCAATTAAGCAAGCAGCCATCAATAAATTAAAATTAGGTCCCACTTCTCTCACAAAACTATAGATGGAAACTGTTACAGGATACCAATCATCCCTAGTTAATATAAGCAAAGGCCAAGCAAAACTATTCCACGCTATAATAAAAGTAAATAAAGAGACTGTCACAATAATAGGTTTGCTCATTGGAATTACTACCTTGAGTAAAAAATTTAAATGAGAAGATCCATCAAGCCTTGCAGCATCCCATAATTCATTTGGTATCTTTTTAAAATATTGTCTTAATAAGAAAATTACAAAAATATTTCCCATAAATGGAACTGTTAAACCTTGAAGACTATTCATCCAAGAAGGTCCAAATGGCAATGGAATAATTTCCCCTCTAATTATTAATAAATGAGGCAATAATGTAATGATTTCTGGAATCATTAATGAAAGTAACAACATGTAGAATATGATATTTTTAAATGGGAATTCTATTTTAGCAAAAGAGTATGCTGCTGGAATACTAGTTAATAAAACACCAATAACAATTATTGAACTTATTATTAAACTATTAAATGTATAACGTTGAAATCTATTTGATGTCCAAACTTCATAATAATTTTTAAACATCAATTTTTTAGGAAATAAATATTGATTTGATGCTTCTCCAGCTGTCATCAATGATGTGGATATCATGTAAAAAAATGGGTAAATTGAAATAATAAAAACTATTAATAAAATTAAATAAGGTATCCTTGTTTCTGCATTAAGAATTTTAGTCATAACTTAACCTTTTTCTAAAAATTACATATTGCGATATTGCTAAAATATTTAAAAGTATAAATAAAATTACTCCTTCAGCAGCAGCATAACCATATTTAACCCTTCCCCAAAAATGGTCAAAAATTTCTATTGTAACAACATCCATTGTATCTCCAGCAGATGAAGTTTGCATAACAAAAATACTATTGAAAGCTTGAAAAGTATTTATAAAACCGGTCAACATTAGAAAAAATATAATAGGCATTAATAGTGGTATGGTTATTTTAATAAATGTTTGCCATCTACTAGCTCCCTCTGCTTTCGCAGCCTCATATAAATCAGAGGGTATAATTGATAAACCTGCCAGTAAAATTATTGCATAGTAGCCAGTATAAGACCATATTCCATATATTATTGATGACATTAGAGCTAAACTTGGTCCAGCCAGTAGACCTTCTATTTTTATACCAAGTAAAACTTCGGTAATAGGTCTTTTATCAAATAACCACATTTGAGGCTCAAAACCAAATATTCCTATTAGTTGATTTAAAAAAGAATTTTCAGCTTTACCAAATATTAAAAAAAAGACTGCAGCACCCATTACTGCTGGAGTAATATAAGGAAATAGTAGAATCATTTGAAAGAATTGTTTACCAGCTAATTTTTGGTACAAAGCAAATGCTATTATTAAACCTAATCCAACCTCAAAAATTATAGTAAAAAACGAATAATAAAAAGTATAAATAAGAGAGTAAAGATAGTCTTCATCACCTGTTAAAAGCATTTTTTCCCAGTTGATATTAATTAATATTATTCCAATAATTAATATTAATATAGATAAAAATACTAAATAGATTTTATTTTTTACTTTATTTTTAAATTCACTCCACAATCCATAACTCAATATCAATAATAATAATCCTAAAACAAATAACCAGAAAGCTGGTATGTCTCCAAGTATTCTTTGATAATTCTCAAATCCTAAAAATCTCCCTTTAAAAACTTTCCACTTGTGAACACTCATATACATTCCAAAAAAAACAGGAAAAATTCCAAATAGACTGATTATTAAAACAGCAGGAAGAATTAATAGATATCCTGTAAGTTTTTCTGAATGATTTGATAAGAATTTATTCATTAATTTTTATAAGATCACCTTTATTTATTTTACCATCATTTAAAGGATCTAAATATATTCCTAAATTTATATGGTTGTATATTTTTTTTAGGTTTAAAGGAATATTAAGATTTATATCAGAAGTTTTAGGCTTAATATTAGTTGCTGAACATCTGGGAATTTCATTAATAACTTTAAATTTTATATCATTGATAGATAAAACTTTACCTACCAGCTTCCTTTCTTCCCATTTACCTAAATCTTCTACATATATATTTCCTCTAAATCGCTCATGTTCAACTTGATGATTAGAGAGGTTTTCAAAGTCTTTAATACTGTTTAAATTTATTAATGATATTGATTTATTTGGCATTGTATCAAAAAAGGGATTCACTCTATCTATTAATAAATTAATATTATTTATATTTGGTAAAATATCCTCAAGTTTACTACATAAGGTTTTTACTTCATGTTGATTATCAAAATCTGTTTTTAAAATTATTTTATTTTCAAATTCTAGTATTAAAAAATTATCTTCTAGTAAAAAATTATATTGATTTAATTCAGGATATTTTTTTAATGATAAAAATTTGTAAATTTCTCGTTTTAAAGGATTATTTTTTATTAATTCTATATCTTTAAGATAAAGATTATTAGTGAAAGCAAATATTCGATCATTTTTTATACCAATATTTTTAATTATCTCTAGGTTATCTACATTTTTGAAAGAAAGAGATTTTACAGGTGAAAAATATAGGTTTTTAATTTTCACTTATATTAGCATTTAAGTTTTTTTTAAAAAATACAGATCTAAAAATGAATCTAACCAATTTGATATATTTTTATTATATTTATAACGATAATAAAGTTGAACAAATATATTTTGAGCACCTTTGACGAATAATTTTTTAGGATTTTTTAATAACACTAAATACAGCCATCTCATGTGAAGTTTGAAATTTACTTCTGGATGAAATTGGAGCGCATAACAATTTTGATATTTAAAAGCTTGATTATTAAAAATATCACCCCTTGCTAATAATTCACAACCTGTAGGAAGAGAAAATCCTTCAGAATGGAATTGAAAAAAAATCTTTTGAGAATTAAAAAGATTTTTTGCATTTTCAGTTGGCTCAATTTTATAAAAACCAATTTCTGAAAGCCCATCTTTATTAGTTGTTATTTCTGAGCCTAAACATTTAGCTAATAACTGTGCGCCAAAACAAATTCCAAGATAAGGAATGTCAGTTTTTATAACTTTGTTTATCCATTCTAATTCTTTATTTATATATTCATCTTCATCATTTATGCTTCCAGGTGCACCAAATACAACTATAGCGGAGTATTGGTTAATATTTAAAGGAAGTTCTTCACCTAAGGGTGGTCTACATATTTCAGCAACATATCCCCTATCTCTAAATTTATTTCCTACATCTCCTGGAACTGAAGTTTTTTGATGTAATACAAACAAAACTTTATTCATACTAAATTATTAATAATAAATATTTTATTAATATGAAAATATTATTTCATAAAAATTGTAAGTATTTTGTATATTAATTTACAATGATACTAATGTGACAAAATAATCAATATCTAAAATCTTTATATAAAACATAAGAGTAAAATAACCAAAATTCATCATTACAACAAAACTAATAAGCATATTGATCGATTTAGGGAGTGAATTTCCTAAAAAATCATCCCAAAAAACTTTTTCTAAATATAGAGCTAATTCAAAGTATATAAGTGTAATGATTGCAGCATTAAAAATTATTAAAGAAGTTAATCCATTTAGACTCAACAAATAATTAATAAAAATCAATGTCAAAGAAGAAAAAGAATAAATAAATAAATTTAATAAGATTTTTTTATTTTTTGAAAATTTTTTGAAAAAAATAATGTATCTTGTGTTTAAAAATAACAAAATTAATATCGAGCTAAAAAAAGAAATAATTAATATTTTTGTTATTTGATATTCCATTTATATGTATTTTTTATATAACTAAAAAATATATAAGAAAAATAATAAAATGAAATTTGATAATGAAACTAGTATTATTCAACAAAAAATAGCGAACGGTTATGCTGGAGTTTCTCGAAGACTAGCTATTGTAAATGCCTTAAATTTAGAAACTAATGAAACTGTTATTGATATTGGTTGTGGTGGTGGTCATTTAGTCCAAGAAATTTCATTATCTATTGGAGAACAAGGCAAAGTAATAGGAATTGATCCCAGTCAAGATCAGTTAGATGTTGCAAGCGATAAATGTAAAGATCAAAATAATGTGGAACTTATTTGTACTACAGCCGATGATATCAATATAGAAGATGCTTCATGTGATAAAATTACAGCTACTCAAACATTAGAATATATCGAAGATATAGATACATCCTTAAAAGAAGTAAAAAGAATTTCTAAAAATAATTCTAAATTTGTTAATGTCTCAATTCTCTGGGACTATTTTAGATTTTATGGACCAGAAAAAGAAATTAATGATCTTATTCATGAAGCATTTAGAGCACATTGTTTTCACCAAATGCTTCCACTTGATTTAAATGGTAAATTAAAAAAACTTGGATATAAAAATATTAGTTCTCAAAATTTATCGTATTTAATTACAAATAGAGATAGTAATTCACCAGCAATTTTTTATGAAACTATGTTAAGTAAGTTTGCTTTAAGCCAAGGTGTTTCAGAAGACAAAGTAGATGATTGGAAAAAACAATTAAATAAATCTGAAAAAGTAGGTAATTTCGGATTTACAAGCTTTCCAGTATTAACTGCGGCATATTTAGGTTAATTTAAAAAATGAAATTAAAAGTTTATTTATCTGGTGAAATTCATACTAATTGGCGAGATGAGATTATAGATAAATGTAAATCTAAGAATTTAGAAATAGAATTTTCAAGCCCGACTACCAATCATGAATTATCAGATGATGTTGGTGTAAAAATACTTGGTGATGAAGAAAAAAAATTTTGGCACGATAACAAAGGAGCCAAAATAAATGCTATACGAACTAGAAATGCGATTGAAAAAGCAGATATAGTTATAGTGCGTTTTGGTGAGAAATATAAACAATGGAATGCTGCTTTTGATGCAGGATATGCATCAGCCTTGAATAAATCTCTCATAATAATGCATAGTGATGAACATCAACATGCATTAAAAGAAGTAGATGCAGCAGCACTTGCAACGACTAAAAATGTTGATGAGGTAGTAAATATTTTAAGTTATACTATTGAAGGATTTTTATAATTTTTTTTAGTTACTTAAATCACAAGCCGTTTTAAGTAAAATAAACTGTCCAGATTTTTCTTTTTTTGGTTTAATGATAATATGTGACCTATTTTTGGTCTCAAAGAAGGCCGGACTCTTTCCCATTTCTTTTTCATGCATCAATAAATTTAATTTTCTGTACCAAAATTCGTCACAGTTTGCTTCTATGTATGCGGTGACAGACCAATATTTGTGAGTATCGTTGTATTCCTTATGACTAAGCATATCCCAAAAGTAAATAAGATTATCTTTTTTTTCTATATTTGAAATATCTATGAAAACCTTATCTTCATTAAAAGAATTTTCATAAACTAATGTCCATTCATTTGATTGAGCAGAATAAGGTAAAAAGAAAAATAAAATAGAAAAATATTTTAAAATCTTCATTTTTTTTCTTTTAATCTCATCAAGTAATCTCTGATAAAACTATAACTCTATCGTACTTTACAGTGCTTCTGCACAATTTCTAGTTATGAAATAATTTAAATTTAGTAACATAATTAATAATAATTCAATAAAGGTATATTTATAATATTTATTTACCAAATATGCCAAGCTTAACACCATAATCTACAGCTATACCGTAATCTGGATCATTATCACTATCAACTATCAATTGACCTGTTTTTCTTAAAAGGCTATGGCAGTCCTTCGTAAGATGTCTTAACTTTACTTGTTTTCCTAATTTGGAATATCTTTCGGCAATATCCTCAATTGCTTTTAACGCAGATTGATCAATAACTTTTGAATTTGCAAAGTCTATTATTACTAAATTAGGATCTTCGGAAGGCTTGAAAATTTCTAGAAAACTATTGGTGGAACTAAAAAAAAGAGGTCCTTCAATTTCATATACCTTAGCACCTTTTTCTGTTCTTGATTGTCTCTCAATTGCTCTAATTCTTGATGCAGATTTCCAAGCAAATACTAAAGCATTAATAATAACGCCAGCAACTACAGCAACAGCTAAATCTTCTAATACAGTTATAAAAGTAACTAAAACAATTACCAATGCATCCGAACGAGGAACAACAAATAATAATTTTAATGAATTCCAAGCAAATGTTCCAATTACGACCATAAACATAACCCCTACTAATGATGCAATAGGAATAAGTTCAATTAAATTTGAAGTATAAAGAATAAAAATTAGTAAAAAAATTGCTGCTGATATGCCAGCGATTCTTGTTCTACCTCCTGATTTTACATTTATCATTGATTGTCCAATCATAGCGCAACCACCCATACCGCCAAAAAAGCCTGTGATACTATTAGCGACACCTTGTGCTAAACATTCTTGTCTTGTTCCACCCTTTTTGTTTGTTATTTCACCTACTAGATTAAGAGTTAATAAACTTTCAATTAATCCAATAGCTGCCAAAATAATTGCATAAGGAAAAATAATGAAAAAAGTATCTAAATTAAGTGGGACTGTTGGAATAGAAAAATTTGGAAGCCCTCCTGCCACACTTGCTAAATCCCCTACTCTTGGAACAGGTAAATCTAAAAGTAAAACTAGAAAAGTAACAAGTAGAATTGCAGCTAATGTAGATGGTATGAATTTAGTAACCCTTGGTAAGTACCATATGATTAACATGGTTAAGAAAACTAACACTAAAGAATATGTAAGCACCTCCCCTGACATCCATGTAAATGTTCCATCAAAGTTATATATTTGAAATTGATGTAATTGGGATAAACCAATTACGATAGCTAACCCGTTTACAAAACCTAGCATTACAGGTTGAGGAACCATGCGCATAAATTTTCCTAATTTAAAAATTCCTGCAAGAAATTGTAAAATTCCCATCAGGATTACAGTAGCAAATAAGTATTGGACTCCATGTTCTGATACTAATGAAACCATAACAACAGCCAATGCTCCTGTTGCTCCCGAAATCATTCCAGGTCTCCCACCAAAAATTGCAGTTACTAATCCTACAATAAATGCTGCGTACAAACCTGAAAGAGGTGTTACGCCTGCTACAAAAGCGAATGCAATTGCTTCTGGAACAAGGGCGATTGCAACAGTTAATCCAGATAGAATTTCAATTTTAAACAGTGAAAAGGAAGCTCTGCCCTCTGGAATATATTCATCTTTGTTTAACCCAAGAGAGTTTGCAAATTGATTAACTGTTGATTTTATCATTAAGGTCTATGTTATTTAATTAGGTAAAATAAGTTATAAGTAAACAAAATCTACCAAACAGATTTGTATATATTAAAGGCGTCAGATTCTTCAATTTTACGTGGATTATTAACTAATAATCTAGTTTGTTTCATTGCTTCACTAGCCATTAACTGGCAAGCTTCCTCAGGAATTTCTAAATCTCTTAGCCTATAAGGTAATTTAAGTTCCTTACACAAACTTTCTAAACTATCTATAAAATTGTTACACACAATCTCATCACTTTTGCTATTATCTAAATCTTTAAATACGTATGGCGCAAGATGAACGTAATTTTTTTTTGTTTCTTCATTTATGGAATTGAATTTCATAACACTTGGAAGAACTAAAGAGTTTGAAAGTCCATGAGAAATATTAAATAGACCTCCTATGGGATATGCCAAAGCATGTACTGCTGCTACTGGAGAATTTGCAAATGCTTTACCTGCTAGCATTGATCCAAGTAGCATATTTGATCTTGCATTTATATTATGTCCATCAAATACAGCAGTTTTAATTGATGAGCCAAGAAGCTTGAGTGCCTCTATAGATAACATTTTTGAAACAGGATTATTGTTAGAATTTATAGATGTAAAAGCTTCAATTGCATGAACCATTGCATCAATTCCGGTTGATGCAGTTATATTAGTGGGTAAATTAGTTGTTAACAATGGATCTAAAATTGCAAGATCAGGTAATATAAATTTAGAAGAAATTCCTTTTTTTTCTTTATCATCCATCGTAATTATTGAAATTGGTGTAACTTCTGATCCAGTTCCTGCTGTTGTAGGAATAAGTACAAGCGGTAGTCTTGGGCCTTTTGCATTATTAACACCCCATATTGTTTCGATATGCTGATTTGATCCAAGAAGTAAAGATACAAGCTTTGCAACATCCATAGATGATCCTCCACCAAAACCTAAAACTCCAGTTGATTGAAATTCTCTTGCATCACTAAATGCATTTAATAATATTTTTTTTGATGGATCAGGCTCAACATCATTAAATATTTTAACTTTACAATTTTTTTTGAGTTTTTTAATTGTTGGCTCAAGCAAGCCTAATTCAGTCAGACCTCTATCAGAAACTACAAATATATTTTTACCCAGTATATCGATAATCTGGCTACAAGAATTAAGAGAAGTTTCATTACCAAAAATTAATCCTGCAGTAGAGTAAAAATTAAACATAAAAAATCAAAATAAATTAATACTTTTTATTTGGGTTTAAACCAGTAGGAATTTTTTTTCCATCAATAAGAAAATGAGGTGATTTTCCAAGTTCTACCAACTCTGGTCTACTATCTAAATAATTTTTAATATTATTAAGTTTTTCAAAATTATTAATAAATTTTTTTAAATTTGGAAAATTTGAGAAAATATTTCTATCTAATATTAGGCACATTGAAAAATGATGATAAGCATTAAAATCACAGTAATATGGATCATTGCTTATAAAAAAGTTACCTGAACTATTTTGTAAAAGTTTTTCAAAATTATTTAAAGAATTTGGCAAAATATCTTCTAAAAGTTTCTTTTTATTAGAAATATATTTTTCACCAAAAGTCATATTTATAGTTGGATTCAAAGGAGAAAACATTTCATGAGTTGATTCAAAGACAGCATCACAGTACGCCAATTGAAATTCATCGGAAGGTTTTGTTTTTGTTAAATTAGAGAGATATCGAATAATTGTATTGCTTTGCCAAAGATATTTATCTTCATTTATTATTAAAATTGGTAATCTATTAAAAACAATATCCTTTTTAACTTCTGCCCAGCTACTTCCATAATGATCCCATACCATTTTGTATTCATAGGGAATATCTGCATAATGAAGCATCATCTGGGGAGCCTCACAAAGAGCTCTCATGTTGCCATATATAAGTTTCAAATCCATAAAATTTTTACTAAAGCAAATATGATAATTTTAAAGAAGAAAATGAAATAATGGTCGGGGAGAAAGGATTCGAACCTTCGACCCCCTGGTCCCAAACCAGGTGCGCTACCAGGCTGCGCTACTCCCCGAAAAAAATTTGTTATATTCATAAATAAGCTAAAAACAATTCTTTTATGTTTGTTTTCTAAAATAATATTTATTATAATGATTTTAGGGGTGCTTAAATGCTGAGATTTATACCCTTATAACCTGATCTGGATAATGCCAGCGGAGGAAAAATGAAAACATTACCAATTTTTTTTACTACCTTATTTATCTCTTTCTCAATCTATGCTGAGAAACTAACTATTTATACCTATGACTCTTTTGTTTCAGAGTGGGGTCCTGGACCCATAATTGAAAAAGTATTTGAAGAAAAATATAATGCAGATGTAGATTTTGTTGCTGTAGACAGTGCTGCAACATTGTTGAATAAAGTTATTTTAGAGGGTGATACTTCTAAGGCAGATATAGTTTTAGGTCTTGATATGAATTTATTTGATTTAGCTGAACAATCTGAGCTTTTTACATCTCATAATATCAAAGACATAAACAACTTAATTAATTTACCATTAAAATGGGAAAGTAATAAATTTGTTCCATATAATTATGGATACTTTTCTTTTGTGTATAATAAAGCAAATTTAGAAATACCACCAAAATCAATGGACGAGTTAATTAATTCTACTAATGCTAGAATTGTAATTCAAGACCCAAGAACCTCTACCCCTGGATTAGGATTATTAACTTGGATGAAAGCATTATATGGAGATAAAGCTGGAGATGAATGGAAAAAATTAAATAAAAAAATTATTTCCGTTACCAAAGGTTGGACAGATGCCTATTATAATTTTTTTATGGCAGGAGAAGCTGACATGGTATTAAGTTATACTACATCTCCAGCCGCACATATAATGTTTGAAGAAAGGTATGATATTCTTGCTACAACTTTTGAAGAAGGAAATTATATAACAATTGAATTTGCAGGCATTTTAAATAATTCACAAAATAAAGATTTAGCAAATAAATTTCTTAACTTTATGTTATCAGAAGAATTTCAATCAGTCATACCATCAACAAATATTATGTACCCTGTTACTAATATAAAAGATTTACCTGAAGCATTTAATAAACTAGATGTTCCTAACTTTATTCAAATGGATCCAAAAGAAATTAATAAGAATAAAGAAAAATGGATTGATGAGTGGCTTAATGCCTCATAAATAAATTGTATTATAAATATAATTATTCAGTATTATTTTTTTTTGGATTAATTATCCTATTACCTTTCATAGGTATTTTTTCAAAAATCAACTTTGATTTATACAATATTTATAATTTTTTTCAAAATTCATATACACATCGTTTAATATATTTTTCATTATATCAGGCTTTTATTTCAGCACTATTAAGTTGTTTTTTAGCTATTCCATTTGCATTAGCATTAAATAGACATAAGAATTTAAAAATTATTAAATTTATCATTTCTCTTTGTGGTTTTTGCTTTGTGATACCAACAATCTTAATTGTGTTTGCAGTTATTAAACTCTTTGGAAATAATGGTTTTTATAACTCATATTTTAATTTGTACGAGAATTTATCAATAGAGACAATTTTTGGAATAAAAGCAATTTTAATTGCCCATATACTTCTAAATACACCATTTGCGGCCCGATTATTTTTTCAATCCTTAAATAG
>CABYRE010000018.1 GCA_902521325.1 uncultured Alphaproteobacteria bacterium
AAATTATGAAGGAATTACAAAATTATATCAAATCAAAAGACCAATTTGAAAGTATTGTTACCCTTTCTCCTTTAACACCTGTGGCAACACATTATCATATAAGAAATGGTGCAAGATTAATTAAAATTAACCCTACAACACAAAACTTTGAATATAAAATTTAGAGAAATTTATTCAGAGATAGTCGTAGTTGATTTTACATAATACGCATCAATATAACAAGATCCATCTGTCCACTCACTAGCATAAAGGCTTGTGGATGTTCCAAACCCAATATCAATTTTAGGAGCAATTAATCCAACTGTGTAACTAGATTCTAAATTATAAATTTGGGTAAAAGTATCAGTATTGACATCTGGGTTATCCATTGCTAACCCGTATTTGCCAGTTAGACTTGTTATATCTTTTGTATAATTTGTTGTTTGATTCGATCCGCTATCACAAGCTGCATTTGCACAAATTGTTGTTCCACCTCCTGTTGTATCTGTCTGTAAATAAAATACATTTTCCTCTGCATTAGCAGAAGCATCAGCTTCACTAGCTTCACATACTCCATACTGCAAAGATTTATATTTACCAGTCGTAGAATTATAAGTAGAATCTGACTCCGTTCTACACCAACAATTACTGTCTGCTTCTACATAACCTTTCATTGTAAACTCTCTCGATAAAGTTGGTTTAGCATGGGTAAAGGTAGTACCAATTGGAAGTCCAGAGGTTGAAACAAATGATCCTACCTCTGATCCAGCTGTTACAGAAGCAACATCAAAAGTTTTATTCCCAGTTCCAACTGTTGTAGCACCTGTGCAAGTTGTGTCAGTCTTACTAGCAAGTGGAGCTGCAGTACACAGTTCTATTTTTGTTAATGTAACTTTATAAACTGTTGCTTCACCAAGTTCTGCAAAAGCATGAAAAGAAAAATTAAGACAAAATAATAGTGAAATAACATATATTATAATTTTCATTCGACTAACCTCGTTATTACTACACCAGTACCTTCTGACTCAATGGCTTGTTTGTTACTCCTTCTAACAATACTAAGTAGTTCTGTACTCATATCAAATTGAACAAATGCTCTTTCACTGACAAATTCTGTGGCAGCAGTTGGTGTTTCTCTTGGTGGATAAATAAAAGTTATTTTTGCAAAGTTATCTGTTCCATTAATATTATTATCATCAAAACCTACTTCTGCTATCAAATTTGGTGTTAATGTCATTTCTAAACTAAGTGTTTCACCTGTAGAATTTTTTGAATTTTTTTCAGCTTCCCATCTATATGATTTACCAATTACATTTACCCATGGAATATATGGGACTTGACCAACAACACTAATATCATAACCATCAAGTGTTCTTTCAGTATAATCTCCAACAGTTTTACCTCCACTTATTGCAGAATAATAATTTGCTAAAGCATCAAAAGCAGATGATCGAAGCTCTACCCCAACACTAGCTCTAGCATTTCCTTTTTCATCGTAATCAAAGAAAACATTTGCGCCTGTCATAGAAGTTTTACTATCTGATAACTTTCTATAACCAACTCCAATATTTCCAGCTAATCTACTATCACCTCTAATTTTGTGATCACTTAATTGTAATTGGATAAAGGTTGCATCAACACTATGATGTATAGCTATTGGTCTTACTGTAACAATAGAAAACTCAGGCTTGTAATCCTCTCCCATATCAATGCGAACCTGGGTATCGCCTTCACCATCTAATATATTTTCTACAGCTTCAGATAATCCAGAGGTAAATCTTTCAACTAGTCCTTGTTTAACTTTTTCTTCATCTCCGGCAAAAACATTAAAAGAAATAACAAAAGTTGTTAAAAATATTACTAAACGCATAGTTATTTATAATCTAATATTGAAAAAAAATAAGTATTTTTTAAAAATATTTACTTCCACTCTCTAAACCAATTAGTTTCAGCATATTCTGATAACTTATATGTACACCAATAAGAATTTTTTTTTATTTTGTTAAACTTTTTATGATTATATTTTTCTGGCCAATCATCTTCAAAACCATAAGATCCTCCATGAGCCCTACCTGATCTTTCTGCTAAATGACAGACCATAGGCAATGGATCATATGGATCATTAGACGTTGGCGCCATATAAACTGAGTCTTTCAAATCAGGACAACTTTCATCACCATGTTCATAAATCATTTTACCAAGAATATACTGATTGTTTTCATTACTTAGAACACTAGGGCCACTAACATGGCCGTTTCGATTTCCTTTCGTACATTTCCATGAAAAACCGTTACCATGAAGTAATTCGTGAATTGTAATTTTTATAATATCTTCTCTGGAGCCAGCTCTCTTCATAAATGTATAACCTGAGTGAACACCCATTTGCCCACCATCCCTATGTGTAAAGCTATCAACAAATGAGTAATATAATTTTTTTGGATTATTAAAACCAAGATTTTGAATAAAATAATCTGGATAATTATTATTCCATCCTTTTTTTGTGCCTTTCTTATCAAGTCTTACAAAAGAAATATCTAATTTACCATCTTGCCTATAATCTAATTTATATTTCTGTTTATTGCCGGTTAGCTCAAACATTTTCTGATTCATTTCTTCAATTATTTTTTCCAATTCACCATTAATGTCTAACTCATTGTCTTTTCCATTTATATCAAGCATATAAATAAAATGGATTTGGTAATCATCATTTGTATCTGGCTGGTCTTCAAAAAATCTACCATCTTTAAGATCTGAAGCATTTGCTGAATTAAAGATTAAAACCAGGGTAATTATAAAAAATATATTTCATAATATAATTAAATATTAAATTTTTTATTAACTCAACTAAGTTTCAAAAAAATTCCCTTTTAATTTTAAAATATGAACTATTTACTTAACAAATCGATATAAATTAAATATTGTTGGAAATGGCCTACCAGATAAATACTAATTATTCCGTTACTTTTGATGATGTTCTACTCTCACCAGCGTATTCAGAAATTAAACCAAAAGACGTAGATACTTCTATTACGATTGGGAAAGTAAAATTACATATTCCAATACTCTCTGCTGCCATGGACACAGTGACGGAAAACAAGATGGCTATTAATTTGGCACTAAATGGTGGTCTAGGTGTTATTCACCGTAATATGCCAATTGATAAACAAGCAAGTGAAGTTAAGAAAGTTCATGGCTTTAAAGTTAATTTAAAAAAATTTCAAAAGGCTGTAATTAATTCTAATAAACAGATTGCTGTAGGGGGTGCTATTGGTGTTGAAAATAATGCGTACTTGCGACTATTAGAATTATTAAAAGTTGGTGTTGATATAGTCTTTATTGATGTTGCTCATGCGCACACAAAAACAACTTTACAGTTTATTGAAAAAGCAAAAAAAAGTTTTAAAGAAAACTCCTCTGATAGTTGGGAACATTGCTACGAAAAAAGCTGCAACAGATTTAATTAGTGCTGGTGTAGATGCAATTAAAGTAGGTATTGGACCGGGTTCTATTTGCACAACAAGAGTAGTAACGGGTGTTGGTATTCCTCAGCTTTCAGCTGTAATGGAAACATTTCAAGTCGCTAAAAAATTTAAAATACCTGTAATTGCAGATGGAGGAATAAAAACATCAGGTGATATTGCAAAAGCTATAGCTGGTGGTGCAAGTGCTTGCATGATAGGTTCTTTATTTGCTGGCACTGAAGAATCACCAGGAAAATTATTAACGATTAAGGGTAAAAAATTTAAATCTTATAGAGGTATGGGTTCTGTAGGAGCAATGCAAAAAGGATCTTTTGATCGATACTCCCAAGAAGAAACAAAGAATGCAAAAAAATTAGTAGCAGAAGGTGTTGAAGGGATGGTTCCATACAAAGGTAAAATAGAAGATGTAGCGTATCAACTTGTTGGTGGTTTAAAGTCTTCTATGGGTTACACTGGTCATAAAACGATAATAAAAATGCAAGGCAATTGTAAATTTGTATTTATTTCTAAAGCAGGAGCACGCGAAAGTAATGTTCACGATGTCATTATGTAATAATGTATCGAATCATTATTGAATTGATACAATAAAATAAAAATGAGGTCAGCATTAACAAAACATAAGGTAGCAATCGTAATGGGTAGTAAGTCTGATTATGCTACAATGAAAAATTGTGAAAAAATTTTAAAATTACTTAAAGTTAAGTTTGAAACCAAAATTATTTCTGCACACCGTACACCAGAGAGAATGTTTAAATTTGCTAAAGCAGCTGAAGATAATAATATTTCTGTCATTATTGCCGGTGCAGGAGGTTCTGCACATTTACCAGGAATGATTGCATCATTGACAACTATACCTGTAATCGGTGTACCAGTAGAAAGTCGTAAATTAAAAGGATTAGATAGTTTATTATCAATAGTACAAATGCCAAAAGGCATTCCTGTCGGCAGTGTTGCAATTGGTGAGGATGGAGCAATGAATGCCGGTTTATATGCAGCATCTATTATTGCTCTTTCAAATAAAGAGATAAAGAAAAATTTAAAAAATTATCGAAGTAAACAATCAAAAGCTGTTAAACAAAAACCATAAGTCATGAACAAACCCACACTTGGCATTATCGGTGGTGGACAATTAGGAAGTCTCTTAGCAGATGCTGCAAAAAAAATAGATATTAAAACTGTCATATTGAGTGATGATCCTGATGCACCTGCAAAACACTTTGCTACTAAATTTATTTTTGGTCAGTATGATGATGATACAACAATAAATAATTTTATTAATGAAATTGATCTTGTTACATATGAATTTGAAAATATACCCTTTGCAATATTAAAAAAAATTAATGAAAAGAAAAAAGTTTTACCAAAACCAGAAATTAATCAACTCATTCAACACCGAGAAACAGAAAAAAATTTTCTAAATGACAATAATATAACAACAACAAAATATATGACTGTTAAAAATGAAAAAGATTTAAATGAAAATCTAGACTTGCTTCCTGGTTTGTTAAAAACCACAACGTTAGGATACGATGGTAAAGGTCAGTATAAATTAAACACTATAGATGATATTACGAATGAGATTGATTTTACAAAAGAATATATCTTAGAAAAGCTCATTCATCTTAAAAAAGAAATTTCAGTAGTAATTACGCGTTATGATCAAAATAGTTATGAGATCTATGATCCTATTGAGAATGTTCATGAAGACCAAATTTTAAAATATTCAACAATACCAAGTGATATTCCTGATAATATACGATCAAAATCAATTGAGTGGGCAAAAAAAGTTGTAGAAAAACTAGATTACATTGGAACGTTATGTGTAGAATTTTTTATTGATGCTGATGATAATTTATATGCGAATGAAATTGCTCCTCGTGTTCATAATTCTGGGCATCTTACAATGAACTCACATAATATTAGTCAATTTGAAAATCATGTACGAGCGGTATGCGGCCTAGATAAGATTAAGACAAAAAAATTGTATAATGCCAAAATGATTAATTTAATTGGTGATGATATAACGCCTTATCGAAATAAAACATTTAAGAATAATGAGTTTTTTTATGATTATTTAAAAAAAGAAATTAAAAATAAAAGAAAAATGGGTCATATAACGATTATTGAAAAATAATTTGTTAATTTTAATTAAATTGATTGGTTAACTTTGTTACCAATTGATATTTATTGGCAACATTTACTAAATCCTCTCCTTCACGAAAAGATTGTTTATCTAATTGTTTGGTTGGATCTCCTCCTGGCCATATTCGCCAACTATCATTATCAACTACATCAGATAAAACTAAAGAATTATCTGATACTTTAAAACCAAGTTCAAACTTTATATCTACTAAATGTATAGGACCATCAATTGTCTTAATAGTTTTCCATTTATCTTCAATAAGCTCAAAACTAGGAAGAATAATTCCATTAATAGCTATTTCTAATTCTTTATCAGACAATAATTTTTTTGTTTTCATCAAATTTTTGCTTGTAATAGGTTGCTTGGCAGAAAATAATTCCCACTCTTCTCCAGTTTTTACAAAAGGATCCGTAAATACACCCTCTTCCCATTTTCCATCTCTTAAAAATTGTCTTCTCGCTTCACTCTCATCCATTTGAATGGGTTCTCCAACATGAGGAGGGATAACAACAGCTTGTTTATGAAATATTTCCCAAACTAAGTTTTCAAATTGATGAGGATTACTTTTATCTTTTAAAAATTGAGTGTTTCTACTTAAATAACTTCCCCATGCATAACGTCTCACTACAAATTCTAAAGGAAGCATATTACAATTATAACTTAAAAGACTATTTGGAGAATCTTGCTCAATAAATGATGTTGCAATCCCTGCCTTGGTTAGCATGCTAAAAACATTACTTGTTTGTTTTGTCTTTTGAATTCCAATATCTTTAATTTCCTCTTTCTTTGCTGCATCCCCGCCTGTTAAAAAATCCTTTGTTACAATTCGAATGATATTTTGATCGTTTGTTTTCTCAATAATTTTTGTTTTTCCTTCAACTAAAAATGAATTACTCATCAATATATCTCCAACCAATATCTTTTCGATAATATCCCTCATCCCAATTAATTTGATTGATTACTTCATGAATAGTTTCTCTAATAGTTTTTAAATCTTTACCCGTACTAGAGATATTTAATACGCGCCCACCATTAGAGAGCCATTTGTTTTCTTTAAGCATTGTTCCTGCATGAAACAGATACTCATCTTTTGTTAAAGAAAGATTTTCCAAATTATTAATTGATGTCAATTTTTTATAATCCTCAGGATAGCCGTTAGCAGCCATCACTACTGTCATGGCATAATCATTTTTCCACTTAATTTTCTCTATTTTATTTAAAGTGCCTATCGCCGAAGCATGAAGGAGTTCTAATAAATCTGTTTCTAATAGTGGAATAATTGCTTGTGTTTCAGGATCGCCAAAACGAACATTAATTTCGAGTAAATTTGGACCTTTATCTGTTAGAATTAATCCTGCATAAAACATTCCTTGATAGTTGATACCTTGTTCAGCAAGATGTTGAATAATAGGCTCAACAAATGTTTTGGATAATTTATTCATTTTATTTGATGAAATAGAAGGAACAGGTGTGTAGGCTCCCATACCACCAGTGTTTAACCCTTTTTCTCCTTCTAAGATTTTTTTATGATCTTGTGCTGTAGTAAGTGGTAACACAAATCCATTTTTATCAACAAGTGAAAATAAACTTATCTCTTCACCAACTAAAAACTCCTCAATAACAACAACTGAACCAGCATCACCAAAAGAATTATCTTTAAAACATTTAATCAGTGCATCTTTTGCATCCTCCTTTGTTTGACAAATAATGACTCCTTTTCCTGCTGCTAAACCATCAGCTTTAATAACAAGAGGATAGGATTGGTTTTGACAAAAATTTAAGCCATCATCATAGTTGTCAAATACGTCATAAGCAGCTGTTGCAATATTTAATTTTTTACAAATATCTTTTGTAAACTTTTTTGATTTTTCTAGCTCAGCTCCCATCTGACCAGGACCAAAAACTAATATAGAATTGTTCATTAAGAGGTTTGATAAACCTTTAGTTAAAGGTAACTCAGGACCAATCACCACAAGATCAATATTACTTTCTACACAAAATTGTAGAATAGCATTTTGATCATTAACATCTGTATTTATCGATGAAGCAATTTTACTGATAGCATCACTACCTGGTATGCAATATAAATTAGAACAATTTGGAGATTGTTTTATACCATAACATAGGGCGTGCTCCCTTCCACCATTACCTATTACAAGTACATTCATGAAAAAAGATAATTCATTTATTAGTTATTTGAAGCAAGACTTAAAAATGATAGTTTTTTTAAACTTTCGTCGTTCAAGTAATCTAAAGGCCTAATAGGATACTCTCCTGTGAAATAATGATCTGTGAATTGAGGATTATCATTATCCCTACCATCATATCCAAGAGCTTTATACAAACCATCTAATGATAAAAATTTTAATGATTTAGCTCCAATATATTTACGCATTTCCTCTAAATTTTTATTTGCTGCCAATAATTCATCTTGCGTAGGAGTATCAACTCCATAAAAATCAGGATATTTAATGGCTGGTGAAGCAATACGCATATGGACTTCTTTCGCTCCAAAATCATAGAGCATTTTTATTATCTTAGTGGATGTTGTTCCTCGAACCAATGAGTCGTCAATTAAAACAACTTTCTTTTTTTTAATAGAACTTTGGTTTGGATTTAATTTTAACTTAACACCTAAACTTCTAATTTGCTGAGTTGGTTCAATAAATGTCCTACCCACATAATGATTTCGTATTAATCCTAACTCAAAAGGAATGCCAGATTCTTGACTAAAGCCAAGTGCAGCAGGAACACCAGAATCTGGAACTGGGACAACTACATCAGGTTTAATATCAGTTTCTTTTGCTAAGTATGTTCCTAAATTTTTTCTATATTCATAGGCGGTTTTATTTTTTAAAATACTATCTGGTCGCGAAAAATAAATATATTCAAAAACGCATGGCTTTATTTGTTTTTTTGGGAATGGTCTTCTACTCTCAACTTTATTATCTTTAATTATTACAACTTCACCATTTTCAATTTCGCGGATAAATTTTGCACCAATAATATCTAAAGCACAAGTTTCAGAAGCAAGTATAAATGCATTTTTAAATTTACCTAAAACAAGAGGCCGAATACCTAAAGGATCTCTCGCGCCAATCAGTGTGCCATTAGCAACAATTGATAAAGCGTAACCACCTTGAATTTGCATTAAAGCATCAATGATTTTATTTAGAATATCTTTCTTTTTTGAACGCGCAACAAGTTGGACAATAGTTTCAGTATCTGATGTTGTTTGAAATATTGCCCCTTCACGTACCATTTGCTCTCTTAGCAAGAGTGCATTAGTAAGATTACCATTGTGAGCAATACTAATCGCTCCTCCATGAAGGTCCGCATAAAAAGGTTGTATGTTTCTTATCGTTTCACCGCCTGTTGTCGAATAACGATTGTGTCCGATAGCAATTTTTCCTTTTAATTTTTCTAGTGATTGTTTTTTTGTAAAATTATCTCCTACCAATCCAAATTTTCTTTCTGAATGATAAGAATTACCATCATAACTTACTATTCCACAACCTTCTTGACCACGATGTTGTAAGGCATGTAAACCAAGAGCTGTTAAGGCTGCTGCATCTTTAGTTCCACTTATTCCAAAAACTCCACACTCCTCATGAAATCTTGGAAAATGAGATTGCCCTATTTCTAATTTTTTAAGGAAATGTAGTCTATTTTTCATCTTGCTATTGTCTTGTAAAAAGTGTTTTTGCAACCATCTGTAATGCTCTTGGATAAACCTTATGCTCTTCTATCAATATTTTCTTTGAGAGTGATTCGGTATTATCTTTCTTCAAAATCTTTACTTTTTTTTGCAATATAATCTTTCCAGAGTCAATTTTAGCGCTAACGTAATGAACACTACAACCAGAATAGCTTGCTTTAGCCTTTATGGCCTGATCCTGTGCATTTAACCCTTTGAAAGCTGGTAGATAAGATGGATGAATATTGATTAATCGCAATCGCCACTTCCTTACAAATTTTGAGTCTAAAACTTGCATAAAACCAGCCAAGCAAATGATATCTATATTTTTTAGATACTTCATGACTTTGTTTTCGAAATTTTTTCTTGGAATAAAATGTATGAATGGAATTTTATTTTTTTTTGCAATAATTAAACCTTTTGCTTTGGAGTTATTAGAGACTACTAATTGAACCTCTACTAAACTTTGTTTTTTAACTGATGATTGTATTAGTGATTCTAAATTTGAACCTCTTCCCGATATGAAAATAGCAACTTGTAATTTTTTCAACTAATTGTGCACCTTGATGATTTGTTAACTTCTATTTTCCCAATTTCAAAAATATCTATATTTTCTTCTTTTTTTAATTGTTCAAATTCTTTGTAATTATTTTTTGAAATAGTCATTATCAAACCTAATCCACAATTAAAGGTATTCAACATTTCTTGATCTGAAATGTTAGCTAAACTTTGAAACCATTGGAAAATTTCTTCATCACAAATAAATTTTTTATCAATCCTTGCTGATAAATTTTCAGAAAGCATTCTTGGTGCATTACCAATAATACCTCCACCTGTTATATGCGAAATACCATTGATAAGATTTGTTGTTAAAATTTTTTTTAAAAAAGGAAAATATAATTTTGTTGGAGCCATTAAGGCTGCTGCATTTGTTTCATAAGATGATTTAAATTCTGTTTTTTTATGTAGATCTATATTTTTATCTTTTAAAACCTTTCTAATGAGAGAATATCCATTTGAATGAAAACCTGAAGATCTAATCCCATATAGAAGATCATCTTCTTTCATGACATCTCTTTTAGGTAGAATTTTTTTTCTCTCTACTGCACCAACACAAAATCCAGCAAAATCAAAATCATCTTTTTTATAGAGCCCAGGCATCTCTGCTGTTTCACCACCAATAAGAGAGCAATTATTTATCTTGCAAGCTTCAGTGATGCTTTTCATAATTTTTAAAAAAGAATTTTTATCAATCTTGGAAGAAGCATAGTAATCTAAAAAAAATAATGGCTCTGCACCGTGGCAAAGAATATCATTAAGGCACATACCAACAAGATCATGACCCAAACCATCTAAAATTTCAGTTTCAATCCCTAGTAATATTTTTGTCCCTATGCCATCTGTTCCAGACACTAATAAAGGGTCTTCATATCCACAATTTTTAAGATCAAAAATCCCACCAAATCCGCCAATTTTATCAAAATTTCCGTTTCTGTTTGTTGATTTGCTTAGCTCAGAAATATCTTCAACAAGGGCATCTGTATTTTCTATATCAACACCTGCTTCTTTATATGTTGTCATATTTAATTAGTTTTAAACGAATCGTTAACGAGTAAACTATTAATATAGTAAATTAAGTTGATTCGTACTCATAATGACAAATACAATTCAAATTCTCTCCATTGAGAAGACAGGTAAAGAAAGTTCACTACAAAAAGAACATAATAATAAATCCATCAAAATTATAGATGGATATTTCTTTTCGACAAATCTTGATTATCAAAAGTTTACTAAAATAAGTAAACTTATTTCTAATGACGTTTCGCAAACAATATTAACTAAAAAAAATGTAAATAAGATTTTATCTAGTTATAGTAATTTCAATTGGGTTGTAGAAATAAAATTTTTACCAGGTGTAACTGATAATATAGCTACAACTGTAAAAGAAATAATCAAAGATAATCTAAAAAGTAGTTTTAAAAGCTTTGAACTTGGTTCAACAAAAATTATTTTAATAAAAGGAAGAAAAGAAGATATTACCAAAATATCCAAAAATGAAGCAAATCCCTTAATTCAAACAATTAAGATTTATCCATTTAAAAAATATTTAAATAATTTTAAAAAAAATAAGTTTAAAATAGAAAAAGTAAAATTACCGAAAAAAAAATATAGTAAAAAAGAAATTAATTTAGATATTTCTGATTACCGGCTCAGTCTCATTGGTAAACTTGGTATTGAAGAAAATGATAAATCTAGAAGAGGAACACTTGGCTTAGATCTAGAATCTTTAAAAGCCATAAGAAATTATTTTTACACTATAAAACGTAAACCAACTGATGTAGAAATAGAAACATTAGCACAGACGTGGTCAGAACACTGTAAACACAAAATATTTTCAGCAAAAATTGATGATATTCAAGAAGGTATATTTAAAAAATACATAAAAGGCGCTACTGAAAAAATTATTCAATTAAGAAAAGATAATTTTTGTGTTTCTCTTTTTACTGATAATGCGGGTGGAATAGAATTTAATAAAGATTGGACTATTTGTCATAAAGTTGAAACACATAATACACCTTCAGCCTTAGATCCGTTTGGTGGTGCAATCACTGGAATTGTTGGTGTTAATAGGGATTGTCTTGGATTTGGAAAAGGGGCAAAACCTATAGCAAATACGTATGCATATTATTTGGCAGACCCGAATAAAAATTATCAATTGTATCGTCAAAAAAATAATAAGGATCCAATGCTTCCAGCAAATTTTATTGCGAAGGGTATTATTAGTGGTGTTAGAGTTGGAGGAAATTGTTCAGGTATTCCTACTCCTCAAGGTAATATGTATTTTGATGACCGGTTTGCAGGAAAGCCTCTTGTATTTTGTGGAACAGTAGGGATTATTCCAAAAAAAATTAAAGGAAAATTATCGCATAAGAAGAAAGCTAATCCAGGGGATATTATAATAATGGTTGGAGGTAGAGTAGGAAAAGATGGTATTCACGGTGCAACATTTTCATCAGAAGAATTAGATCCTAATAGTCCAGTCTCTGCCGTACAAATTGGTGATCCAATAACACAAAAGAAAATGTCTGATGTCATCATTAGAGAATTGCGAGATGAAAATATTTACTCAAGTATAACAGATAATGGAGCAGGAGGATTATCATCATCAATAGGAGAAATGGCAAAAGAGAGCGGTGGCTTTATAGTTAATCTTGAAAAAGTTCCTCTCAAATATAATGGTTTATATCCTTGGGAGATTTGGATTTCTGAATCGCAAGAAAGAATGACACTAGCAGTACCTCCGGCGAATGTAAAAAAAGTTATAAAGAGATTTAATGCAAGAGGTGTGGAAGCAACAATAATTGGTAAGTTTATTAAAAAAGAAAAAGCTATAGTAAAATATAATAAAACTGAAATTCTCAATTTAGATATGGAATTTCTTCATGAAGGTTATCCTAAATTAAATTTAAAAACATCTTATCCAAAAATTAAAAAAGAAAAGAAAAAAATAATTAAAAAAAGTTCTTTGATAGATAAGTTACATAAACTTCTCTCTAGTCCAAATATTGTATCAAAAGAATTTATAGCCACACAATATGATCACGAAGTACAAGCTACCTCTATTATAAAACCATTACAAGGCGAAGGCAGAGTTTTTGGAAATGCTACGGCTATCAAACCTCTATTCGGTGATGAAAAATCAATAGCTCTTTCTCAAGCTGCTTATCCTCAATACGCCGAAATAAATCCTTATGATATGGCTGGGTGCTCTATTGATACTGCATATAAAAATTTAATTGTAAGTGGTGCCAACTCAAAAAAAATTGCAATTCTTGATAATTTTTGTTGGTGCAGCTCGGATGAACCTGATCGGTTGTATCAATTGAAAGAAGCGGCAAATGCTTGTTATGATTATGCAGTTGCTTACCAAACACCTTTTATTTCAGGAAAAGATAGTATGTTTAATGATTTTAAAGGTTTTGATAAAAATGGAAAATCAGTAAAAATATCAATACCTCCAACATTGCTGATTTCTTCTATTGGAGTGGTAGATAAAATTTCACACTTAACAAAAATAACACCAGATGATGGTGATATACTTTTAGTTTTAGGAAATACCGGTAATGAATTACAGGGTAGTGTTTATTCCAAAATTATAGGTCATGAAAAAACAAAAAATCCAGTTGTAAATAGCAAGGATGCACTTCGAACATATAAAAATTTTGAAAAAGCTAATAAACTCGGAATTATAAATTCTGCAATTGGAATAGATTTGGGTGGAATTGGAATTGCAGTTACAAAGATGGCAATATCTTCAAAGAAAGGTTTAACTATTGATTTAAAACTAAAAAATAAAATCTCAGTTGACCAATTTTTATTTTCTGAAACACAAAGTAGAATTCTTATTTCCATAAAAAAAAATAAGTTAGCCAATTTTAAAAAAATATTTAAAGCTTCTTATTATACAATTATTGGTAAATGTACGGGCTCAGATGTAATTGAGTTTAAAGATATCAAAAAAATTATAAGAGGTAAAATTTCTGATTTTGCTAAGTCATATAAACAAAATATTAAAGGGTTATGAACGTATTAGTCTTATCAGGTTATGGTATTAATTGTGAAAATGAAACACTGCATGCTTTTGAAGTAGTAGGATTTAAAGGAAAAATTGTTCATATTAATGATCTAATACAAAATCCTAAACAACTTAATAACTATCAAGTATTCGCTATACCTGGTGGTTTTTCGTATGGTGATGATACAGGTTCAGGAAATGCAATGGCAAAAAAAATTATGACCAATTTGTATGATCAGCTAATAGATTTTTCACTAAAAGATAAATTAATCATAGGCATTTGTAATGGATGCCAGATATTAGTTAATCTTGGTTTAGTTCCAAGCCTAAATAAAAAAGATCCGGAAGTAGCAATGATTGAAAATAAATCTGGTAGCTATGAATGTCGATGGGTTGAAGTAAAAGTAAATAACAATAAATCACCATGGCTAAAAAATATTATCACATTGAAGTTGCCTGTCGCCCATCAAGAGGGACAATTCATGATACCTTTTAATCTACTAAAAAGTATCAAAAATAATAATCTTATTGGTTTGCAATACATTGATCATCATAAAAAATTAGCAAAAGGTCAGTTTCCCTTTAATCCGAATGGATCTAAAGATGATATTGCTGCGCTAACAAATAAGAATGGAAATGTTCTTGCAATGATGCCTCACCCAGAAAGAGCATTTTATCATTATCATGTTCCCAACTGGCAAAATAATACTTCAAAAAAATTTGGCGATGGATATAAAATTTTTATGAATGCAAAAAAATTCTTTGCATAAATTATATTGCAATATCTACTATTTTTTTCATAACAGTTGGCATTCTAGAGCTAGAATAAGATGATTTCTTTATCCAATTACTTTTTGATAATTTTGCTTTTTTAACATTACCATAAAATATTTCTGTTTCCAAATCAAAATGACTAAATGAATATTCAAATGAACCTTTAGATTGTAATTTTGTTTTTATTTTTTGTATGTCATGATCAGTTGTTAATAATTTCTTGTTTTTAACCCAGACATCATTTGGTACTTCAAGCATGGAGGCCAACATTCCTTTATTTGGTCTACTTCGCACAAGGATTTCATTCTTTTCATTCACAATTACATAAGCTCTTGTATACTTTATGGTTTTAATAGTTTTCTTTTTTAGTTTCAAAGGAATTTTTTGCTGTAAATTTTTTTTATATGATTGGCAAAATTTATTAATTCCACAAATATTGCATTTAGGGTTTCTCGGAAGACAGATCTCCGATCCGTAATCCATAAAAGATTGAATTAGATTTGAGGAGTATTTATCTGAGATGAATTTTTTTCCCAAATCTTTAAGTTTATTTTTGACTTTATTAATTGGTTTATCGATAGCATATAACCTAACCAAAATTCTCTCAATATTAGCATCAAGTGGCATAACTGATTGATTGAATCCTATTCCAAGAATTGCTTTTGCAGTGTAATCTCCAATACCAGGAAGTTGGATGAGTTCATCATAAGTTTGTGGTATGTTATTTTTAAAATTTTTATGAATTATTTTTGCAGACTTTAATAAATTTCTTGCTCTTGAATAATAACCAAGACCTGACCAGAACTTTAAAATATTTGGTTCTGAAGTTTGCGCTAATTTATTTAGTGAAGGCCATTTTAAGATAAAATCATTAAATTTGTTTTTTACGGTATTTACTGTTGTTTGTTGGAGCATATACTCACTTACAAACACAAAGTATGGATCAGGTAAATTTAGATTTTTCTTCCGCCACGGTAAATTTCTGGCATTCACGGAATACCATTGAAGCAAAAACTTTATTACTTGTGTTTCGTGTTTAAACATATTGCTTTCATATTTAGGTACTATAAATTATTTATGCATATGGACAAAAAAAATATAAAGCAAAAAAGAACATTTGTTCCACAATCTATTGGCGATACTCTGAGGAAGGTTAATAGAAAATTTTCCTCTAAATATAATCGTACAGAATTTATAATTAACTCCAAATGGTCGGAAATTGCTGGCAGTTATTTCAAAGAATATTCAGAGCCGTTAAATGTTTCAAGGGTGCGTGATTTTGAAAATGATTTAGGTGAGACAGTATATAAAAATTATCTAAATGTCAGTGTTGCCCCAGCAGCAGCAATTGAGTTTCAACACTTTAAAGACACTATAATTGAAAAAATTAATACTTATTTTGGCTATAAAGCTATTATAGACTTGAGAATTCATCAAAATTACATACCTAAATATACTCATATGAAACAAAGTAAGAAAAAACAAATAGATAAAGATGACATAGAATTTGTTAATCAAAACGTTAAAGAATTTAAAAATTCCGATTTAAAAAAATCGCTATTAAATTTAGGTAATAAAATTACAACTGAGGACAAATAATGAAAATTAAAATTTTATTTATTTCTATTATACTAGCACTACTTTTTATTAATGCTAAAGCAGCTGAAAACTCAATACTAGATGTTAAAGATAATGATTTTTATATTGGAGAAGACAATGCTCCAATCACAATTATAGAATATGCTTCAATGTCATGTAGTCATTGTGCAGATTTTCATAATGACACTCTAGGAAAATTGAAAAAAGAGTTTATAGATACTGGTAAAGTTAAGTTTATTTTTCGTGATTTCCCATTTAATTATCCTGCTCTTGCTGGAAGTATGATTTTAAGATGTGTCCCAGAAGATGTGAGATACGATTACATGAATGGCCTTTATAAGCTCCAAAATAATTGGGTTAATAGAGATCATTCCAAAACAAAATCTGAGTTATACAAAATAATGCAAAGTGGTGGTATGCTGCAAGAGGACTTTGATGCATGTTTAAGTAATGTTGAATTAGAGAATCAGTTACTTGAGAGTGTAATGGAAGCTCAGAGAGAATATAAAATAGGTTCTACCCCTTCATTCATTATTAACGGAGTACTTTATTCCGGGAATAAAAACATAAAAGAGTTTAGACAAATCATCGATAAAATATTATCACAATAGTTGATGATTAATTTTAGGACCCTTAAAGTCAAAGGCTTTAAGTCTTTTGTTGAACCAACAGAAATTTTGATTGAAAATGGTTTGACAGGTATTGTAGGGCCAAATGGATGTGGTAAATCCAATCTCGTTGAAGCTTTTAGATTCGTTATGGGTGAGCTTTCTCCAAAACAAATGAGAGGAAGCGAATTAGATGATGTGATCTTTAATGGTACAGATTATAGACCAGCATGGGATATTGCTGAGGTTTCAATAGATTTAGATAATAAAGCAAGAAAAGCTCCTAGTATTTTTAATGAAAGTGATACCATTGAAGTCACTAGAAGAATATGGCGAGGTGAGGGATCCGAATATAGAGTAAACGGAAAAGAGGTCCGGTTAAAAGATGTACAATTATTATTTGCTGATGCTGCTACTGGAGCTAGATCAACCTCAATGGTTAGTCAAGGTAGAGTTGGTGCTATAATCGCTGCTAAGCCAGAGCAAAGAAGAACATTACTCGAAGAAGCTGCTGGAATTACAGGTCTGCATTCAAGACGGCACGAAGCTGAATTACGATTAAATGCTACTGAAAATAATTTAGAGCGTGTAAAGGACGTATTAAAAGCACAAGACGAACAACTTACAATATTAAAGAAGCAATCAAAACAAGCTGAAAGATATAAGTATATTCAAAAAGATATTACAAAAGCAAGAGCAAGATTATTTTATAAAAAATGGATTAATGAAAAAGATAAATTAAAAAATGCTAATCAAAAAATTCAATCTGAGACAAATATTGTAAATGATCAAACTCAAGTTGTTGCACAAATAAATGTAGAATTTGAAAAAGTTCAAGAAAGCCTTCCAAACCTTAGACTACAAGAAAGTAAGGTTGCAGGTGAACTGCAGAAATATTCAATTAGTTTAGAAAACCAAGAAAAAGAAATTGAAAGAGCAAATATTGCAGTAGACGAAACAAAAGTCCGTATAGAGCAAATTAAAAATGATATTGATAGAGAAAAATTTTTGTTTGAAGATGCAAAACAAAATCTTGAAAGAGTACAAGAAGAAAAATCAATACTTTTAAAACAACAAGGTGATCTTTTTATTCAAACTGATGATGATCTAAATAATGAAAATGTTTCTAATAAAAATAATAATAACCCAATAATTGATTATCTAGACTTTGAAGATGGTCTTGAACAAGCAATTGCAGCAGTTTTTTCAGATGAGTTAATTGCATCTATCGATGAAGAACAAAGTATTTTTTGGAGAAAATTAGATATGGAAGATTCTTCCTTTAATTCAGAAATTATCAAATTTTCCTCTCTAATCAAAGCGCCAGATAATTTGAAAAAGAAATTAGAGTTTGTTGGTTTAATAGAAAATAAAGAAAATGTTTTAGAAGTTCAAGAAACCTTAAAACCAGGACAGATATTAGTAAGTAAACTAGGAGAAATTTGGAGATGGGATGGATATGTATCCAAAGGTAAACAAAATAATTCAACTAAAACAATATTAGAGCAATTAAAAAATAGACGAATTAAACAATTAAGTGCAGAGGAAAAACAATGGAATGAAATTTCTGCAAAAGCAAATCAAAGAATAGAAGAACTAAATTCAAGGCAAAATACATTAATTAGTGAATTATCTAATCTCCAATCCGTTCCTGAAGATGTATCAAGTGAAAAATTAAAGATACAAAAGTTGATTGATGAAAATAAGAGTTCTTATGAGCAAATAGCCGAGCAACTTCGTCAAACTGAACAAAATTCTAATGAGATCAATAAGAAATTAAAATTAGAAGAAATTAAATTAAATGAACTAAGAGAAGAGAGAATTAGAACTGAAGGTCAAATTAATACGATTAATGAAGCAATTAAATTATTATCAACTCAGGTAAAAGAAAGATTGAGTATAGAACTAGAAGAACTTTACAATATTGGAGAAATAGATCCAAATAAAATTTTAAGTGAGACTGATGATTTAGAAAAAAAATTAGAAAGACTAATTGCTGAGCAAGAACGTTTAGGTGGTGTTAATCTTCTTGCAGAACAAGAATCCAAAGATTTAGAAGAAAAAGTAAATACAATTAAGAAAGATCAAAGTGACCTTTTAAGTGCAATTGCAAAACTAAGAGAAGCAATTGATTCACTTAATACAGAAGGTAGACAACGTTTACTTGCTGCATATGGAATAGTGAATGAAAATTTTCAAAAATTATTTACTAGATTGTTTGGTGGTGGCAAAGCTTATCTGAAATTTACAGATGAATCAGATCCCCTTCAGGCTGGTTTAGAAATATTTGCTAGTCCTCCCGGAAAAAAATTACAAAATCTAAATTTACTTTCTGGTGGTGAGCAAGCTCTTACTGCATTATCATTATTATTTGCTGTATTTTTATCAAACCCAGCTCCAATTTGTGTACTCGATGAGGTTGATGCACCATTAGATGATACTAATGTTGATAGATTTTGTTCATTAGTAGAGGAAATAGCTAAAACTTCTTCAACAAAATTCTTAGTTATAACTCATCATAGAATGACAATGGCAAGAGTAAATAGATTATTTGGTGTTACCATGCCTGAGAAAGGTGTATCACAATTAGTTTCTGTTGATCTTGAAAAAGCAATCGAGATAAAAGAGCAAGATACTACAAATGAATTATAAAAATAAAAATTTAGAAGAATTAGGTAAAAAAATTGATAATTTAGATAATCAAAATAAAGAACCTAATATTAAAAAAAAAGAAAGTGGTGCTGGATTTGGTTTTAAAATTAGTACAGAAATTATCGCTGCACTAGTTGTTGGAGTTGGAATTGGGCTTATTGTGGATAATTACTTTAATACTAAACCAATAGGGTTAATTATTTTCTTCATATTTGGCGCATTAGCTGGATTTTTGAACGTTTATCGTGTAATGCGTCGCATTGAAAAGCAAAGGTAATTTTAATATTCAATAACTATTATGGCCGCAAAAGACAGTCCACTAAAACAGTTCGAAATAGATCCAATATCTAATATTGAACTTGGTGGCTATAATATTTCATTTACAAATTCATCTTTTGCTATGCTGATTACTGTTTTAGTAATTACTTTTTTTTTAACTTTAACAGTGAATACAAGATCAATCATCCCTTCTAGGATGCAGCTTATTTCAGAATTGATGTATAATTTTATCGCTCAGCTTCTCTCTGATACAGTAGGAGAAAATGGAAAAAGATATTTCCCATTTGTTTTCTCTTTATTCATGTTTGTGTTAATTGGAAATATGGTCGGAATGATACCATACCAATTTACTTTCACGAGTCATATTATTGTAACATTTGCATTAGCAGCAGTTGTATTTATTGGTGTAACTATTCTTGGATTTATTAACCATGGTATTAAATTTTTTACTTTCTTTTACATACCAGGCGTACCATTTTACATGCATCCACTGCTTATTCCTATTGAGGTAATATCTTATTTATCAAGACCTATAAGTTTATCAGTTAGATTATTTGCAAACATGCTGGCTGGTCACACACTACTAAAAGTATTTGCGGGCTTTGTTGTTTCCATGCCATTTTTTACAGGAGTTTTTCCTTTAGCTTTCATTGTAGCTTTAACAGGATTAGAAATTTTAATTGCTTTTTTGCAAGCATATGTGTTTGCAATACTGACGTGTTTATATATTAACGATGCTTATCATTTACATTAATTTAAAATAGGAGGACTTATGGAAATTGAAGCAGCAAAAGTAATCGGAGCGGGTCTAGCCGTTATCGGTGTTATTGGATCAGGTATTGGAATTGGGAATATTTTCTCATCTTTTATTCAAGCAGTTGGAAGAAATCCGGCAGCAAGAGGTGAAGTTTTTACAATGACAATGTTAGGTTTCGCATTAGTTGAAGCGATAGCACTTTTCGCGTTAGTTATTGCATTAGTTATTTTGTTTGGATAGAACACAATAATTAATTAATGCCTCAATTAAATCCAGAGTTTTTTGTTTCACAGCTCTTTTGGTTAGCTGTATTCTTTACTTTTCTATTTGTGTTTTTATGGAGGGTATCTCTTCCAAGAATAGCTACAGTTTTAGAGAAAAGACAAAATAAAATAGATGAGAATTTATCTTCAGCAAAAGAGCTTCAAGAACAGGCAATGGAAATTGAAAAAAAAATTAATGATCAAATCAATAAAGCTAAACTAGAAACAGATGAGAAAATTAAAGAAACAATCAATGCTTTACAAGAAGATGTTTCTTCTCAACTTTCTTCACTTGATAAAGACTTAGAAAAAAAAGTTTCTGATGCAGAAAAAGAAATTTTAAAAAGTAAAGATGATCAAATGGAAAATATTAACAATGAAATAGCTAATATTACAAAACTGACTGTTGGAAAAATCACAGATATAGAATTGTCAGACAATGAAATTAATAAAGTTATTGAAAAACATAAAGGTAGTTTTAATTAATGTTTTCTGATCCACAATTTTGGGTTGCAGTATCTTTTATTCTATTTATTGCAGCTATTTTTAATCCAGTACGAAAAATTCTTACATCTAGTTTAGATACTCAAATAAAAGATATAAAAAATAAGATAGGTGAAGTTGAGAATTTAAAAAATGAAGCTCAAAAAGCTTTGGATGAATTAAAAGATAGAGAAACTAAGGTAGAAAAAGAAATACAAAATCTTGATTTGGAATCTGAAAAAAGAATAGCTGAACTGAAAAATATATCTACTTCTAAATTAACTGACCAAATTGAAAAAAGAAAAATATTAGCTGAAAATAAGATTGAACAATTAGTAAGAGATACCAACAACTCTATAAAAAATTATATTTCAAGTGTTGCTTTAGAGGCCACAAGAAATATTCTACTTCAAAATCTCAGTAAGGATAAAAAGTCTGTATTAATTGAAGAATCTATTACTGAATTTAACTCTGTTTTAAAGAATTAAAAGTAGATTAATCAGTCTAAATATTTGAATATAATATTAAGAAATTAACATTAAAAGATTTGCAAAATCTATAGTATTATTAATTAACTGAAATTAATGTTGGCAAATTTAAATGACAAAAAAACTTAATATCTTTCTTGCAGGACCACGAGGTTTTTGTGCTGGAGTAGATAGGGCGATAGAAATGGTCAAGGGTGCTCTTAAAAAATATGGGGCGCCAGTGTATGTTCGTCATGAAATAGTTCATAATAAATTTGTTGTTGAAAATCTCAAATCACAGGGAGCTATTTTTGTAGAAGAATTAGATGAGATTGAAGATAAAAGCAGACCAGTTATCTTTTCCGCACATGGTGTTCCAAAAGCAGTACCCGAGGAAGCACTAAGTTTA
>CABYRE010000019.1 GCA_902521325.1 uncultured Alphaproteobacteria bacterium
GATGAATTAATGTTATTAAAAATTGATCGGATGTTTTCAATATTATTAATATTTATTAGTGTTTGGATTTCCTGTTTTAGTAATTCTGGCATTGCTGACTCTTTAATAAACAAAGAATGTTTATTATTTTTTGAGATTAGAAGATAAGAATAAAGCAGTGGTGTATATTTAATATCATCTGCTCTTAAATTTAATAGCCAAGCAATATTATCAAGCCCAGAAACAAAGTAATGATCAATTTTATTTTGATCTAAAAATTTTTTTAAAATATCTAATTTTTCACGTCTACCCTGACCAGCAAAACTTGTTGAATGATCAAATATATCTGTATACTGAGTTTTTGGTTGATTTTCCCATATTAAATCAACAAAATTTTTATCTATTAGCTGGAGCTGAGATGTTGAATTCTCTAACATTTTAACAACTTTATCAATTTCTATAATTGAATGAAGAGTTGGATCTAATGCAATTTTTAATTCTTTTTCTAATAAAATTTTTTCTAAATCTGTCCAAAAGTTATTAAAGTGTTTTGTTTGAATCTCTTTGGCATTAATTTGAGTATTTGCTTGAAAAGTATATCGTCCATCAACATACAAAAATGCATCTGTTGGTGTTATAATTACTCTTCCTGCAGATCCAGAAAAGTTTGTTATAAAATTTAATCTTTCTGCATTTGGAGAAATATACTCATTTAAATATTCATCACTTCTATTAATAACAAATATATCGGTATCTTTTTCTTTTAATAGATTTTGTAATTTTTTTAAATTTGATTGATTCATTATAGCTTATTAAATAAACTTAAATCGATATTACCGCCAGAAATCATGACTATAATTTTTTTATTTTTGATATCAATTTTATTATTTAATACTGCAGCTGCTGCAACTGCTCCACCTGGTTCCACTACTATTTTAAGTTGTTCAGCTAGTAAAATTATGGTCTTTGTTACTTCTTCATCAGAAACACTTAATCCTCCTTCAAGATTATTTGAATTAATTTGAAAGGTTATATTTCCAGGTTGAGGTGCTAATAGTGCATCACAAAAAGATTTAGCATTTTTTTTATTTTCTATAATTTTGCCAGCTTCTAAAGATCTTTTTGTATCATCAAATTCATCGGGCTCTACAGAATATGATTTAATATTTGGATAAATATGTTTTAGGTATGTTGATGTTCCTGCGATAAGCCCTCCACCTCCACAACAACATAAATACAGATCAGGTTCAATTGATTGCTCTTTCAAATCATTTACAATTTCGATAGCTGCAGTTCCCTGACCAGCAATTATATCTTCATCATCATAGGGTTTAATTAAAGCTCTATTATCCTTCTTTTGAATTTCATTTCCTATCTCTTCTCTACTTTGAAAGTAACTGTCATATAATATAACCTCTGCTCCATAATTTTTTGTATTTTCAATTTTTATTTGAGGCGCAGTTTTAGGCATTATTACTTTTGCACTAATGGTATTAATCATAGATGCATAGGCAACAGCTTGTGCATGATTACCTGATGAATATGCTACTACACCTGAGTCTTTTACACTTTCTATTAATTTTGTAATTTTATGTGTAGCTCCACGTAGTTTGAATGATCCAGTATTTTGTAAATTTTCAAGTTTAAAATAAATTTCAGCTTCTAAAAGATTATTTATGTAATCATTAGTTACCAAAGGAGTTTTTGTTACCTTTTGGTTAATTAATTTATATGCATTATCAACATTTAAATAGCTAAAATCAGTCATAATTTTAGAGTTTTACATCGTTTTAATGGAATAAACTAAAAAAAAATATATGTATATTAACATGGAACAGAACAAAGTAACTTCGCCTTGCATTAGCGTATGTAAAACTGACCCAATCTCAGGGTATTGCTACGGATGTGGAAGAACCAATGAAGAGAAAGATATTTGGAAAGATGAAAATACTTCAAATGAATGGAAACAAAATAATTTAACTGAACTAAAATCTAGATTTTCAGATTGGCAGTTAAAGGCATTTGAAGAATCATATAAATCCAAAGTTGAAACAGGTTTATCTCTTATCAAAAAAAAATTAGCAGAAAATCGTAAAAATTGAAAAGTTTAATAATTTTTGTTTTTATTTTATTTTTTTCATTCAATCTTCAATCTCAGAATAAAATGATACTTGATAACTTAGAAACACCCGGAATTTCTTCTCAAGGTCAAAATTGGGCTTTTTTTACTGATGGAGTAATGGGTGGATTATCCCAGGGTAAAGCGATCATATCAACAGTTAATGATGTTAACTGTTATCATATGACAGGAGATGTAACGACTGAAAATAACGGTGGCTTTATTCAAATTAGAAATCAATTAAAACCTTCAGTATCAACAGAAGAGTTTGAAGGTGTTTATTTTAAAGTTTTTGGTAATAATGAAGAGTATTCAATTCATGTAAGAACAGCTTTAACAGTAGCTCCATGGCAATATTATAAATATAGTTTTAAAATTAATTCTGAGTGGACAGTGATAAAAGCACCCTTTAGTGAATTTAAAAAATCAAATGCTTATCAACCAAAAAAATTAGTTGGTCAGAATATTAAGACATTAGGGCTAGTTGCTGGATTTAAAGATTTTCAAGCAGATATTTGTTTATCAGAAATCGGCTTTTATTAATAATCTATTTTCAATAAATATAATCCTTCAGGTGGCGCAGTAACTCCTGCATATTCTCTTTTTTTGGATTGAATAATTTCTGAAATAGATTTTTCTATTTTATTTAATCCTACGTCGACTAGTGTGCCAACCATGATTCTAACTTGAGAATGTAAAAAAGATTTAGCTGATATTAAAAAATTTATTTCATCATGATTAAAATTTATATCTAGTGAATTAATTGATTTAATTGCTGATTTCGATTGGCAATTTATTGATCTAAAAGCAGATAAATCAAATCTGCCTATAAATTGTTGTGATTGTTTTATTATTTTTTCAGTATCTATTTTTTTATGCACACACCAAACTTTGTTTTGTTCTAATGTAATTGGTGATCTTCTATTTAAGATCTTGTATTCATACCATCTCAATTTTGCGGAAAATCTAGAATTAAAATCTTTATCTACTTCTTTAGCATGTAAAATAGATATGGGTTGGGGTCTTAGATAATGATTAATACCATCTCTAATAGTATCAGTATCAAAATGTTGCTTTAATTCAAAATTAGCTACCTGTCCTCTTGCATGAACGCCTGCATCTGTTCGACCCGCTCCAAAAAGTGTAATTTTTTGTTTTGATAGTTTTTCTATTGCTTCTTCAACCAATTGTTGAATAGAAGGCCCATTTTCTTGACGTTGCCAACCAACATAATTAGTCCCATCATATTCTAATATTATCTTGTAGTTAGGCATTTATTATTTCATTAATCTTAAAGCTATAGCCAAGAAGAAAATCATCTTTAGAAATAATATTTTTACCTTCTCTTTGTAAAATTAGTGGCTCAATACTTCCGTCATTGCAACCAATATCAAAAGTCTCATTGAGAATTGTCGAAGCATTACCGCTAGAATTTGATTTTCTTGCTTTAATAATCTTAATTCTTTCATTTTGTATAGTAAACCAAGCACCAGGTTTAGGAGAATGAGCTCTTATAAGATTTAAAACTTCATTTACAGATTTATTAAAATTAATTTTTCTGTTTATTGAAGAAATTTTATTTGCATATGTAGCATCATTATCATCCTGATTAGAATAAGAAATTTTTCTACTAAATATAAGAGGAATAGTTTTCACCAATAATTTTATTCCAGTCTCTGTTAATTTTTGACTTAATTCATTTTTATTGCAATCATGTTCTATATCTACTTTTTTTTGCTTAATAATTGGTCCAGCATCTAATTTTTCAATTAGTTGTATTATTGATACGCCCGTCTCTTTATCACCACTCATTAAAGAATGCTCTATTGGTGCTGCACCCCTCCATCTAGGCAACAAAGAGACATGGATATTGATACAACCAAATGGTGGTAAATCTAAAATATCTTTTGGCAATATTTTACCGTATGCCATGACAATAATTAAATCAGGATTTAATTTTTTTACTATCTCAATAGTATTTTTATCAAATATATTTGGACAAAAAACTTCAATGTTATTTTTATTTGCTAGTTGATGAACTTCAGATTCAATGATTTTCATTCCTCTAGATTTCTTTTTTGGAGGTTGTGAAAATACTGCAGAAATTATGAAATTATATTTAATTAAAGCCTCAAGATAATCAGAGGCTATTTTAGGTGAGCCCATGAAAATTATTTTTTTATCATTCATTATTTTTTATTTTTTAAAAATTTTTGTACTTTTTTGATCATTATATTCCTTTTTAATGAAGAAAGATAATCTACAAATAACTTTCCAGAGAGATGATCAATTTCATGTTGTAAAATTCTTGACTCCACTCCACTAACTTCTTTTTTTATTTGTTTGTTATTTTCATCTAAGTATTCAATTAATATATTTTTAGGCCTCTCTATTTCTGCAAATTGTTCAGGAAGTGATAAACAACCCTCTTCCATAACAATTTTTTCTTGAGAGTAAGAAACAATATTAGGATTAAATAATGTATATTGTGTTTCTTTTTTAGTCTTTTGATCTACAAAAAATATAGTCACTATTTGTTTTAGAATTCCAATTTGATTTGCTGCCAGACCTACACCCGGTGCTTTTATCATTATTTGCATCATTTTTTTGGCAATTTCTTTTTCCTTATTTCCAACAGATTGAATTTTATCTGCTTCTTGGCGTAATAGTGGATTTGGGACGTAGAGTAATTTATTCATTCAATTTATGTAATTTTTTTTCTAGATTGAAATGCTGTATTTAATGTGTTTTCATCTAGGTAATGTACCTCTCCACCCATAGGGATACCTTGTGCAAGTCTTGTTACATTTAAATCTTTAAATTTTTCTAGTTTATCTGCAATTACAAAAGATGTTGTTTGTCCCTCCATAGTTGTGCTTAAGGCAAGAATAATTTCTTTAACATTATTTGTCTCAATTCTATTTAGCAGATGTTCTATTTTCAATTCATCAGTTCCTATACCTTGGATTGCTGATAATGAGCCACCTAGAACATTATAGAGACCACGATAAAATCCTACTTTTTCTAAAGTCCATAAATCTGACACGTCCTCAACAACACAAATAGTTGTTTTATCCCTTTTAGGATTTGCACAAATATTGCATGGATTTACCATATCTATATTTCCACATTCTGAACACTCAATAATTTTATTGTAAGATAAATTTAAACTCTCAATTAAAGGAGATAAATTTTTATCTTTATTTTTTAATAAAAAAAGAGCAATTCTTTGAGCTGATCTTCTTCCTAATCCTGGGAGTTTTGAAATATCGTTTATTAATTTATCTATTGGGGATTTCTCCATTTTTAAAAAGGAAGTTTCATTCCTGGAGGTAATGGTAGTCCGCCTGTTAGATTCTTCATTTCTTCTTGAGCTGCAGCTTCTCCTTTTTCTTTAGCATCATTTATTGCAGCGACTATCAGATCTTCAAGTATTTCTTTCTCATCTTGCTTGATCAAACTATCATCAATTGAAATTCTCTTAAATATACCTTTTGCTGTAGCTGTTACTTTAATAAGACCTCCTCCAGAAGTACCCTCAACCTCAATATCATTTAATTTATTTTGTGCTTCAGCCATTTTTTTTTGCAACTGTTGAGCTTGCTTCATCATATTACCTAAATTAACCATTATTTCTCCTTTTTCATCTTTGGTTGATTTGCATCTGTTTCATCATCATTTATTTCACCTAGTTCTGTAATAGCGTGAATTTTACTTTCAGGAAATTCTTTTAATATTTTTTTTACTTCTGGATGATTTTTCATTATTTCAATTTCTTTTTGCTGGTTGATAATATCCTCATCATGTAAACTTTTTCCAAGATTACTTGTAGACGAATGTATCTGCCATATTCTTCCTGTCCATTTAGAAATTAATTTCGCAACAGTTCTATTGAAATCAGTGTCATTAATATTAGATGAGTTTAAGGTAACTTCTCCCTCTTTAAAAGAGATTAACTTCACATCATTGTACAACTTAGTGTGGAGTAATCCTTCTCTATTTTTAAAAAACATACCGACAAAATGTCTAAAGTCTTGAACATGTTTTATATCTACATTTTCTTTTGGTAAAATTTCTTTTTTATTTTCATTAAAGTTTAGAACTTTGGTATTTTCAATAGCTTGATTCTGGAGTTCAAGATTTTTTTCTAAGGGCTCTTTTTTTACTACTTCTTTGCCCATTTTTTTAATTAGATCTTCTGGACTTGGTCCATCATACAAATAAATTATTCTTAAAATAATCATTTCTCCATGTTGATATAGATGAGAGCTATTTTGTAATTCTTGATAACCTTTGAATAAAATTTGCCATACAATATTTAAATTATTTATTGTAATTTTTGATGAGAGTTCAGCTCCCTTATTTCTTTCAAATTCAGGAATATAAATGTCATCTTTTAAATCTGGTGCTATTTTTATTTGAACAAGGAAATGTACTACATTTAATAGTTCATCAAATATCATTGATATATCTGCCCCTAACTCATATAATTCTTTATATTTGTTAATTGCACCAAGCGCATCTCCCTCTAAAATAATTTCAATTAAGTTAAATATTTTTTCTCTATCAGCTAACCCCAGCATGTTTATTACTGTTTGAGAGTCAACTTTTTCATTTGGGCTAGTAATTGCTTGATCTAATAAACTAAGACCATCTCTTACAGATCCATCTGCTGATCTAACAATTAAAGAAATAGCATTTAAGTCTATATCAATCTTTTCTAGTTTGGAAATTTTTAATAAATGATCTGATAAAATTTTATTTTCTATTCTATGTAAATCAAATCTCTGACACCTTGATAAAACAGTTATTGGTACTTTTTTGATTTCCGTTGTAGCAAAAATAAACTTAACGTGTTCTGGTGGTTCTTCTAAAGTTTTTAGCAGAGCATTGAATGCACTTTTTGAAAGCATATGAACTTCATCAATTATAAATATTTTATAATCACTGATAACAGGTTTATATTTTACATTTTCAATTATTTCTCTAATGTCATCAACTCCAGTATTAGAAGCTGCATCAATCTCAATAACATCAAGATTACTATCTGAAGTTGTGGATTTGCAAGCATCGCAAGTTCCACATGGTTCACAATTTTTTTTATCTCTATTCTTACAGTTAATACTCATAGCTATAAGTCTAGCAGTGGTGGTTTTTCCAACACCTCTTACACCTGTTAGAATATATGCGTGAGCAAGTCGGTCATTATTAATAGCGTTTGATAGAATTTTTACTAATAATTCTTGACCAATCAAATCCTCAAATTTTTGCGGTCTGTATTTTCTAGCTAAAACTTTATATTTTTTTTCTTCTGTCATTGTAATTAATGGAAGGAGTTGAGACCCAAACAAGATTGTTACAGCTGCTTCTTTTCAGATCTGACTGGGTTAGCAATTTATTCGCCCTCAATCCTCCCTTTAGCAATATAACATTAATGTAAATAAAATATAAATAGACTTTTCAAAAAATACTATTTTTTCCTGAATGAAGATTTTTCATATACTCCAAGGATTTCTATCTTCTTACAAAAAAATTTCATCTCTTCTAATGCTAATTTTACAGATGTATTTTCAGGATGTCCCTCAAAATCTACATAAAATTGCGCAACATCAAAACCCTGCGGGTGAATATAACTCTCAAGCTTAGTTATATTAACACCATTACTTGCAAATCCACCAAGACATTTATATAAAACTGCTGGAATACTTCTAACTGTAAATACCAATGTTGTAAGTATGTCATTTGTTTCTGGATTTATTTCTAATAAATTTTTTTGCATAACAAGAAATCGGGTTACGTTATTTTGGGTATCTTGGAAATTTTTTTCCAAAATATCAAGATCATAGATCTTAGCAGCAAGTGCAGATGCGATAGCAGCATCTTCAATATTATTTAATTCTGAAATTAGTTTAGCAGATCCAGCTGTATCAGCTTCAACAATCATTTGTTTATCTAGTTTTAAAATTTTGTTTCGACATTGAGCAATTCCTTGTTCATGACTTCTTATTCTTTTGATATCCGAGATTTTCGTACCTCTAATTCCAAGTAAGTTGTGATTTACTTCATGAAAATATTCATAAGTTATTTTTAAATCTGAGTCGGGTATCAATCTTTGAGTATCTGCTACTCTTCCTGCAAGAGAGTTTTCTATTGGAACCATTGCTGCTTCAGATTTTCCTGATCTAACATGTTCAAACATATCTTCAAAAGTTGCGCACGGCATACTTCTTGCATTTGGAAAAATATTTTTTCCTGCTTGTTCGCTATAAGCACCACTTACACCTTGAAATGAAAAACTATCAATTTTTATCATTGTGATCTCTTATATTAGTTTCAATATTTATTAAATCCTCTTTTGTATCTACACTTATTGGAACTTCAGGAACAAATGTAACTCCAATTGGAATATTAGAGTCCATTGCTCTCATTTGTTCTAAGCTTAGATCTATTTCATTTTTTGATTTAGGAAGATTGATAAATGTATTTATTGAGTCTGGAGTATAACTGTAGATGCCAACATGATGGTATAAGTTTTTATTTTCTATTTTAACTTCCCTATAAAAACTTAAAGCCTGCGCTATTACATTTTTTTTAAAATCAACTTCAACTTTCGTTATATTGGGATTATTTAATTCATTCTCATTTAAGTTTGTTGCAAGTGTACCAATGGTAAAATTTCTTTTTATTGGGTCAATGACTTTAAGAATATGTTCTGGTTTTATAAGAGGCATATCACCTTGTAGATTGATTATTACATCAATGTCTTTGTTATTTTTTATCTTTAAAAAAGCGGAGTGAACTCTATCAGTTCCAGAGGGGAGATTTGGATCTGTCATAATAGCTTTGCCACCATTACTTAGGATTAAATCATGAACTTCAATTTCCGAGCAAGCAACAAAAACTTCTCCAATATTTGACTCAATTGCTTGTTGCCATACTCGTTGTATCATTGGAATACCATCTATAGCCATTAATGGTTTGCCCGGCAGTCTAGTGGAGGCCATTCGTGAAGGTATAATTACAACATTTTTCATAATTTATGCGACAATTAAGCAAGAGAATTTAAATTTCATACTTACGACAAATATATTCTTTCTTTTAAAAAATCTGTATATGTACTTATACATGTCTGGGCTTGAAGTTAATAAAATTTTAGCATCTATTATATTAGCAGTCTTAATTGTTACACTTATCGGGCATTTTGGAGATTTAGTCATTGATATTGATCATGATGAAAAAAAAGAAACAGCTTATAAAATAGACGTGCCTGAGGATTCTACTGGCGTTGGAGTAGTTGAAAAAAAAGAAGAAGTAATAGAGCCAATTTCAATGTTATTAGCAAGTGCTTCTGTCGATAATGGAGAAAAATTATTCAAAAAATGTGCTACGTGCCATAATTATGAAAAAGGTAGTGCAAATAAAGTAGGTCCACACCTATGGAACATTATAAATAGACCAAAAGCAAATGTTGAAGGTTTCGCATACTCTAAAGCTTTAGCTGAATACGGTGGAGAATGGGGATATGAAGAATTAGCAGAATTTTTATATAAACCAAAAAAATATATAAAAGGTACAAAAATGAATTTTGCAGGTTTGAAAAAAGTAAAAGATAGAGCAGACTTAGTTTATTTCCTAAGAGAACACTCAGATAATCCAGCACCCCTTCCATAAGCTAAAGTAATGATCTTAAATACAGAAGAGTTTTCAAAATTTGCAAACTCTTTAGCCGATGATGCATCTAAAACTTCAATGCATTATTTTAGAAACAAAATTGAAATAGAAATTAAAGATGATGAAAGTCCTGTAACTTTAGCAGATAAAGAAACAGAACAAGTATTAAGAGAGAGAATAAGAAATGAATATCCTGATCATGGAATTTTGGGTGAAGAGTATGAAAATGAAAAAATAGACTCTGAATTTTTGTGGGTATTAGATCCCATAGATGGAACAAGAAGTTATATAGCTGGACATAAAGATTTTGGTAATTTAATTGCATTACTTCATAACAAAAAACCAGTTTTAGGAATTATTAATTGCCCTGCACATGGTGAGCGATGGATAGGAGTAAAAAATCAAAAGACAAAATGTAATGGAAAAGATGTTCAAACTCGTCCAATTAAACAAATTAAAGATGCCTATCTTTTTACATCTGGATTATATTTTGATGAAACTCAAATCAGAAATGGATTAGAATTACTAAAAGAAAAATCAAGATATTATAGACTTGGTGGTGATTGTTACATGTATGGAATGTTAGCCTCAGGTTTAATTGATATTGTTTTAGAAGATACATTAAAAGTGCATGATTATATGGCTCTTGTGAATGTAATTGAAGGAGCTGGAGGAGTAATTACGGATAAGTTTGGACAAGATATATCGCTAGACTCAGATGGCAGTTTAGTTGCTTCCAGTACAAGCTCTCTCCATGATGAAATAATTAAATTAATAAACTAAAATTTATTTTAATTTCTAATAAATAGACATATATTAAATCTATGAAAATACTCACTTTGATCTTTACGTTTACTCTAATTTTTCAACTAAAAGCACAGGCAAATACTAATATATCGCATGCAATTGCAATGCATGGTGAACCAAAATACTCAAAAGATTTTAAAAATGTTGAATACATTAACCCAAATTCAATTAAAGGTGGATCAATAGTAAGAAGTGCTATTGGAACCTATGACAGTTTCAATCCCTTTATTTTAAAAGGTACCTCAGCAGCTGGGATTGGAGCATTGTATGAAACATTAACAACAGGATCAAGCGATGAAGCATTTACGGAATACGGATTATTGGCAGAAACGATTGAATGGCCGGATGATAGATCTTGGGTTTCATTTACATTGAGAAATGAAGCGTATTGGCACGATGGGAAAAAAATCACAGCTGACGATGTTATATGGACATTTAATACACTAATGGAGAAAGGTCACCCATTTTATAAATACTACTATGGAGATGTAAAAGAAGTAATTAAAGAGCAAGAAAATAAAGTGAGATTTAATTTTACAACAAACACGAATAAAGAATTAGTATTAATTGTTGGTCAATTACCTGTGCTACCAAAACATTATTGGGAAAATAAAAACTTTGAAGAAACATCTTTAGAAATACCAATTGGAAGTGGTCCATATAAAATTAAATCATTTGATAGTGGAAGATCAATTACTTATGAATTAGATCAAAATTATTGGGGTTTTGGTGCATCAATACCAATTAAAATTGGTAAAGATAACTTTGGCACAATTAGATATGATTATTACAAAGACAGAGGTATTGAAAGAGAAGCTTTTAAATCTGGTGAGATTGATTTCTTCTCTGAAAATTCATCAAAGGAATGGGCAACTGCGTATGATATAAACGCTGTGAATGAAGGTTTAATTAAAAAAGAATTAATAAGTCATGAAAATCCACAAGGTATGCAAGGTTTTGCATTTAATATTAGAAAAGATAAATTTAAAGATAGAAGAGTAAGAAAAGCTCTTTCTTATGCTTTTGATTTTGAATGGTCTAATAAAAATTTATTCTTTGATGCATATAAAAGAACAGATAGTTTTTTTGAAAATTCAGAACTTGCTTCTTCTGGTCTTCCTTCAAAAGAAGAATTAAATTATTTAAATCCATATTTTGATGTACTGCCAAAAGAAATATTTACAGAAGAATATACAAATCCAGTTACAGATGGTTCCGGTTATATGAGAATGCAATTGCAGGATGCTTCAAAACTTTTAGAAGAATCTGGATGGGAATTAGTTGATGGTAAACTTCTGCATTCTAGTACAAAAGAGCCTTTTGAATTTGAAATCTTATTAAGATCACCAGCTTTTGAGAGAATTGTTTTCCCATTTAAAGATAATCTTGAAAAATTAGGAATAATTGCTGAAGTAAGAACAATTGATAGTGCACAATATCAAAAAAGAATGGAAACATTTGATTTTGATATGGTTGTGCAAACCTTTGGCCAATCTTTATCTCCAGGTAACGAGCAAAGAAACTTTTGGGGTTCTGATGCAGCAGATACTGATGGCTCTAGAAATGTTGTTGGTATAAAAAATTATGCTGTTGATGGATTAATTGAAAATCTAATTAATGCTAGTGATAGAGAAGAATTAATTACGATAACCAAAACCCTAGATCGTGTTCTTCTATGGAATTATTATGTTATTCCTCAATGGCATATCTCCTCATACAGAGTTCTATATTGGGATTTTTTTGATCAACCAAAAATAAAACCAAAATACTCTTTAGGCTTCGATACATGGTGGATTAATCAGAATAAATTTGAAACAATCCAATCAAATAGAACATCAAACTAATTATTAAAATTTATTAGAAATAATATAAAATAGCACAATATGGGTGCTTATTTATTAAAAAGACTTCTTTTAATTATCCCAACTCTTTTTGGGATAATGGTTATAAATTTTGCAATAATTCAAATTGTTCCAGGAGGCCCAGTAGAACAAATGATTGCACAAATGACTGGTACAGCTGTTGAATCAACAGCTCGATTTTCTGGAGGTAGCGAGGGTGAAACTTTAGACTTTAATCGAGATAATTCTACATCAGTTAATGATAGTAAATATAGAGGAGCACAGGGCCTCGATCCAGATGTGATAAAAGAAATAGAAAAAATGTATGGAATGGACAAACCGGCACATCAACGTTTCATGAAAATGTTAAAGGATTACTTAACCTTTAATTTTGGAGAAAGTTTTTTTAGAGATCAAAAAGTTACTTCTATTGTTTTAGATAAAATGCCAGTTTCAATATCACTTGGTTTATGGACAACTTTGTTAGTATATTTAATATCTATTCCTCTTGGTATAAGAAAGGCGATAAAGGATGGATCAAAGTTTGATATAGTATCAAGTTCAATTGTAACAATTGGTTATGCAATACCAAATTTTTTATTTGCTGTAATACTAATAGTATTTTTTGCAGGAGGAAGGTTTTATGATATTTTTCCTCTAAGAGGTTTATTTTCTGAAAATTTTGATGAGTTAACATTATTTCAGAAAATAATAGATTACTTCTGGCATTTAGCACTGCCTTTAACTGCGATGCTGGTAAGTGGTTTTGCTGGATTGACTTTTTTAACAAAAAATTCATTTCTTGATCAAGTAAATCAACAATATGTAATTACGGCACGTTCTAAAGGTTTAAGTGAAAGAAAGGTTCTTTATGGTCATGTATTTAGAAATGCAATGCTAATAGTAATTGCTGGTTTTCCATCAGCATTTATTGGAATTCTTTTTTCAAGTTCTCTGTTCATTGAGGTTATTTTTTCTTTAGATGGTTTAGGTTTACTGGGATACGAGGCTGCTCTGACTAGAGATTATCCAGTTATATTTGCAACACTTTATTTTTTTTCCCTACTTGGTTTGGTTATGGGAATAATTGGTGATTTTATGTACTCAGTTATTGATCCACGTATAGATTTTGAATCAAGACAATGAAGAAACTATCAAAATTAAATCAAAGAAGACTGAATAATTTTAAGAGCAACAAAAGAGGTTATTATTCTTTTTGGATATTCAGTTTTTTATTTATTATTTCTTTATTTGCTAATTTTATTGCAAATGAAAAACCCTTATTAGTAAAATATAACTCAAACTTTTATTATCCAATATTTTCTTTCTATTCAGAAACAACATTTGGAGGAGATTTTGAAACAGAGGCAGATTATAAAGATCCATATGTTAAAAACTTAATTGAGGAAAATGGATGGATGATTATGCCTATAATTCCATATTCATATAATACCATAATAAGAGATTTATCCGCTCCAGCTCCTTCACCACCTTCGAATAAAAATTGGCTTGGTACTGATGATCAAGCGAGAGATGTACTATCAAGATTAATTTATGGTTTCCGAATATCCGTATTATTTGGATTTACTTTAACATTTTTTTCGATGATTATAGGAGTATCTGCAGGGGCAATACAGGGTTATTTTGGTGGAAAGACTGATTTATTCTTGCAAAGATTCATGGAAGTCTGGTCAGCCATTCCAACTTTGTATGTCTTAATAATTTTGGCTAGTGTAATTCAACCAAATTTTTGGTGGCTTTTAATTATCTTATTACTTTTTAGTTGGATGGGTTATGTTGGTGTAGTTCGTGCAGAATTTTTAAGAGCAAGGAATTTTGACTATATAAGAGCTGCAAAAGCACTAGGTGTTTCGAACACAAGAATAATGATTAGGCACATGTTACCTAATGCTACTATTGCTACTGTTACTTTTCTTCCATTCAGTTTAAGCTCTTCTGTAACTGCATTATCAGGTCTTGATTTTTTAGGTTTTGGCTTACCGCCAGGATCAGCATCATTAGGAGAAATGGTAAATCAAGGAAGGAATAATTTACAAGCTCCATGGCTTGGAATTACAAGTTTTTTAACCTTAGGTTTGATGTTAGGTCTTTTGGTTTTTGTAGGTGAAGCAATTAGAGACTCTTTAGATCCCAGAAAGACTTTTAATTAAAATGGATAAAATAGTTTCAATACAAAATCTTACAATTGAATTTAATAAAAACATTGAAGTAGTAAAAAATATAAATCTAGATGTTATAAAAGGAAAAACTACTGCTATTGTTGGTGAGTCAGGTTCAGGCAAAACTTTATCTGCACTAAGTATTTTAAAGCTACTACCTAATGGTGCTGATATTAAGAATGGTAATATATTATTTAATAATGTCAATTTATTGAAATTAAATGAAAGTGAAATAAAAAAAATAAGAGGAAATAAAATTTCTACAATTTTTCAAGAACCCATGACTAGTTTAAATCCTTTGCATACCATTAACAAACAAATTGAGGAGATTATTACAACCCACAACGTAATTAGCAAGAATGAAGCTAAGAAAAAAACTATAAATTTATTAAAAGAAGTTGGTTTAGATAAAATTGCATCAAGGCCAAAAATATATCCTTATGAATTATCAGGTGGACAAAGACAAAGGGCTATGATCGCAATGAGCATTGCTAATAATCCAGAAGTTCTTATTGCTGATGAGCCAACAACGGCATTAGATGTTACAATTCAATTACAAATTTTAGAACTGTTAAAAAATATACAATCAAGACTAGGTATGTCTTTAGTTTTTATAAGTCATGATTTATCAGTAGTAAAAAAATTATCAGATTATATTTATGTAATGAAAGATGGTAAAATCGTAGAATTTGGTACAAATGATAAAATATTTAATAATCCAAAAAATGAGTATACAAAAGAATTAGTTTCTTATCAGAGTAATATTAAAGAGAGTAAAAATTTTGATTCAGATTCTATCTTAAAAGTTGAGGATTTAGATGTATGGTACCCAATTAAGAAAGGTCTTCTAAAAAGAACAGTTGATTATGTAAAAGCAATTAAAAGTGTAAATTTTGATTTAAAAATGGGTGAAAGCATTGGTATTGTTGGAGAATCTGGTTCTGGAAAAACATCACTTATTTTAGCTATTTTAAATTTAATAGAATCAAAAGGAAAAATAAAAATTAATAATAAAGATCTTAGAGAACTAAACAAAAAAGAAGTCTTAAATTTGAGAAAGGAAATACAGATCGTTTTTCAAGATCCATTTTCATCATTAAGCCCAAGGATGAATATAGAAGATATTATTTCTGAGGGCTTATTAGTTCATTATCCAAATATTAATAAAAAACAAAAAGAAGAGAAAATAAAAAATATATTAGATAAAGTTGGATTAGAATATAAAAATACAATTGAAAAATATCCTCATGAATTTTCAGGAGGTCAACGACAGAGAATTGCAATTGCAAGAGCTCTTATTTTGGAGCCAAAAATTTTAATACTAGATGAGCCTACATCAGCTTTAGATGTAACAATTCAGAATCAAATAATAAATCTTTTAAATAAACTTCAAGAACAACTTCAGCTTAGCTACATATTTATTAGTCATGATATGACAGTCATCAAAGCAATATCAGATAGGATAATTGTATTAAAAGATGGATTAATTGTAGAAGAAAATATTAGCAGTAATATCTTTAATTCACCTAAATCTGAGTATACTAAAAAACTTATTTCCTCTGTTATTTAGATGAGTCCTATAGAGCCCTCACAAATTAAAATAAAAGAATTAATATTATTATTTGATAAAAAAAAATTTGATAAACTTTTAAAATTATCAAATAAATTATTATATGATTTTCCTAAATCAATTCTTCTACAGAATATACAAGGCGTAGTGCACACAGAACTTAAAAATTATAAGTTAGCAAAAGATTTATTTATCAAATTAATAAGTCTAAACCCTAAATATACTGACGGTTACTATAACTTAGCTAATATTTTCATCAAATTAGGTGAAGAAGAGAAAGCAATAGAAAATTATAATAAGGTCATAGAGTTAGACAAAAATTATTTTAAAGCTCATAATAATCTTGGGAATATATATAGAAGAAAAGGATTAAATAAAAAAGCTATTGAATTTTATTTATCAACTTTAGAAATCAATTCAAATTATAAAGTAGCATATTACAATTTAGCAGGAGCACTTCAGTTTTATAAAATAAATGTAGAGAATAAAAATATTAAAAAACATCTTTTATATCTTTTAAAAGAAAAAATTATTGTGAGACCAAATTCTATAGCTTCTAATGTTTTAAAAAGTTTATTTTTAAATACAGATCTGAAGAATAACTTATATT
>CABYRE010000020.1 GCA_902521325.1 uncultured Alphaproteobacteria bacterium
TCTTAACAGGAAATACTGTTATTGCCAAACCTGCTGAACAAACTTCAATTATTGCATACAAATTAATTAAAATATTATTTGAGGCCGGACTTCCTAAAGAGGCTTTGCAATTAATCTTAGGTGATGGAGAAAGTATTGGTGATGAAGTTCTTATGAATAAACACATAAAAGGAGTTTTATTTACAGGTTCTTCTGAAACAGCAAACAAGATTCAGCACAATCTTAACCAAAGAAAAGAAATAATATCTTTAACCGCTGAAACAGGTGGTCAAAATTTTATGATTGTGGACTCATCTGCTTTAACAGAACAAGTTGTTGATGATGCAATAGAATCAGCATTTAATTCTGCTGGGCAAAGATGTTCTGCACTTAGAGTTCTTGCAATTCAAGATGAAGTTTACAACAAAACTATAAACATGTTAATTGGCGCAACAAAAAAATTAAAAATAGGTTTACCCTATTTATTAGATACAGATATTGGACCTTTAATTGATTTTGAAGCAAAGAACAGAATATTAAAACATTTAGATAGATTTAAAGAAAAAATTTTATTTAATTCTGAATTAGATAAAAATTTAGACGGGTTTTTTATTCACCCTGCAATTATTGAAATAAATGATTTAAAAGAAATTGATAAAGAAGTGTTTGGACCTATACTTCATATCGTGAGATATTCATCTGATAAATTGGATAACTTAGTAGATGAAATAAATAATTTAAATTATGGATTAACTTTAGGAATACATAGTAGAATTGACAGTACGATAAATTTTATTTCAAATAATGTTAATGTAGGAAATATTTATATAAATAGAAATATTACTGGAGCTGTAGTGGGATCACAACCATTTGGAGGTAGAGGATTATCTGGAACAGGACCGAAAGCTGGAGGACCAAATTATTTACTTAATCTGTTAAATGAAAAAACATTATCAAATGATATTACAGCATCAGGTGGAAATACTTCTTTATTAATGCTATCGGATGAAAATGATTAGAATAAAATCAATTGAAGTTTTTAAAATAGATCTTCCGCTTAAAGAAGGAAATTATAGCTGGTCTCATGGTAATTCAGTAAAATCTTTTGATTCAACAATTGTAAAAATAAACACTAATATTGGAATTAGTGGACTTGGAGAAGTTTGTACACTTGGTCCTGCATATTTACCTGCTTATGCTGAAGGTGTAAGAACTGGTATAAAACAGATTGGTAAATACCTAATCAATAAAGATCCAACAAATCTAAAAGATATTAATTTAGAAATGGATAAAAACTTAAAAGGTCACAATTATGTTAAATCACCAATTGATATAGCTTGCTGGGATATAACATCAAAAGTAATGCAAGTCCCATTATGGAAATTACTTGGAGGAAAATTTGGAAAAAGTGTAGATCTATACCGAGCAATTTCTCAAGAGTCCCCTAAAGCAATGACAAAGAAAGTTATTAAATATCAAAAAGAGGGATACAGAAAATTTCAACTAAAAGTTGGTGGGGACCCGATAGAGGATATTGAACGAATTAAATTAATTAGATCAAAATTGAAGAATAATGAGATATTAGTTGCTGATGCTAATACTGGTTGGCTAATGCATGATGCACTTAAAGTAGTCAAAGAAACTAATCATTTAAATATTTATATTGAACAACCTTGCTTAACTTATGAGGAAAATTTAATTGTAAGGGATAAATGTAATAACCCATTTATTTTGGATGAAAATATTGACTCTATAAGTGCTTTTTTAAGAGCTTATAAAGATAAAGCAATGGATATAATAAATATTAAAATAAGTAAACTTGGTGGAATTACAAAGAGTAAATTATTAAGAGACTTGTGTATTGAATTAGGAGTTGGAATGACTATTGAAGACTCATGGGGTGGTGATATTGCAACATCTGCAATTGCACATCTAGCTCATAGTACACCAACAAAATATCTTTTTTCTTCAACTGATTTTAATAGTTATAACACCTTGAGTTATTCTAAAGGTTCCCCACAAAGAAAAAAAGGTAAATTTGAGGCATCAAATAATACAGGTCTTGGAATAGAAATGAATTCAAAAAAAATAAAAAATCTAGTTTTTAAAATTTGAACTAATTGTATTTATAAAATTTTTTTGCTTGCTCTAAGGTGATGTATTCATTTAATAAGTCTTCTTCAATCATAGACTTATCTCTAAGTTCTGGCTTACCACACCCTCCTCCATTACCGGTATGAATTCTTACGACATCTTCTGGTTCAAGAGTTAATCCAGTTACAACAGAATATTTTTCTAGATCTCCATTTTTACGAATTACTTCAATATAATTAGATCCACCTTCATTTCCGCCATCTAATGCCCATGGTAAACTTTTAGACCTTGTATAAGCTACTGATACCCAAGCATTTTTTGATCTAACTCTATAATCCATTACTATCCCTTTACCGCCTCTAAATTTACCTTCACCGCCATCTTCGTCAGTAAGTCTCATTTGATCAACATAAACACCATGTCTAGCTTCAGATATTTCTGCAGGGGTATTAAAAGTATCACCATGAAAAGCAGAAAAGTTTGCACTACAACCATCACCTACGCTACTTGCTCCCCAACCACCAACTTGTGGTTCTATAATGATAAAGGTGGCTCCAGTATCGGGATGTTGACCACCCATGAATGTACCACATATAGAAGCAAAGCTTCCAGCAGATGATTTATTTGGATTTAGATGCGAAATAGTTTTCCAAATTAAATCATAAGATCTAATATCTGTTTCGTAGTATATACCTTGAGCAGCCGGTCTTACTGGATTAAACATAGATCCTTCATCACATAAAACTTTTAAAGGTCTAAATGTTCCAGCGTTACAAATGAAATCACTTGAAGTAATCCCTTTGAATGCCATTTGTGCAGATACCACTGTTCCATCATAAGAAGCATTATTTGGTCCGTCATCTTGCTCTGGATTATTTCTTAAGTCTACAATAAATTCTTTGTCGTTAATAGTAACATCAACCTGAATTTTTCTACCATCATCAAGCAAATCTTCTCCATGATAAGTTCCATGAGGAAGACTTGATAATGCGTCCAAAGAGGTTCTTTCACCATAATCCATAAATTGTTGAACAGAGTTTTTAAATATTTCTGTTCCATATTTATTTGCAATATCCTTAATTCTTTTTTCCCCTACTCTTATTGAAGCTATAGCTGCCCACATATCTCCAAGAGTGTATTGTGGTACTCTACTATTAGCCGTTATAATATCTATTACTGATTGGATTGGATTCCCATTTTCAATCATTTTAATTACTGGAAGTTGTAAACCTTCTTGGAATATTTCTTTTGCATCAGCTGAGATACCTCCAGGAGCCATTCCTCCTAAATCAGGCCAATGAGCAATATTTGCTGTCCATGCTATTCTTTCTCCTTTTGAAAAAACTGGCATAACAACAATAACATCGTTTAGATGTGTTACTCCTCCGTTGTATGGATCATTAGTAGCAAAAACATCACCCTCTTTTATTTGATTTGAATCATATTTTTTTATAACTGCCTGAACTGCCTTATCACACATTGCGATAAATGCAGGAATACCAGCGCCAGAAGCTGCTATGTTGCCATTTGAATCTGTTACAGCTGTTCCAAAGTCAAGAACCTCGTAGATAATCGAGCTCATTGCAGTTTTTCTCATAGCTACAAACATTTCATCACAAGCAGCTTGCAGTGAACTTTGTATAATCTCAGTAGTTATAGGATCATGTTTTATACTACTCACTATTTTCCTCCTTCTATTGAGATGTGTAAATTTGCAAACTTATCTACTTTACATTTTTGGTTAGGAAAGATTACAACAGTAGTGCTTGGATCTTCAACTATTGCTGGGCCAGCAAATTCCATTCCTGGTTCTAGAAGATCAAAATTATAAATATTTGATTTATGTACTCCCATTTCATCAAAATCTATTTCTCTTGTTTCTTTTACTGCATCTTCTACTTTAATATTTGTGACTTTTCTTTCTTGTAACTCAGGTTTTTCAATTTCTGCAAAAGCTACTAAGTGAAATTGTATCATATCTACTTGGTTTTCTAATTTATAAGTAAATTCTTTTTCATATTGAGTATGAAAATCTTCAATAATTTTCTTTATTGAAGCTTCATCGAATTTTGAATTAGTAATTGGAATTTCAACAGAATGATCTTGACCTAAATATCTAAAACTTCCAAATCTTTTAAATGATATTAATTCTTTTGAAATATTCTCTTTTTTATAACTTTCTTCTGCTTGTTTTTCCATTTCAATAAAAGTTTTATTTAAAATATCAATTGCCTGATCGTTCATAGTAGTCAGTTTGGTAAGAATATAATCTCTTCTCAAATCACTCATCAACATACCCCAAGCAGAAAAAACGGAAGAATTGACTGGTATAATGACTTTTGGAATATTTAATTCTTTTGCTAGCGATGTTGCATGCATACCGCCGCCGCCGCCAAAAGCTACAAGACTAAAATCTCTTGGATCATAGCCTTTGTTAACAGATACAAGTTTAAGTGCATTTATCATATTATTGTTAGCAATACGTATGATGCCGCGTGCAGTTTCTGCGTTAGTAAATTTTAATTTTTTTGAAAGAGGTTCTATTGTTTTACTTACAGCATCCATATCTGCCTTTATCTCTCCGCCACAGAAATAATTCTGGTTAATCCTATTTGTAATCAAATTTGCATCAGTCGTAGTTATTGAATTCCCACCTTTCCCATATGATACTGGTCCTGGATCAGCTCCAGCGCTTTGAGGGCCGACATGTAATTTATCATAATTATCAACCCAGGCTATACTTCCTCCTCCATTACCAATTTCAACTATATCAACAACTGGAAGCATGACTGGATATCCAGCAGATTGTCTATTTTTCTCTATCCAATAGTTTGTATTAATTTTAACATTACCATTTTCTATGAGTGAACACTTAGCCGTTGTCCCACCAACGTCTAAAGTAATTAAATTATTTTCTTTAATTAATTTTCCTAATTCAGCCGCACCCAACACTCCACTTGTGGGGCCAGATTCTATCATTGTTAATGGTATGGTTTTTGTTGATTCAAAAGTATCAATACCCCCATTAGATTGCATGACATAAGGATTTCCACTAAAGTTAGATGTAATTAATTTGTCATTAAGTTTGTCTAGATAACTTCTTGCAATAGGTTTAATATACGCACATAACGCGGTAGTATTAGTCCTTTCGTACTCTCTCCATTCTCTAGTAATTTGGTGTGAAGCAACAATATCAACGTCAGCCCACTTACTTTTAATATAATCAATTACTTTTTGCTCATGCATTGAATTTGCATATCCATGAATTAAGCATACAGCAATAGATTGCACATTATGTTTTTTGAATTTTTCAATTACATCATCTAATCCAGATAAATCAAGAGGATTTAATTCTTTTCCTAAAAAATCGATTCTACCAGGAACTTCTGCTCTCAAATATCTTGGAACAAAAGGTTTTGGTTTTTGATATCGTAGGTTAAAAAAATCAGGTCTATCACCTCTAGCAATTTCAAGACTATCTCTGAAACCTTTAGTTGTAATTAATCCTGTTAAAACACCTTTTCTTTCAGTTATCGAATTAATAACTACTGTTGTTCCATGAGCAAAAAAAGTAGATTTTGCAATATCTACATTCCCTTTCTCAATTGCATCAAAGACTCCTTTTTCATAACTACTCGGAGTAGTGTCACTTTTTGCTGTTTTTATAGAAAGTGCTTTTCCAGATTTTTCATCAATTTCAAAATATACTAAATCTGTAAATGTTCCGCCCACATCTGTTGCTACTCTTAACATTTATTATAATTTAACATCTGGGTAATATTTATTTACATATTCTTTAGATATATAACCCTGCTTTACATCATCGATAATTTTATTATGATCTCTTTCTTTAGGATTACCATATCCTCCACCACCTCCACATTGTAATAATACTTTATTACCTTTTTTAATTGGAACTCTAGTAGCTTTTGGAACTTCTTTAGTTGTCTTTCCATCTTCCATTAAAAAACAATTATTAGGCAGAGCTTCAAGACCACCATTTAACCCCCAAGGAGGAAGCTTACTTCTCTCACAAACTGTAGTGGCAAAAGAATCTTCTAGCATTTCAAATTCAAAATTAACCCCCAAACCGCCTCTATTTTTTCCAGCTCCACAACTGTCTTGAATCAGTTCAACTTTATTTATTAGCCAAGGGTTTCTATTCTCCCAAACCTCTGCTGGAGCAAATCTAGTAGCTGATTCTGCATGATGAAGACATGTTGCGCCATCTCCAAAATGACTTGCGCCTTGACCGACTGGATGTGGAGCTCCATCAGCCCAAGGTTCACCAGTCTCTTCTCTAATTCCCCACCAGACGATACCATTTATACAACCTCCACTACTTGCGGGAACATTCTCAGGAAACTTTGTTCCTAAAGCTCTATAAAATACTTCTATTGCTTGCAGTGCTGGCCAACCATATAAAAAACATGGAGCTGGAGAAATAGGATGGAATAGTGTTCCAGGTTTTGTAATAACTTCTATCGGTCTAAAAAAACCTTCATTAGGTGGTTCATTGCTTCCAGCTAACATACTCATAGATACACGAGCTGTTGATACTGTAGAAGGTAAAGGACAATTTATAGGTCCATTTTGTTGAGGAGGTGCATTTGACATATCTAAAATTACTTTTTCATCCTCGATTATTACTTTTAAGTCAAATGGTACTGTACCCTCTTCGACACCATTACTATCCATTTGTCCTGATCCAACATACTCACCATTAGGAATTTTCTTTAAGTAGTTTCTAACTATCATTTCACCGGCATCAAAGATTGCTTCAGTTGTATCTCTAAATTTTTTCAAACCATATTTTGCGACAATCTTCTTTAATGCTCTTTCACCAGCTCTAACTCCAATTGCTTGAGCATTAATATCACCTGCAACAGAGTTAGGAACACGTGTATTAGCAATGCACATTTTGTAAATGTCCTCAACTAATTCACCTTTATTATAAAGTTTAACACCTGGGTAAACGGTTCCTTCTTGAAAAACATCAACCGTATCTGTTGAGTATGGTTCTTTTCCAGCTATGTCAAGCCAATGCGCTTTAATTGCGGTATATGCTATTAATTCTCCATCAAAAAAAACTGGCATAACTAATGCAGCATCCTGTGGGTGTGACCCAGTACCATAAGGTGAGTTATATATAATTATATCACCTTCATTGAGTTTAGACTCTCCCCCAACTCCTTTAACTGCTTCCTCAATACAAAAATTTAAAGTTCCCATAAACAATGGTAAGCTTGGTGCCTGAGCTAAAAGTCTCATGTGATTGTCATAAATAGCACCAGCAAAATCTAATACATCATAGATTACTGGAGACATTGCAGTTCTGCACAAAGCTCTTTTCATTTGTTCAGCTGCAGAATTTAGAGAGTTTCTTACAATCTGTGTTGTAATAGGATCAACTTCAGCTTTATTTGATTTTCTATCTACACCGCATTTATAATGATAAAGTTCGTTACTCATTTAATCAATTCTCCTTATTTTGAAGAATTAGGTTTCCTAATTTATCTGTATTAATATTATAGTTTTGATCAACATAGGTGACAGCTGTGCTTTCTAAAATAATCATAGGTCCAGACATTTCAGATTTAATCTCATTTCTAGCAATGATTGAAAAATCGATATTTTTATCTGCATTAAAGGAAAAACAATTTATTGATTTTGATGATATTTCAATACTATCTTCTTCAATTTTACCAGACTCCGATTTTCTTGGAAGAGCCACTCTAACTGAAGCTCTAGTTGAAACAATTTCAACCACAGTATCTAATTTACTTCCAAATGTTTTTTCATATTCTTGCATAAAGTCTTGCTTTAGTTTTTCTGCGTCTAAATTTATTTTACCGTCTATGTGGTTATTGATTTTAAGTGTGATTGTATGTTCTTGACCCGCCCATCGCATATCTAAAGCTACTTCTCTAATTTTTTCATTTGTAGAAAAATCTATTTTTTGCCTATCTTCTAATTCAGAAAATAAATTTTCTAAAATTAAATTACATTCTTTTAGAGATGCATCTGATAAACGTATGATTTTAGTTCTTGCGTTCATCTGTAATAAATCGGCACCGAGTAATCCCCAGGCAGAAAAATTTCCAGAATATGGTGGTATAATTATCTCTTTTATCTCAAGATCTTCAGCAATTAAATTTGACATTAGTGGTCCAGCGCCGCCAAAAGCTAAAAGTTTCAGTTCACGAGGATCAATTCCTTGTTCTATTGTTATTTCTCTAATTGCATCTGCCATATTTGCACTACTTATTTTTAAAATACCTTTAGCGGTCTCAGATTCTGATAAATCTATTTTTGAACCCACTGATTTAAGTGCTTTTTCAGCTAGTTTTTTATTAAGTTGAAGTCCTGAAGCTAATTTTCCTTCTCCTAACATCCCTAAATAAAAAGCTGCATCAGTTGTTGTGGGGTTATTGCCTCCTCTTCCATAACAAGCAGGACCAGGAACTGCTCCAGCACTTTGTGGTCCAGACCTAAGTAATCCACCTTCATCTAAATATGCAATTGATCCTCCACCTGCTCCAATGGATCGAACATCAACCCAAGGAGATTGAAGAGGTAAGCCAACGATTTTACCTTCAAATTGAATTTGTGGTCTACCATCCAATATTAAGCAAGTATCGAAGCTTGTACCACCTACATCAGCTGTAACCATATTTGTATTTTTAAGTTTTCTTGATAATTCACCAGCTCCTTCAGCACCAGCAACAGGTCCTGACATTATAGTTTCAAAGGGTCTTTCGCTTGCTTCATCAAATGTCATTGATCCACTTCCAGAACGCGTTAAAAGAAAAGAACCTTTAAAGCCAATTTCTTTTAAATTATTCTTTAGAGTCTCTAAGTAATTAGACATTCTGGCTTTAACGAAGGCATCAATTATAGTTGTTGTAGTTCTTTCATATTCCCTGTACTCACCCGAAACAAGAGATGATAACGAAACTTCGCCATTGAAACCATTTTCTAATAAAATTTTTTTTGCTGCCAACTCATGTTGTTTATTGGAATATGCATTCATAAAGGCAATAGCAACACTATTAATACCTTCTTTATTTAAATATTCGCATGCTTTCTTGACATCTTCTGAGTTTAAATTGGTATGAATATCCCCATTAGCAAATAATCTTTCTTCAATTTCTAATCTTAAATAACGAGGTACTAATGGTGGTGGAGGCTGCCAAAATAAATTGTACATTTCATCTCTATCACCTCTTCTAATTTCAATAATATCCCTAAAACCTTTTGTACATAGTAAACCTACTTTTGAACCTTTTCGTTCCAAAAGTGCATTTAAACCAACTGTTGTTCCATGTAAAAAAAAATCAATTTTACTCAATTGTTCTCGAGTTAAATTTCTTTTAATTACCTCAACTACAGCTTTTTCTGGATCAGCTGGAGTTGTAGGTATTTTGTCAATTATAACTTTATTGTCATTTTCATCATAAACAATGAAGTCTGTAAATGTACCTCCAATATCAACACCTATTCTTGATGACATAATAATTTATAAGCTACCAGATGACAGTTGGAATTCAAGAATAATAAACAAAAAATTATTAAATTTGAAATTTTATTTATTAAAAGTAGAATAAATTTATTATTAAAATACTATGAATATTGAAGTATTTAAATCTAAAGCATTAAAAACAGGTAAAGACATAAAAACTGATCCAATTACCTCCGAAATTATTCGTAACAGTCTTAATTCAGCTGCTGAACAAATGAAAAGAGCATTAGTTAGATCTGCATTTTCTCCTATAATTTATGAAGTGTTAGATTTTGCAAGTGCTATTTACGATAAAAATTTTTGTATGTTATCTCAATCACCTAGTCTTCCTGGATTTATGGGAACATTAAGTTTCTGCGTAGAAGAGGCAGTAAAAGAAGTTGGTGGTGAGAAAAATTTATTTGATGGAGATATAATAATTTATAATAATCCATTTGGATCTGGATCTCACTCTCAAGATGCAGCTCTTATAAAACCAGTTTACAATAATGATTACTTGATTGGTTATACTGCAATAAAAGCACATTGGCTTGATACAGGAGGAAAAGAACCTTATTCAACTGATACCGTCGATGTTTTTCAAGAAGGTACAATTTATCCAGGGTTAAAGCTTTATTCTAAAGGTGTCCTTGTTGAAGATGTGTATAAATTAATTATTGCAAATACGAGGGTACCCAAAGCTATCATTGGTGACTTAAATGCTCAATTAAATGGTGTAGTAGTGGGTGCAAGAGCTTTAAATAGAATAGTTAGTAAATATGGTTATGATTTATTTTATGCATCAGTTTTAGATATTTATAATTATGGAGAAAAATTAGTTAGGAAAAGTTTAGAAAAAATTCCAGACGGAAAATACTCAGGTTTTGGTCAAATGGATAGTAATGGTGTAGATGAAGGAGAAGTTAAATTTAAGATTTCAATTGAGGTAAAAGGATCAGATCTAATATTAGATTTTACGGAAGCTCCTAAACAACAAAATGGTCCTATAAATAGTCCTCTTCCCTCGACAGTATCAAAAGCAAGAGTTGCTTTTAGTATGATGGCTGGAAATGGAGAGCAACCTAACGAAGGTTTTTTTAGACCCTTAACTGTAAAAACAAAAAAAGGATCAATGTTTAATCCAGTTTCACCTGCCCCATGTTTTTTAAATGGGTGGCCTGGACTTCAAGTAATTGAATTAATTTACAAGTTACTATCTGATAAATTACCTGAAGCTTTCCCTGCAAGTAGTGGTGGGTGTTTGATTGGAGCAGTATGGTGGGGAATAAGAAATAAAGATGGTGAACCTTGGGCTGATGGAGCACCACATCCTGTTGGACAAGGTGGATTTTCTACAGGTGACGGAATAACTACTATGCATCATAACTCTGCAGGTACAAGGATGTCTCCCTCTGAAATTTGGGAATCAAAAAATCCATGGCTAATTAAAAAAATTGAACTTGTAAAAGACTCATGTGGAGCTGGTAAATTTAGAGGTGGTCTAGGGTTAGACATTGAATTTGAATTACTTGAAGATACTTTTGTAACAACAGTCGTAGAGAGAACTAAGCTTCCTCCATGGGGTATTAATGGAGGAAAAAAAGGCAGGGCAAATAATGTAAAAGTAATAAAAAAAAATGGTGAAATAATATTTATTCCAAAAATTTCAGGTTTTAAGCTTCACAAAGGAGATAAAATTACCTTTATGACTGGAGGGGGTGGAGGTTACGGAGATCCTCAATTAAGAGATTCTAACTTAATTAAAAATGACTTAAAACAGGGATATTTGTCTGAAGAATATATTAAAAAAAATTTTATTAATTACAAATTTAATTAATTAAATTCTAATATTAAATTTAATTATTTTGCATTTTAAATTTATATGCTCTAAGCTTAAAACATATAATACACTTTTTAATTAATAAATATTTAAAAGTTATTTTAATGGAGGAAATTATGAGAATTTTTTATTCTTTTAAAGCTGTAATTTCATCATTCATTATTGTTTTATTTGCATTTACTTTTGTCAGTGCAAAAACTGTACTTAGAACTGATGAAGCTGCTATTGGAGAGGCAGATCCAGCAAAAGCAACTGACTATGTAGACTCAGTTTTAATGTTTAACGTATATGATGCTTTAGTTGATGAATCTCCTGGAGGAGGAGGTGGATTAATGCCCCTTCTTGCAAGTAATTGGGAATATACTAACCCAACTACATTAAACATAACACTTAAAGATGGTGTGAAGTTTCATAGTGGAAATATTCTTGAAGCTGAAGATGTAGTTTTTTCATACAATAGACTTATGGATATGGGTCAAGGTTTTTCATTTTTATTTTCAAGTGTTAAAGATGTATCTGCAATAGATAAGAGTACTGTTCAATTTACTACAAATGAACCATTTGCTCCATTGGTTGCTAGTCTGATTAGATTAGGAATAGTGGATAAGGACACTATTATGGAAAATACAGTTGATGGAAACTATGGTGACAATGGTGATTATGGAGAAGCATATCTGCTTAAAAATTCTGCAGGAACAGGTGCTTATAAAATTGTAGACCATGATCCTAATGTTAAAACAGTTTTGGCCAAAAATAATGATTACTTTCAAGGACATAATCAAGACTCACCTGACGAAGTTATCATTAAATACAGTGTCGAAGCTGCAACAATTAAAACACTTCTTGTAAGAAATGAACATGAAATTTCAAGCATGTGGTTGCCAAATGAAGTTGTGGCAGCTTTAGAGAAAGAACCTAATGTGGATATTGTTCCTATACCAAGACCTGGATCATGGATGAATAAACTAAATAACAGAAAAGCACCTTTTGATGATGTTCATTGTAGAAGAGCAATTCAATTAGCTTATGATTATGATTCATTAGAAAAATCTTTTGCTGTTACAGAAAATCTTATTGCTGGAAAAAAATCAAGTGGTGCTCTTATACCTGGTTTATTGGGATACGATCCTATGAAGCCTCCAATTGAGAGAGACATTGCTAAAGCAAAAGAGGAGCAAGCAAAGTGTAAGTATAATCCTAGTGATTTTACTTTAGATTTAGCATGGATAGCTGAAGTTCCTTATGAGGAACCCTGGGCTTTACAACTTCAAGCAAACGCTATGGAGCTGGGGTATGATGCAACTGTTACTGGATTACCATGGGCAAAATTTACTGAGCAAGTTACAAGTTGGGAAAATACTCCTCATGCTACAGTAGTTTCAGTTGTAGCAAATGTGCCTGACCCAGATGGATTAATGTATGCTCAATTTCACTCATCAAGAGGTGGGACTTGGATGTCTGCGGAATGGGCTCAAGATGCTGAACTTGACGCTCTTCTGGAGAAAGGTAGAGCTGAAACTGATGAAAGTAAAAGAATTGAGATCTATCAAAAAGCAAACCAACTTATGATAGATAATGCAATTACTCTGTTCATAACAGATTTCGTAGGAATGCAACCAATTAACAAAAAAGTATCTAATGATACAACAGTTAATACTCTAACGGGTTATGGAACTATGGGAAGGAACTTATCTTTTAGAGAATTGGTTATAAACTAATCTTTTATTAATCAGGTCGGTTTCATAACCGGCCTGTTAAATTTAGTGAGGATAAAGTTGTTTGCTTCAATCTATTTTATAAGAAGAATTCTAATTTCAATTATTGTTTTTTTTGGAGTTTCTGTTGTAATATTCTGTTTAGCAAGACTTATACCAGGAGATCCTGCTAGAATTGCACTAGGTCCATTTGCTACGCAAGAAATGGTTGAACAACTGAGAGAAGTTTTGCACTTAAATGAATCTATATTTATTCAATACAAAATTTTCATAGAAAATTTATTTAAGGGTGATTTAGGTGTATCAACTTATACTAAAAGACCTGTAATAGTAGACTTAATTTCTTATTTTCCTGCTACATTTGAACTTGTGATTGTTTCCGGCATCCTAATGATTTTGATTGGTATGCCTTTAGGAATTTTGTCAGGAAAATTTAAAGACACTTTAATTGATCATATTGCAAGAATTATTTCTTTGCTGGGCGTTGTTACTCCTAGTTTTTTATGGGCAATAATTCTTATGTTAGTGTTTGCATTCTGGTTTCCAATACTTCCAGTTTCAGAAAGATATAGTGAAACATTAGATCCACCCACATTAGTTACTGGTCTACTTCTTATAGATTCATTAATTGAAGGAGATTTTGTTTTTTTTAGAGATGCTTTAGCTCATTTAATCTTACCTGGTCTTGCTATAGCAATGCCAGCAATAGGTAATGTTTCAAGATTAACTAGAACAAATTTAAGTGATACTTATGAAAAACAATATATCGAATTTGCAAAATCATATTCTATTAGTGAATTTAAAATTGCAACTAAATATGCTTTAAAACCAGCATCAATTCCAACAGTCACTATAATTGGATTAGATTTTGCATTTATGCTTGGCAATGCATTTTTGGTAGAAACTGTTTTTGTATGGCCTGGGATGGCAAAATATGGAGTGGAAGTGATACTTTCAAAAGATCTAAATGGAATTATTGCAACTTGCTTAATTATTACTACATTTTTTTTAATTATAAATATGATAGTGGATTTTGTTGTCCTATTATTAAATCCTAGAATTATTTCGGTAGATTAATGTCATTATTTAAAAGTAAATATTTTTATAAATTTAGCAGAAATCCATTATCAGTATTTGGATTAATAATAGTAACAATGATTATTCTTTTAGCAATTTTTGCTCCATTTATAACACCATTTCCCGAACATGTTGGGCCATTCACTGATTTTGCAAATAAATCAAAACCTCCTGATTCAACTTATATTTTTGGGACTGATAAAATCGGTAGAGATATATTTACTAGGGTTATTTATGGTTACAGAATTTCTTTAATCTTAGGGGTTGTGGTACTTTCAATTGCTGCACCACTAGGAGTAGCTATTGGTTTATGCGCAGGATATATTGGCAAAAAAACAGAAATTATTTTGATGCGGATTACTGATATTTTTTTAGCAATACCTGCTCTTGTTTTAGCACTTTCAATTATTGGCTTACTCGATAGACCAAATCTACTATATACGATGATAGCAGTATCAATGGCTTGGTGGCCATGGTACACAAGATTAATTTATAACATAACCAGATCTGTTAAAACTGAAGGATATATCTCAGCTGCAGAGATAATGGGAGCTTCAAAATTTCATATAATGTTTAGAGAAATACTCCCAAACTGTTTACCATCATTACTTACAAAGATAACTTTGGATTTAGGATTTGTAATTTTAGTAGGATCTTCATTAAGTTTTTTAGGATTAGGGGCACAACCACCTACACCTGATCTTGGAACTATGGTTGCAAAAGGTGCATCTTTGTTGCCAGACTCATGGTGGTTTTCATTATTTCCCGGTTTTGCAATATTAATTGTTGTTTTAGGATTTAATTTAGTAGGTGACGGTTTAAAAGATATGTTTGATGTTGATGTCTGATAAACTTTTGTCAATTAAAGATTTAGAATTATCATTTAAAATGTACGAAGGTACATTAAATGTTTTAAAAAAAATAAGTTTAGACCTACACAAAGGGGAAAAAGTAGCACTTGTTGGAGAGTCAGGTTCAGGC
>CABYRE010000021.1 GCA_902521325.1 uncultured Alphaproteobacteria bacterium
TAAATTAAGTAAAATTTAAAAATCTCATACAAGCTTTCAATTATTGCTTTAGCTTTAAAAGTCATTATATTTCAGAATACTATAATTAAATAAAACAAAATTACTTGGGTGTGTAGCTCAGCGGTAGAGCACTGCCTCGACACGGCAGGGGTCACAGGTTCAATCCCTGTCACACCCACCATAGAAATTTTAATAAATATTCTTGAAATTTAATAATATGATATATTTATAGTATATGGTTAAGTGTTTACTTTTAGCAACTTTAATTGCCTCATTAATTTTCCTAATAATAGATGTAATTTGGCTAAGCTTTGCTACAAAATCTTTTTATAGACCTCTAATTGGTAATCTATTAACCGACAAACCTGTTATGTGGGCTGCTGCTCTTTTTTACATTTTATATGTCTTAGGTATGTGTTTGGTTGTAATTCAACCGTGCGTTGAATCAGGTAACTTAATGCGAACATTATACACTGGTTTCATTTTTGGTTTGGTCGCTTACGGCACTTATAACTTAACCAATATGGCTGTATTAAAAGGATGGTCACCAACGGTTACATTCGTAGACATGTTTTGGGGTGGTTCATTGACTGCTGTATCAGCTACCTCTGGACTATATTTAGCTAAAAAAATAGTACATATTTAATTTAGTCTATACATTCCAAATTCTAGCATCTTTATCAATATAGAATTTTGATTTAACTTATTTTTATATTTTTTTATAAAAGTATTAATTTTATTATTACAAAAATCAGTAACTTGTTTTTCACCAACTAATTGTAGTAAAGTACTTTTGCCTTGCTCAACATCTTTACCTGGTGTTTTTCCAATTTTCTTAAAAGTTCCAATTTCATCAATTAAGTCATCTATTAATTGAAATATTAAACCAAATAACATTCCATAATCTTTAGCAAATTGAATATCTATTTTACTTTTATCTTTTAATATAAAAGGTGCAGAAAAAGAAAATTCAAATAACTTGCCAGTTTTTCTTGAATACATATCTAAAATTTTATTTTTAGATAACTTTTTATTTTCAAATTCTAAATCTAAAGCTTGACCAAGAGCTAATCCTTTATGTCCAATACACAAAGAAAGATAATTTATTAAATGTAATCTAGAAATATAATTTTTATTTTTAAGATTTCCTGAGATCAATTCAAATGCTAAATCATGCAAAGCATCTCCAGCTAAAATTGCAGTAGCTTCATTAAATTTTTTATGAGTACTTAATTTACCTCTTCTATAATCATCATCATCCATTGATGGTAAATCATCGTGAATTAAGGAGTACGAATGTATACATTCAATACATGAGGCTATGATAAAGGCATCATTTGATGAAATTTTTGCTATTTTTGCAGACTCCATTACTAAAAATGGCCTTATTCTTTTTCCTCCATTCATAGAGCCATAAAACATGGCATTAGATAAATTAGATTTGTCTAGCTTATTTTTTAAAAGTTTTTTAAATTTAATATCAAACTTTCTTTTATGTACATATATTAACGTATTTAAGTTCATAGATAACAATTTATATTTGTTTTAATTTCTAAATTATTTAATACAAATATGCGAATGTATTTATGAGAATAGAAGAAGAAATTAAACTTGACTACTCAGATGTTCTTTTTAGACCAAAGAGGAGTACTTTAAAAAGTAGGAAAGATGTTGATTTGAATAGAAAATATACTTTTAAACACTCAAGATCATCATGGAAAGGAATTCCAATAATAGCCTCTAATATGGATGGTGTTGGTGAAATAGATGTTGCAAAAAAACTAACTTCTCACAAACTTATGACTGCTCTAACAAAACAGCATGATATTAATCAAATAGGATCTATTTATAAAAAAAATATTTTCTTTGATTCAATTGCTCTTAGTTGTGGTACAAGTAAAGACAGTTACAATAGGTTAAATTCAATTTTAAAAAAATATCCAAAATTTAAATTTATCTGTATTGATGTAGCAAATGGATATTCAGAAAATTTTAGTAGTTTTGTTTCAGAAGTAAGAAAAAAATATCCAAAAAAAACTATTATTGCAGGTAATGTTGTTACCGCAGATATGACTCAAGAATTAGTATTAAGTGGAGCGGACATTGTGAAAGTTGGTATTGGTCCTGGAAGTGTCTGTACCACTAGAATACAAACAGGAGTAGGGTATCCACAACTAAGTGCTGTTATAGAATGCGCTGATGCAGCACATGGATTAGGAGCGCATATTATTGCTGATGGAGGCTGCACTTGTCCTGGTGATGTTGCAAAGGGATTTGGTGCTGGTGCAGACTTTGTTATGCTTGGGGGAATGTTAGCAGGGCATAAGGAAGGTGGAGGAGATATAATTGAGGAAAATGGGAATAAGTACATCGAGTTTTATGGATCGAGTTCTGAAGAGGCAAATGAGAGACATTATGGTGGTCTTGCAAATTATCGATCATCTGAAGGAAAAAAAGTTAAAATTCGAATGAAAAATTCGTTAGATAATACAATTAGAGATATTTTAGGAGGAGTTCGAAGTAGTTGTACATACGTAGGTGCTTCATCTTTGAAGCAGCTCAGCAAGTGTACTACATTTGTAAGAGTAAATAATCAGTATAATGACACTTTTGGGAAAGTGTAGGTTAGTAACCTATTGCCATACCATCCTTTCGTGGATCTGATCCCCCAATAAGTACTCCATTTTTTCTATCTATTTTTATACACTGACCACCACCAATAGAATTCTTATTTATTTTTATTTTATGACCATTACTTTTTAATTTTTTTACAATTTTATCATCTAAAGAATTTTCAACATTCAAGAGGCCATTAAGAGCAAATGCTCTAGGTAAATCTAAACCTTCTTGAACTGACAGATTGTAGTCAATTATATTTTGAATTAAATGAGATTGACCAATTGGTTGATATTGTCCTCCCATAACACCATAAGAATACAATGTCTCATCATTTTTATTTGTTATTAGGCCAGGAATTATTGTGTGAAGAGGTCTTTTATGACTATCAATTGAGTTAGGATGACCATTTTCTAATCTGAAATTTACACCCCTATTTTGAAAAAGAATTCCTGTTTTATTGCTCGTAATTCCACTTCCAAAACCATGACATATCGAATTAATAAAAGATACTGAATTCAAATCTTTATCTACAACACTTAAATATATTGTTTCAGGGTGAGAAGTTACATAACCTTTTTTTGATGAATAAATTTTATTAATATTAATTTTAGCACATAAAGAGTTAATAAAATCCTCATTTAAAAAATCATTTACATTTATATTATTAAAATCTGGATCTCCAAAAATTGTTTCTTTAACCTCAAAACATATTTTTGAAATTTCAGCTTGTAGATGATATCTTTCAAAACTTGAAGGATTGTATTTTTTGATATTTAATTTTTCAGTCATTGCCATCATCATCAAGACAACTAATCCAGGACTATTTAAAGGGCATTGGTGGATTTTTAAACCTCTATATAAATTTGTTATTGTTTTTGAAAATATTGTTTTTTGATTAAAGAAATCTTCTTCTGTGTGCAATCCTCCAAGCTTGTTGAGTGTCTTGACCATATCTTTAGTAATTTCACTTTGATAGAAACCTTTAATTTTATTTTTTGATATTACTCTTAAAGTATTTGCCAAAGGAATATTTTTAAACACTTCACCAAAATTATAACTAATATTTTTATTTAAAAATAATCTTTTAGAATTAGGATTTTTTTTAAGTTTTGTTTCATTCTCTTTCCAAGCTACAGCTTCTACTTCATGAACAGGGAATCCATTTCTAGCAAAATTTTCTGCTCCGGATAAAACTTCTTTAATATCAATTCTTCCAAATTTTTCATGCATAGAACACCATGCATGAACTGCTCCAGGAATAGTAACTGAATGTGGACTTGTTAAACCAATATTTTTTATTTTATTATCTTTATAAAACTGTAAATTTGCTTTTTTCGGAGCGATTCCAGACCCATTTACAGCAATTGGTTTTTTCCCATTCATCGAAATAATTGCAAAGCAATCTCCACCAATACCTGTTGCACTAGGACATACTACAGCTTGAACTGCTGAAGCCGCGATAGCAGCATCAACGGCATTTCCACCTTTTTGAAGTACATTAATTGCTACCATTGAGCTTAATGGATTTGATGTTGCCACCATACCATTTTGAGCTAAAACATTAGATCTTCCAGGATAAGATAACTTTCTCATATTAATTCAGACAATATATGTTTGACAAAACAAATCCCAGAATTTAAAGCGCTTTTTATGAAAGTTAAATGTTCATTAAAAACTGCTAAAACTAGGGATAAGGATTGTAAAATTGTTCGTAGAAAAGGTAGGATTTATGTAATTAACAAAAAAAATCCCAGAATGAAAGCAAGACAGGGTTAATTAACCTTCCGCAATATATTTTTCAGCTTCTAATGCAGCCATACAACCCATACCAGCTGCAGTAACAGCCTGTCTGTAAATTTTATCTTTTACATCTCCTGCAGCAAAAACTCCCTTAATACTAGTCTCAGTACTATCAGATTTAGTAATTATATAATTTTCCTCATCCATTTTTAACTTATCAATAAAAAGTGAAGTAGCGGGATCATGTCCTATAGCTATAAATGCACCATTTACATCTATAGTTGACTTGCTGCTATCTAATGTGTTCTCTAAAATAATTTTTTTTAATGTATTTGGATTTTCATCTCCAACAAATTCAGAAACTTTACTGTTCCAAATTACTTCAATTTTTTTATTATTAAACAGTCTTTCTTGTAAAATTTTCTCAGCTCGCAAACTATCTCTTCTATGAATTAACATTACCTTTGAAGCAAATTTAGTCAAAAACATTGCCTCCTCTACCGCACTATTACCCCCACCTATCACTGCTACTTGTTGATCTTTGAAGAAAAAACCATCGCAAGTTGCACAAGCAGAAATACCAAATCCTTTAAATTTTTTTTCACTTTCCAAATTCAGCCATCTAGCTTGAGCACCTGTTGCTATAATAATTGATTTGGATACAAATTCTTTCCCTGACTCAGTTTTGGAAATAAATGGATTTTTTTCAAAATCAACAGAAGTTACAATATCATTATGAAAAATAGTTCCTACTTTTACAGCTTGTTCTTTCATTTGTTCCATAAGCCAAGGACCTTGAATTACATTTTCGAATCCTGGATAGTTTTCTACATCAGTAGTGATAGTTAGCTGACCTCCTGGTTCTAAACCTGAAACTAAATGTGGTTTTAAATTTGCTCTTGCTGCATAGATTGCAGCAGTATAGCCTGCTGGTCCAGAGCCAATAATTAAAACATTATTTTCTATTATTTCAGTCATATAATTAAATTAATAATTTAAGCACTTTTTTCAACTGGCCAATCTGTATTAAAAGTAACATAATTTATTTGAATACATCTTCTTTCTTTTTGAATTTCTTTTAATTCAAGTCCATGCCAAGTATCATCCCCTGAAGAAAAAAAATAACCACTATTATGAACATATTTAACTGTTTTAACTAATTTAAAATTTTTATCATATAGGTCGGTACCCAAATTTGACGCTTCATTATATGGGTTTGCCCAAACCATCATAGTCATTAATTTTTCTGATATATCTTTGTGTGGTTTTAACCAAAATCCTTTTTTATCTCCGATTACTTCTAATCTGACGTATGAATTTGATAAATCTTTATCAATTATTTTCGATATTTTATTTACCATTTCTTTGCTTTGTAAGGACTGAATTAATTTTGTTAGATATGGAAAATCTTGACAATTATTTTTTGTTATAAAAAGTCTTAATTTACCATCAACTCCCTGTCCTGTATGATCGGCAGCTCTTGTCCCATCGTACATTCTGTCTCCTGACGGAATATTACTATAGGAAATTTCATCTAATGCGCCTTCTTCTAAACAATTACTAAATACCCAGTGGTTAAAGGGAAAATCTGCATGAGTTAAGTTCTCAAGATTCATTATTCCTTTCTATAATTCTTTTTTTTATAATTCCAGCGATTCTTTTGCTTTCCTCTAGTTTTGTATATGTCCAGTTTTCTAATTTGTCTAAAGTATCTAAATCTCTTGTTATATTCATTTTTTTAAATTCTTCATGAAATCTTATAAATCTTTTACTTTTTCTCTTCATTGGCAATTGATAAACATAAATTGGCTTTCCAGATATACTTGCTTCAGAAATCATAGAGGTTGAGTCAGAAGTAATAATAAAATAACTAGAATTATAAAGAGAAAATTCGTATGGATTTTTTCCTTCACCAAACCATAAAGTAGACATAGTGCTCAATTCTTTTCTTAAAATATGTTTAATTTCTTTATTAGTTCTTCTCGAAGTAAGAACTAAAATTTCATTATTATGATTTTTTAATTTCTTTATTTTTTTGCAAAGATCTAAAGAATTTTCTTTTGAAAAATTATAGTGATTATTTTCACCACCAATAATACATGTGATTAAATTTTTTGTATTAATTTTATAATGATTTTTTAAATTATTAAATTTTTTAAAATGATGTATTGCACCTGTAGAATTAATTATATTGTCACCATATAATCCATCATGATTTGGAGCTATAATATACGAAAAGTTTTTTGAAGAAATTTTTGGGTTCTGAATATGAATATTAATAATATTTGGATATTTTTTTTTAAGGTAGATTGATAGGTAAACACTTTTTCTTCCACAACTGATAACTAAATCAGGTATCTCGTTTATGGGTAACTTATTTTTAAATACCCAACTAAAAATAGGAAGTATCCCTGGCTGTAATTTATTCCAAGGAAAAATTATTTCAGTTTTAAGCTCCTTTATATTTATACTCAATTCATTTGCTAGACCTTTAGTCTGACTTATCATGCCTTGTGACCCATCAGTTAACAACCAAATTTTAGGATTGTCTATTATCAAATGTATTTTATTGATAAGATTGTATAACTTTTCAAACCTTTGGGACTATTGATTTCAACATTATCTTCTTCTGTTTTTCCAATTAGACCTCTTGCTAAAGGACTTGTAATTGAAAGTTTTTTATTTTCAATATCAGATTCGTATTCCCCAACAATTTGATACTCATGTTTTTCTCCACTATCATCATCTTCTATTTCAACAGTTGCACCAAATTTTATATCATCACCTGCAACTGATTTCACATCTATTACCTCTGCTTTACTAATAGCACTTTCCAAATCTATAATTCTTCCTTCAATTAAACTTTGTTGTTCTTTGGCATATTGATATTCTGCATTTTCAGACAGATCACCATGACTTCTAGCCTCAGCTATTGCTTCAATTATTTTTGGTCTATCCTCAGTGGTTAATTTTTTTAATTCATCTTGTAATTTTGTAAAACCCTCAGCAGTCATAGGAATTTTATTCATAAGATCATGATGATTTATTTATTTTTTATAGTCAATAAAATTAATTTATAGTTTGAAGACTTTTTATTGTGAATTCTTGACTTTTCATATGTTCAATAGCATCTACTGCAACTTTTGCTCCGGCTATTGTTGTATAATATGGAATATTATACATTAATGATGTCCTTCTAATACTATAGCTATCTCTAATAGATGATTGAGTTTTTGTAGTATTAATTACAAGTTGAATTTCATTATTAACTAATGAGTCTACTATATGAGGATTACCTTCTTTAACTTTATTTAATATTTTAGTATTAATATTATTAGCATTTAATAATTCTGCAGTTCCCTTGGTTGCAAGTAAATTAAATTCTAATTTTTCTAACTTTTTAGCTATTTCAGTAATGAATTTTTTATTATCATTATCTATTGAAATAAATACTGACCCTTTAGATGGAAGAATATTACCACAGGCTATCTGACTCTTAATATAGGAAGATAAAAAAGTCTCATCTATTCCCATTACTTCTCCAGTAGATTTCATTTCAGGACCTAATATTAGATCAACACCATCAAATTTATTGAAAGGAAAAACAGATTCTTTAACATTAAAATTTTTTAATTCATTAATTTTATAATTATTTAAAATTGATTTAAGTTTTTCGCCAACCATTACTTTTGCTGCAATTTTTGCAATTGGAATACCTTTTGATTTAGCCACAAATGGTATAGTCCTACTGGCTCTTGGATTTACTTCTAAAACATATATTTTTTCATTTTTAATTGCTAATTGGGTATTCATTAATCCGACAACATTAATTTCATTAGCAATTTTAGATACCCATTCAATAATTTTATTCTGTGTCTTTTTATTAACTGAATAGGGAGGTAAGGAACAGGCACTATCCCCAGAATGAATTCCTGCTTCCTCAATATGCTCCATAATGCCAGCTACATATATTTCTCCATCTTTATCTCTAATTATATCAACATCTATTTCCTTGGCATTATCAAGATATTCGTCGATCAAAATTATATTATTTGAGGAAACTTCAAGAGCTTCATTTGAAAATGACTCTAAGCTATCTTTATCGTATGCAATTTGCATAGCTCTTCCTCCAAGTACATATGAAGGTCTAACCAAAACAGGATAGCCTATTTCTTCTGCTTTTTCTAAAGTTTGAGCTACAGTATTTGCAAAAGCATTTTTCGGTTGGGCGATTTCCAGTTTCATCAATATTTCACTAAATCTATCTCTATCTTCAGCTAAATCTATTGCTTCAGTCGAAGTTCCTATGACTTTTATTCCAGCCCCTTCTATTTCTTTTGCAATTTTTAAAGGAGTCTGACCTCCAAATTGAACTAAAACACCAAGAACATTTCCTTTACATTTTTCTTTATTATAAATTTCAATAACACTTTCAGCTGAAAGTGGTTCAAAATAAAGTCTATCAGCAGTATCATAGTCAGTTGAAACAGTTTCTGGGTTACAATTTATCATTATTGTTTCAATACCTTTTTCTTTTAATGCATAAACCGCATGCACACAGCAATAATCAAATTCAATGCCTTGACCAATTCTATTAGGACCACCTCCAAGAATTATTACTTTGTCTTTTGATGTAGGATTTGCTTCACAGAATTTAGTATTTTCAAAATCCCAATCATAAGTTGAATAAAGATACGGAGTTTTAGAATTAAATTCACCTGCACAAGTATCCACAAGTCTGAAGACAGGATTAATATTGTTATTATTTCTAAATTTTCTTAACTCTTTTTCTTTAATACTTAATATTGATGCAATTTTACTATCCGAGAAGCCAATTTTCTTTGCATATAATATTATATCTTTGTTGAGGCCTTTTTCTTTTAAAATTTTTTCAAAATCAATTATTGTTTTAATTTGGTATAAAAACCATTTATCATATTTTGTAGTTTGATTTATTTCATCAACTGTTAATCCAATTCTTAGTGCTTCTCCCACAACTAACAAGCGTTGAGAAGATTGAATTTTAAGTTCATTTAAAATTGTATTTTTATCATTTGAGCTAAGTTTTGGTTTATCAAAACCAGTTAGACCATACTCAAGAGAATTAAACCCCTTTTGGATTGATTCATTAAAAGATCTACCTATACTCATTGCCTCACCAACTGATTTCATGGATGTCGTTAAATCTGAATTAGCACCAACAAATTTTTCAAAAGTAAATCTTGGAATTTTAGTTACAACATAATCAATAGTTGGTTCAAAACTTGCTGGTGTAGTTGTAGTAATATCATTTTCAAGTTCATCCAAAGTGTAACCCACAGCTAATTTAGCAGCAATTTTTGCTATTGGAAAACCTGTAGCTTTCGATGCTAATGCAGAAGATCTACTAACTCTTGGATTCATTTCAATTACATTAATTTCTCCATCTTCAGGATTTATTGCAAATTGAACATTTGAACCGCCAGTATCCACACCTATTTTTCTGAGAACCTTAATGCTAGCATTCCTTAAAATTTGATATTCTTTGTCAGTTAAAGTTAAGGATGGAGCTACAGTAATACTATCTCCAGTATGAACACCCATTGGATCAACATTTTCGATTGAACAAACAATAATACAATTATCTTTATTATCTCTGACAACTTCCATCTCAAATTCTTTCCAGCCTGAAACAGATTTTTCAATAAGTATCTGATTTGTTGGGCTAGCATTTAAACCTCTATTACATAAATCAACAAACCCCTCATCATCATAAGCAACACCTCCTCCAGTACCTCCAAGTGTAAAACTTGGTCTTATCACAAGAGGTAAATTTAATTCATTTTTTACTCTTTTTGAATCTTCAATGGTGTTAACAACGTAACTTTTAGGACAGCTTAGACCAATTTCTTTCATAGCATCTTTAAATTTTTGCCTATCCTCAGCTAATTCGATTGCCCTAGGATTTGCTCCAATCATTTTTACTTTGTGTTTTGCAAGTATTCCGTTATTGAAAAGTTCTATTGAAACATTAAGGGCAGTTTGCCCTCCCATAGTTGGTAGAAGAGCATCTGGTTTTTCGATTTCAATTATTTTTTCTACAAATTCTTTAGTTATTGGTTCAATATAAGTTTGATCAGCTAACTCTGGGTCTGTCATTATTGTTGCTGGATTTGAATTAATTAATACAATTTTGTAACCTTCATCCTTTAGTGATTTGCAAGCTTGTGCACCAGAATAATCAAATTCACAAGCTTGACCAATTACAATAGGACCTGCACCAATTATTAATATTTTTTTTATGTCAGTTCTCTTTGGCATTTTTTTCAATAAGTTTATAAAATTCTTCAAACAAATAATGACTATCATGTGGACCCGGAGATGCTTCCGGATGATATTGAACACTAAATACAGGTAAATTTTTATGCTTTAAACCTTCATTAGTTCCATCAAACAGTGAAACATGTGTTTCAATTATATCTTTACTAAAACTATCTCTATCAACTTCAAAACCATGATTTTGTGAAGTTATTTCTACAATACCTGTTGTAAGATTTTTGACGGGATGGTTTGAACCTCTGTGTCCTTGGAACATTTTTTTTGTTTTTGCATTTAATGCCATTCCAAGAATTTGATGACCTAAGCATATTCCAAATATTGGAATATTATTATCAATCAGTTTTTTAATAACATCAACTATTTTACTTCCTGTAGCATAAGGATCTCCAGGACCGTTTGATAAAAAAATTCCTGAAGGATAAGTTTTCATAATTTCTTCGTAACTTGAAAATAAATTTAATACAGTTGGGTTAAGATTAAATTCATTTAGATTTCTTAAAATGTTATTTTTAATACCAAAATCTAAACAAGTAACATTATATTTTAATTTTTTTTTATTTAATTTTTCACTTTTCCAAATCCCTTTATTCCAATTAAAGCTTTTATCAGTTGATACTATTCCAGCTAGATCTAAATTTTGCAAACCTTTCCATTCATTTATTTGAGATTTAAGTTTCTTAATTTTATTTTCACCTTCTCCAAAGTGTATCACTGCTGCTTTCTTTGCTCCCTTCAAAGATAACATTTTAGTCAAGTATCTAGTATCAATTCCAAAAATACATGGAATTTTATTTTTTATGAAATATGAATTTAAATCATCTTGAGCTCTCCAATTCGAATATTCTGATAATGGTTGATTTATAACACATCCATCAGCGTAGATTTTTTTTGACTCCTGATCTTCTTGATTTGTCCCTACAATTCCAACGTGTGGAAAAGTAAATGTTATGATTTGCTTTGTATATGAAGGATCAGATAATGCTTCTTGATAACCTGTTTGTGAGGTATTAAAACATAGTTCTCCTACTGCAGCTTTTTTCTCTCCTAAACCAAAACCCCAGAGAATTTCTCCATTTTCCAATACAAGAGCAGCTGTTTTATTGCGAATATGTGACTCTTTTTTTAAAACTTCCATTATATTTTCATGAAGCAAAATGATAGTTAGTATGCATTTATAACAATGTAGTCAAGGATTAGTTGAAATTAGAAAGAAGAATTATATTATCAGAATAAATAAATTAGAAAGTGAAATAAATATGAGCCTAAAGGATAAGATCGAAACTCATTATAAAAACTCTATTAAAGAAAAAGACAGTAATTCCATAAATACTCTAAGATTAATAAAGAGTGCAATTAAAGATAAGGAAATTTTGGTAAGAGGAAAACAAGATGCTTTGAAAGATTCTGATATTTTAAGTTTACTTCAAAGCTTAGTAAAACAAAGAAAAGACTCAATAGAAGCATTTGAAAAAGCGAATCGGAATGATCTTATTGAAAATGAGTTAAATGAAATCAAAATAATAGAAATATTTTTACCTAAGCAATTGGATGAAAATGAAACAATATTAATTATTAAGGATTTAATTAAAGAGAATAATTTTACATCTTTAAAAGACATGGGTGCTCTTATGAAAATAATTAAAGAAAAATATACTGGAAAAATAGATATGGGTTTAGTTGGAAAAATAGCTAAATCCTCACTAGGAAATTAATGTCATTTTCAAAAAATGATCTTGAATTAATAAAATCAAAAATAATACTTTCACAAGAAATTGAAAAGAAAACAAAAGTTATAAAAAAAGGAAAAGATAGTTGGTGTTGTTGCCCTTTTCACGATGAAAAAACTCCTTCTTGCAAAATAAATGATGATCTAGGTTCGTATTATTGTTTTGGTTGTGGAGCAAAGGGTGATATTTTCACCATATACACAGAACTATATAATTTTTCCTTCCCAGAGGCAGTTAAAGAATTAGCTCAGAGAGTTGGTATTAGAATAGTTGACAATTTTGATTCAAATATAAATAAAAAAAATGATAAAATTTATAAAATTTTAGAAATTTCAACTAAATGGTTTCAAGATAATCTAGAGACAAGTAAAGATTGTAAGAGATATTTAAATAAAAGAAATTTATCAGACGAGACAATTAGATATTTCAAGTTAGGATTTTCTTCTAGTTCAAAGCAAACTCTATATCAATTTCTAAAAGAACAAAATTTTGAAGACAAAGAACTACTTGAGAGCAATGTAGTAAAACTAGATAAAAACAACAAGATACGAGATTTTTTTTACAATAGGCTTATGTTTCCAATTACTAATGAATATGGAAAAATTGTAGGATTTGGTGGAAGGGTGTTAGATAATTCAAACCCTAAATACATTAATTCACCTGAAAGTGATTTTTTTAAAAAAAGAAATATCCTTTATAATCTTTTTAACGCTAAACAGACAATAAGATCAAAAAAAAACATGTTAATTTGCGAAGGTTATATGGATGTTATAAGTCTGTATGACAAAAACATTAAAACTGCTGTAGCTCCACTTGGGACTTCTTTAACAGAAAGTCATCTTATATTATCATGGAAATATGTGAGTAAACCAACATTGATGTTTGACGGTGATACTTCTGGTTTAAAAGCATCTTTCAAAAGTGCTGTAATGTCATTACCTTATTTAACTCCATCAAAATTATTACAATTTGTCATACTTCCTAACCAATACGATCCGGACACTTATATAAATGAGTTTTCTTTGAATGAATTTGCAAAATATTTAAAAAATCC
>CABYRE010000022.1:0-5000 GCA_902521325.1 uncultured Alphaproteobacteria bacterium
AATCTTTATACAATTTTTTTTTATAGAACAAATCATAGTATAAATTTTTAGAAAGTAAGTAAGTGATAAAAATAAATAAAAAAATAAGGATTGAAGAACCAACTAAACCTGTTTCAACCAAAAGCTGTATATAAGAATTATGAGGATGTTGTTGACAGCCATGTAGCGAGCCAGAACCTTTTACAGACGATTTATATTTCTCTTTTTTACATTCTTCTCTGAAAGTTTTTGGTCCTAGACCAAAAAAAGGTTGATCTTTAAACATTTTTAAAGATGATTTATAAATAACCTGATGCTCAACGGGAAAAATACTTACAACCTTATTCTGTTTATATAATTGATATAGAGTTTTATTAAACATTCTCTGTTTAACCGGATCAAAAAAGTACGAAAGTATAATAACTAATATCAACGAAACGATCATAAAAATTAGTCTAAACATACGATGTTTTAAAAAAAATAATGTCATGAGCATAAACAACAAATAAATAAAAAAAGCTGATCTTTCACCAGATAGAAATATAATTATGCTTAAAGATAATAAAACTATGTTTAGAAAAATATGATTCTTTAAGCTATTACCAAATATAAATAAAGTAATTGCGAAAAATATAGGTAATAATCTTGATAAGTAACCTCCCATAACTTTTTCCTCACGAAAAAAACTTGAAATTCTCTCCTCAGTATATGGGAAGCCTAATAAATTAAATCCTGTAATAAACTGGAAAATACTGTCAATAAATAAAATAATAAAACAAAATAAAATTGAATAAAAGAGAAAATTTAATGTTAAAGGAACTTTATCTAAAATATACCAAGTACTTAATGCAAAGAAACCAAATCTAAAATAAAATAATGAACTTTCAAGAGATAATAAAATATAATTGGAATTTAAAGACAAAAAAATTAAGTAAATACACCATAAAAAAAAAATAAAACTAATTTTGTTAAAAATATATTTAAATTCTTTATGAATGAAAACTAAGATTATAAAAAAAAGTCCATTAATAGAAACAATAATATCACTTAAAGCTGGTCCGCTGATTATTGCAAATGGTAAAATGCATAGTAAAAAGATATTTATTTTTATTGCAAGGGATATTTTTAAGTTTTTAAATGTCTTAAAGTCCTCAAAAACTAAATTCATAAAATTTATTTTTTTCTTAAGATAGTAATTAATAAAGAAATAAAGATATAAATGCTCAGAAAAACAACTATAAATATTATTCTAGTAACGTTTATATCCATTTGTGATGTAGTTTTTTCTGAATTATTAGGATTAAAATTAACTATCTTAAATAAATCATCTATTTTATTTAGTGAAAAATTTATGTTGTTTAAAAAAGATCTAAATTCATTTACGTCATTAAAATTTTTAAGCTCTATAAGATAACTGTTATTTGCTTTTAACTCAGGGATTATATCTTCAAAATCAGTAATAGACTGAAAAAATTCTAATTCAGCTTCTAAAATTTCATAACCTAATAAGAAGGTATTAATATTTTGTACATATTTTTCAAAACTAACAAATTTAGTATCAATATTAAAACCAACTATTGGTTTTGCTAAATTCATATCTTTTGCAATTTTAATATTTTTTTTCAGAAGGAGTATTTTATTTGATAATAAATTTTTGTAACTTTTAACAATATCTTCATTTAATTTATTTGTTTTGATTATTTCAGCGTTAATCTTCTCTTCAATAGAAAATAAAATAATATTAAATGTATTAATAAAATTTTCTAATATAACTTGATTAAGATTTTGCATAAAAAAATTAACGAAATCTTCTAAAATCTCGAATTCGCTATTATGTTTAAATTCAACTTTTATTTTAATTAAATTATTAACAACTTCGGGTGATGCATCGGAGATTTCAATAAAAGTTTTTGGTCTTGTTATATTACTAATTAATTCTAATTTATCTATATTTTCTTTCTTGTATTTTTCTATTGTTTTATAAAAAAAAGATTTATCTCTAGTTAATTTAACAATTTGAGAATAAATATAATTTTCTTTAACAAAATATAATTGATCTACTGACTTTATTTTTTTTTGTTGATTATTTATGTCTCTTTCAAGAATAAACTCATTCATTAAAATGCGATCTTCCAAGTCCATATTTAAATAGGAAGAAGTATTGCTTGCATGAAAACTAACATAATCGAAATTCTGAAGATTATTTAAATTGTTACTTAAGTTATCTAAGACTAGAATTTGATAGCTATCTAATCCCACAATATTTGCCTTATAGATAAAATCTTTTTTAAGATTTATTGTAAATGTATAATAAGAAAAGACTAAGATTAGAAATAAAATTAAACCAAGGATCCAATTTTTCAAGAGTGATTTTAATACAAAACCAAAATCAAGAACTTCATTATTTTTCATTATAAAATTTCTTATACCAATTTATAAAATATTTTATACCAATATCTAAACTGATATAATTATTTTTATTTATGTATTTATCAAGTTTTTTGGAACTAGCCTTTGTTTTCACTACATCTCCTATTTGAAGTGACTTAAAAATTATTTTAGCTTTTTTAGATAAGTTTTTTTCAATAATTGAAACAAATTTTTTGAGCTTATAGGATCTATTGCCGCCAATATTAAAAATATTATAAGGGATTTTTTTCTTAGGAGGTTTTTCTAAAACTTTAAGAATACTCTCTACAACATCATCAACGTAAGTAAAATCTCTTTGGTGATTTCCATAATTGAAAAGATTTATTTTTTTATTTTCAATAATATTTTTTGTAAATAAATGAAGAGCCATATCAGGTCTTCCATATGGTCCATAAACTGTAAAGAATCTTAATCCTGTAGTTGGTAATTTATAGATATAACTAAATGAGTGTGCAATAATTTCATTGCTTTTTTTTGTTGCAGCATAAAATGATAGTGGAAAATCGGTGTTCATTGTTTCTTCTAGAGGATATTTTTTTTGATCTCCATAAACTGAGCTAGTAGAAGCATAAATAAAATGTTTTATGTTAGATCTGTGTGATAGTAAAATTATGTTATAGAAACCTTCCATGTTACTTTTAAAATAGGCATTAGGATTTTTTATAGAATACCTAACACCGGCTTGTGCAGCTAAGTTGACAACATATAAAAAATTGTATTCTTTAAATAATTTTGTAAGTTGAGATAAATTTGAAATATCAATTTTTTTAAAAAAAAAATTTTTTGATTTTTTTAGTTTTTTAATTCTGCTTATTTTTAAGCTAACATCATAATAATCATTAAGATTATCGATCCCAATTAAATTATATTTAGTAGTATTTAATATATGCTCACACAGATGAAATCCGATAAACCCTGCACAACCAGTTACAAGAATATGCATTAATTTGTTGGCATAACAAATTCAGGACCTTCATTTATACTTTTAGGCCATTTGCTAGTAATGGTTTTTAATTTTGTGTAAAAATGTACTCCTTCCATTCCATGTATAGAATGATCTCCAAATAAAGATTGTTTCCATCCACCAAAGCTATGAAATGCCATTGGAACTGGTATTGGAACATTGACACCAACCATTCCAATTTGAGAATGAGTAGTGAAATGTCTCGATACTTCTCCATCAGAGGTATAGATTGTTGCGCCGTTTCCAAAAGGATGATTATTAACCAACTTTAAAGCTTCATCATAATTATTTACCCTAACAACACAAACAACAGGACCAAATATTTCCTCTTTATAGATTGTCATTTCGCTAGTTACGTTGTCAAACAATGTTGGACCAACAAAATACCCCTTTTCATAACCTTGGATCTTAAAGTTTCTACCATCTTCAATTAATTTTGCTCCTTCTTGTAAGCCTAATGAAATATATTTTTCAATTTTATTTTTATGTTCATTTGATATTACTGGGCCCATATCAGACTCTGTGTCTGTCCATGGAGCTACTTTAAGCTTTTGAGCTTCTAAATGTATTTTGTTGACTAAATCATCAGCAATATTACCAACAGCAACAGCAACAGAAATTGCCATACATCTCTCTCCTGCTGAGCCATAACCTGCGCCGATAATACCATCAACTGCTTGATTTAAATTTGCATCAGGCATTACTACTAAATGATTTTTTGCTCCTCCTAAAGCTTGAACTCTCTTTCCGTTTTTTGCAGATTGTTCATATATATACTTAGCTACTGGTGTTGATCCCACAAAACTTATTGCTGAAATATCTTTGCAATTAATTATTAAATCAACAACATTTTTTTGACCATGAATTACATTAAATACACCATCTGGAAGGCCTGCTTCAGTAAATAGTTCTGCTAATCGAACTGGGCATGAAGGATCTTTTTCAGATGGTTTTAAAATAAATGAATTTCCACAAGCAATCGCAATTGGAAACATCCACATTGGAACCATAGCAGGAAAATTGAATGGCGTAATTCCTGCGCAAATACCAAGAGGTTGCCTTACTGACCAAGAGTCGATATTAGTTCCAACATTTTGTGAAAATTCACCTTTAAGCAAATGTGGAATTCCACATGCAAACTCAACAACTTCTAAACCTCTCGTAACTGAACCTTTTGCATCAGATAGTGTTTTACCGTGTTCCATTGAAACCAATTTTGCAAGTTCATCCAAATTTTTTTCAATTAATGTCTTATAATTTGACAAAATTCTTGATCTTTTTAAAGGAGTTGTATTTGACCATTCTTCTTGAATATTCTTGGCACTCTGAATAGCAAGTTTAAAATCACCCTCGGAAGACAATACTACATCAGCGATTTTTTCTCCTTTAGAAGGATCTTCCACTGGAATTTTTTCTTTTGAAGTAGAAACTTTAGATCCATTAATATAATTTTCTATTATTTTCATTTAATCCTCAATATATTTATTTTTTATAAATTAATAATAAATTTCTAGAGTATACAATAATTCCAATTGCTTGTGCTAGCATAAATGGAAAGCTTCCTATGTGGTGTGCATATACAAGTGTAATTATTCCTCCAACTAAACTACACCACCAAAAAGTAGTA
>CABYRE010000023.1 GCA_902521325.1 uncultured Alphaproteobacteria bacterium
ATAAAACTTCATTTTTCTTATTCTTTTTATTTTGATATACTTCTTTTAATTTATCGAAAAGAGTTTCGTTAAATTCATCACTTTTTTTATCAAAAAAACTACCTGTAACTTCTAATACATAATCTTTTTGAAAATTTTTAATCGCCTTTTCTATATTTCCTGTTTTATATCCTAGGAAATCGAAATATTTTATTACGTCACTTTTAATTTCTTGCCATATATCAAGTCTATCTATTCTTTTTTCATAATGTGTTTCTAGTAATTGAAATTCTTGTGAATTTTCTTCAATCTTCCCTGTTTTATTTGGGTCTCCTCTTTCATCTCTCCATTTATCTACAGCCTTTTCAGTTGCTGGTCCGTAGTCACCATCTATTTGCTTAATATCTAAATAACCTATTTTTGCTAAATATTTTTGAATCTTTTTTGTAAATAGTTTGAAATTTTTTTCTGCCTCTTTCTTTTTATTTTTTTCATTTCCAGCTTTACTTAATTCATCTTTAAAAAAATTAATTAAGGTTTCAACAATCTTAACTCCATCATTTTCATTATCTATATAACCTCTAAGAGGTTTTAAAAATTCTAGTACTTCCCTAAAATTATCTTCATTTGATATACCGTTTTTTGTTGATCCTTTTAAAAATTCTTTACATTTATATTTTTTTTCTTTTCCATATGTAGCATTACTCTGTAATTCTAATTTATTATCCTTAGGTCCACAATTATGTAATAAGTTAAAGTAAATATCTTTAGCTTGATTTTTTTGTTTTAAAAATATTTCTAATTTTCCAATTTGATTATTTATATCATTCATTGAACCCGTAAATCCTCTATCTTTTAAATCTTCAAGATATCTAGTAATAAAAGAAATAGGTTCAGCTTTTGAACTTTCTTTATAGGTCAAGATGTTTAAATTCATTTGTAATTCTTTGTTAGTATCGATAATGTTTAGTATATTTAGTAAATCATCTTGAATCTCTTCTCTTAAATTATTTTCCTTTTTTGTAGTTTCTGGAGTTCTAACAGTTACATCATTGTTATTATTATTTTCTTTATCAGTGTTTTCGTCATTAGGAGATTGATCATCATCGGTTAATTCAATCTCAGGATCTGGATCTTCTGGCTCAGGTTCAATATATAACGTCCCAATTGGTATTATCTCACCCGTTTTACAAAATTTTTGACCACGATCTTTTTCTATTTCAGATTTAGGAAAAACATCAATTTCATATTCAATATCTTCTATATAAATTATTTTTTTATCATCGAATAACTCTAGAAAAAGAGGTTTAATATAATCTGTATCACATACTACACAATAGATAGATGTATTTTCATCATTTACATATTCTCCTTGATCTTCACACAATTGTGGATCAGGTAGTTGTTGGGAATATGAAGAAAAGGAAATTAATAATATTACAAAAAGTGTTGTTAGATTAAATATAAAATTTAGATTTATAAATTTCATTATTAATGTTGTAAATTTTTTACATTTATTTTTTTGTTTTTATTATCGTTTATTCTTAATATAATTTCTCTTAAACCCACAACGAATGGTGGTTCTGTTGTTGTACTCTCCCCTCTTAATTCTTGTGAATTTGGATCTATATCTAATGTTTGATAATCTTTAAATTCTGCTTGTGCATCTATTAAGTTGCCTGTTACTGAATCTGTAACATTTTTAAATTCGGTTGGATCAATATCTACTAATATATTATTTTTTGCTCTAAGTAGGTTGCAAAATTCTTTTACATTTTTTAAATCATTAACTTTCCATTTTTCTGATGGATTTAATTCATTGACTGATAACGTTGATTCTACTTCAGAAGATCCAACTAAAACATTTTCGCCAAGAGGTGTATCGAAATTAGCATGATCTACATCTAAATCTGCTACTCCTCTTGGATCAATTAATAATCCATGGGAAACTTCATGTTTTGGATTTTCTGTATATTGAAAATTGATTGAATCTCTAGGCACTAAATCACCTGCTGCTTGAGAGAATAATTCTTCTATGCCTGTTTGATCTTCTTGATCTTCAAAAATAGATTTGTACAGCAAGCTTGCTTTTCCACCTAAACACACTGTTACAGTATTTGTGTGCTCAATTTTATATAAACCTTTAGATTTTAAATTATGTAATACTCTAGAAATATAAAATAACATTCCTGATAATGCAATTTCAGCTACTATTGATAATTTTTTTCCTGCCTCTGTACCGCTTACAACCAAATATTTATCACTAAATGTTTTTGCAAATTCATCTGAATTTACAAGCATTTCGATAGCATTTCTTTCAGAGTTTGGATGATTTAGATCAAATACTTTCTCAATTCTTGTATAAGCCTTTTCAATCTCTTTATTTGTCATAGCAAGAGACTTTATTAAATCGATATTATTAATTAAGAAATCTATAAGAATATGTCTTCCTGCTAGCTCTAAGGAGCTTCTCCATAATAATTTTTGATCTTGGAATATAGAAATGTCAGATGTGTGGCCACCTATATCAATTGTAATTACAGTTGATGTAAAAGGTACTTTTTTAGAAAAATATAAAGCACTTGCTAAACTTTCGCTTCTAAAAGAAGGTGTAATTGTTTCTTCTAAATCTTCTAGAGGGTTAATTGCTTTATTTAAACTTTTTCTAAATAAACTTTTATATTTTCTTAATTTAGCAGGCTTGAATGCTTCAGGATAAGAGTATGACCATTTAATATTTTTTGGATCTATACTTCTGCCATAAGATTCCGCTAAAGCTTGTAGAGCAATTTGAGCCATATAAACTTCTACATTTAAAATATCTTGTGGAGAGTCTGACCATTTTAAATCACCTTTAATCGGTCTATCACCAGGATTTAAGATTGAATCTAAACCAAGTAAAATATTATTGGCGTAATAAATAAATTTAGACCAAATTGGTAAATTATCGCCTTGTCTTGGATCATTTTCAGATAATCTGTCTCTAGATAAAGATAAGAAAGGAACATCTACATTTGTTTTAGGAATAAATTCTGTAAGAGTATAATCAATTATATCTTTAGTATCTTTGGTAACTTCAAAAGGACTATAAATTCTATCACTAAATGATATTGGTCTTGGTTCATCATTGTTCTCTCTATAGTATACACAACTATTAGTTGTTCCAAAATCAATTCCAACTCTAAATTCATTGTTAGATAATATTTTTTTCTGTACTTTTGGAACAAGCGCTAAACCTAAAGGTGTTCTTTGAGAAGGTGGTTGATAATTTCTCGCATCTTCTGATAGGGCATCATAAAAAATTGCTTCAGGAGGTTTTTTCATTAAATAAATCTCCTGAATAACCGAACTCTCAAGTATACCTAATCGTTCAGAAAACTCTACAACTTCGCCCTTAAGTTTATCACAATAATTAAATTGATCACGTGGATCGTCAAAGCTATCAATTTTTTCTTTTGCTGTATTTATATCAAAAGTATTTCTGATAAATAAACTAGTTGATGCAGATGCATTATATAAAAAGTATGTATTCCAATTTGGATGAGAAAAATTTGGCCAAATAGCGTTTGTAGTTGGTTCATCTTTTCTTATAACATCATTTTTCCCATACTCTTTTTGAATAACATAATCTTTTTTGGTACCATTATGATTTTGTATTTTGATTTTAAGAGAAACTACATAAGATTCACCACTTTTTACTATATTTATGTTTTGAGACAAAAGATCTGGATCAAAAAGTGTTAAAGCAATTGGATTTAAAGGATATAAATATTGGTCATCTAGGAGATCAGGATGTTCAGTGATTACATTTGATTCCATTAAAGTTGAAAATTTAGGAGTAAATAAATCTTTAGTATTGATAAATAAGTAACCATTTTCATTAATTTCTTTTGTAGCTTCTTTTAATCTAGCCTTATTGGTTAAAGCTCCTTCTAAAGTAAGTGAATCCCAAATTCTTATTTTAGAGGCTTGTATACCTAAAATATTAGGCATATCTTCATCTACTAGTATACATCCCTTAAAGTTGTCTGATAATTCTTGTCTTATAGGAATACAGCTATCAAAGGAGTGGCTTCCTGCAGTATCATATTTAAATATTTGCGCAATGAGTGGATATACTGATTGCTGAGGAAGACTTAGATTAACATTTGCAAGAGTAAAACCTTGTATATCAACCTGCTCTTGATCTAAATCATTTAATTTTTGTTTACAGTCTGCAATATACGAATCAATTGCACCCATAATTCCAGCAGCTTCCTCATCATCTGTAACTTTTGTTTTAGTTAGACCTTCTTTTATTTTTTCTAAGTAATGAATCATTGTATTCATATGATCAGAAGTAATATCTCTTGCTTTACATGGATCTATTAATTTTCCAGCTTGAAACCAAGAAATACTTTTATCAATATTATTTGCATAGTACCTAGATGGACATACAATCGTATTTGGTGTCAGCAGCCCTATTGGTTTTGAATTCATTTTTATCAATGCTATTTCATGCCATGATTGATCAGAAGCAATTTTACTTTCTGGCATAATAGTTGAAAGAACATTAGCAAAATTTGATTTTATGTCTCTTCCTGCAGCTTGGAATGGATTTACTTTTAAGTTATCTAAATTAACAATTTTAGTTTCAATAGTTTGACCATGATATGGCATTAATCCAAATAAAGCTAATAACCCTCTCCACTCACTTTTAATTGTTAAATGGTTTGCTAAATTAGAATTATATAATGCGTCTGCAACAACAGAGGGTCTTGCCCACATATCAGGAATAGAAATAAATTCTTCTGATTGTTGATCAAGATCACTAACATTTATACTTTCTGCTAATAACCCGTAAATTAGATTATTAGTTTTGCTCCATTCACCATTTTTAGCAATTTGAGGTACTGTTGAATCATCTTTTAAGGGGGGAAGGATTAATTTAGCCATTAGTTACCTTCTTTTGTTATACATGCATCGTATAAAGCATTAACAAAAACACCAATGCCACTTAGTTCTTTTGGTTTTTTATATTCAGACATAATTTCAAAAATCTTATCAGCACTATTACTATTGCTATTAGCAATTAGCTGTTGAATATTTTTTGAACCTGAACGTTTTGCTATTAGTTCTACACCAGTTTTTAAAGTTTCTTCATTAAAAGTAGAAAATTGATTTGTTTCAATGAGATCTAATTTATCATTAACACTTGATTTACTATGATTGATAACAGAAGAAATCCATAAAAGATAATTTTCAAAATAATTATTAATCTCCACTATTAGATCCTGAGTATTGCTACTATTTAGATCTGTGTAAGATTTTATTAATGATGAGTACCAAGATGTACCTTTTTCTGATTTCCACAATTTTGTTAGAGTATCAAACCAATCATATTTAAACGATACAGCTGTTCTCGTAAACTGACCTATTAAATTTTTAACTTCATTTTTATTATTATTTAAACTTGGTATATCGGCCCAATTAAATTCGCTTTCACTATTTCTAGAAGTATAATAAACAGAATTTTCATCATCAGTATCAATCTTCTCTTTTGTAAAAAACTCAGAAGCAGATAGACAGCTATATAATTCTGGCATTAACGGTGGGTTATTCTGCCCTGTTCCACCACTATCAAAATAATTTAATTGAATTAATGGATCCCATCCTGTTAAATATAATTCATCAAATACTTTTTCTTTTTTAAATAACCGGTAATAATAATTTAGTGCTCCTCTTGATTGTTGAAGGAATGCATCTGATAAAGCTGACTCGTCTCTATCTGTTTCATCTTCTGGTTTAGGAAAACTAAAATAAGGAAGTAATAATGAGCCTCCGATGTATACATTTTCTGTAATACCCTTGTTTTTTAAAATAGATCTGATTAATCTTGCAATTGATGGAAAACCTGAAGCACCAGTCCCACCAAATACTGAACTAATTAAAAAAATTCTAATTTCTTTACCTTGAGAAACGCTATCTAAAGCATCAAAAATATTTAACCAAAATGGAGCATCTTCTTGCATTCTAGCAATCATAGCTGCTGTTCCTATACTTGGCCTACCGCGAAAACCTTCTTTTAATGAAAGATTTAAATCTTTTTCAGAATGGTACAAACATTCCATCAAATGTTTCAAATCATCATTTAGAATGTTGTATTCAAAGAGTTCTTTTAGATTGGGTATAGTTGTTTCATCAATTGGAGCCCAATCCATATCATTTTTCTTTGATCTTATATTTGTTTTAAATAGATTAGAATTTGATAAAATATTATTTTGCCCCTCACTTCTAAATTTTTTATATAAGTTTTGATAATTTGTTATATTTTTCTTTGCTTTAGCAACATTTCCATTTGGTTGATCTTGATCAACAATACCCATCCATAAATCGTCTGGTCCGAGTCCAGATGCACACATGTAAGTATAATTATCTATACACTTACTTCCAGAGCCGCCAATTCCAATTAAATAACAATCAGCAGACATAAAATTTAGTCTTCATCCTTATTTCTTCTAAAGGATATCCCTTTAAAAATACCAACAAAAGGAATTGCAATCATCATTACTTTAGAAGTAAAAAAGAGAGATTGAAAATAAAATAAAACAAAAGATAATATTGCAACACCAATTAAAAATGGCCATAGGATATCTTGCTGCATATAGAAAAATCCATCATATTCATCCATATAAAAATACATTGCACCAGATAAACCAGCAAAACAAATAATTGATATCAAATACCAATATAATTTATATCTCCTTGCCACGCCAGGTCTATTAACTTTTAGAAATCTACCTAAAATTAACCAAAATAATAAAATTAAATTATGCCATCCGTATGAAAATATTATCATAGGATTAATGTATCCCTCTATAAAATCTAGAGCATCATCTACATTGGTAGATGGATCATCAACACTTGCTACATTTTGAATCAAAAATTCTACACCATTTTCTCGCCCATCACCTGTAGCTAGATACGTTAATATTCCATTAAAGTACCAAAAAATAAAAATGAATAATGGTGATAAAATTATTAGTGACAATAAGAATGGAATAATAACTCTTCTAAACATTATTTGTCTAAACCTATAGCTAAATTGAATTCAATTGGAAGAGATTTAGGACGATTTGGTCGTTTAAATTCATCAGTTTGAATGTCATCTAATTTTCTCATGATTTTTAATAAGTTTAAAACTGGAAAATCTTGTTCTCCTGATGTTGTCACTTTATTTATATCTGAGTCATCTAAATTCCAATCGGACATCCAAAAATCCTGTTCCGTTACCCCAAGATCATTGGCAAAAATTTTGAAATTAATTAAATATATTTCTTTAGGTTTGATTTTTTTTAATTTTGATTTTCCGAAGATAGATAAACTAATTGTTTCGTTATTTTGCGATATATCGACTAAATCATTATTTTTAATTTCTATCCAACATACATTATTACTTTTTTCTTTATACTTCCAAATTGTAGGTTCAATTGTCAAGTTTTGAAGTAAAATAGTATTTGGTAGTTGAATTTCAGATAAATTAAAATTAACGTTTATTGGATCACTGTCTCTTCGAGAGAGTGTATATTTAATAAATTCATCATTAGAACTCCAATCATCAATACCTTCTCTAACTGAATTATTAAAATCAAATAAATCTTTATTTATATTTAAAGTATTTACTGGTGATAATATCAAGTCAGAAGTAAAAATGGTAAAATGCTTGTCCTTAGATTTTACATCTTTTAATGCATCTCGATCAATTAATTCTTTAAACTTTAATACGCTCGTTTTTGATCCAATTGTAATTATAAAAAATGGTCTTGTTGTTGCTTTATCGTAAACTTGGGTTCCTGGAATATTATACATGTTTCCATTAAATTTACTTTTTATACCGTATACGCCAATAGATTTATTTTCTTTAAAAGTGCTCTCAAATAATTTTTGTATTGATGAATTATTTGCACCAATTTCTTGTTCATCAATAAAAAGATCAGTAACAATTACATTAAAATTATCACCTTCAGTGAATTTTTGATTTGTAATATCAAAAGCTAAGTCTGATAGTCCAGTTTTGTATTTTTGACATTCGATATTTCCTTTACAAGAGTACCAATCAGGATTGTTAACATAATTTTTAAATTCAGCATATGTATGAGAAGATAACTGATAATCAAAATCACTACCTCTAAAAAAAGAATACTCTATTTCTTGACTAAACATTTCTGATAGAATTGTATCTATCCAAGTTGATACTTTTTTATAATTGTAGTCAACATTAGAAGTGTTTTCTAGTTTTTCATTTACAAAACCCAGGTTGGATTCAGGATAATTATAATAAACTCTAGGTTTTGAATTTGGTATATCTAAAATAGTAGAATTTGACTGTGATGAAATAAGACTCTCATCAATAATATCAGGGAATTGACAATTTTTATTTATTCCAAAAGCATTTAAAGGAAAAATGATAAAACAAAAAATAGTAAACAAATTGAGAATTCTATTCATATCCATATTGTAGGTATAATTAAAAAAATAAAATTAATCACTAATTATTCAGATAATATGTCCAAAAAATGTTGATTTTTCATAAAATAATGTCAATCTTTAAAAATATGAAAATTTTTCCAATTTTAGCTTTTGCTCTTTTTTTTATATTCAATTTTACATCATCCACACAAGCATTTGAATTATCAAAAAACCATAAAAAAGCTATTGCTTGGGATTGTAAATATAATTTAAATAATGAATTCGACTCAATCAACGACTGCAAAAATATATTAGTTGTTGCTCTCAAAAGGGATGGTGTTCTTTTTGATTTAGATGAATTTAATGATAAAAAAATTAAAAAAGCTGAGAAATCTTGCTCAAAAAGAATTCAACAAGGTGTTTATAAATATAATACATGTTTAGCTGATTTTTTAAATATTAATATTGAAATTGAGGAACCTCCAATAGTTGTAGCAAATAATGAAGATTCAGAAAAAGAAGAAAATAATTCTAATACAAATGATGAAGATCCAATAGACGATAATAAACAAC
>CABYRE010000024.1 GCA_902521325.1 uncultured Alphaproteobacteria bacterium
AAACATTTTCAAACTTAGAGATTCATCAACCCAATGATGAAATGCTTTTAGCTATATTAACAAAGTTACTAGTTGATAAACAATTTATAATAAAATCTAATGAAATTTTTGAATATATTTTAAGAAGAGTAGACAGAAGTTATCAGGGTATAAATGAAATAGTAAATAAATTAGATATATTATCATTAGATAAAAAAAGACAATTAACAATACCATTAATAAAAGAAATAATGTAGATGGTTCAAAAATTATGAATAAATATAGATCTCATTTATGTTCTGATTTATCAATTAAAAATTTGGGTGAAAAAGTAACTCTATCTGGTTGGGCTGATACAATTAGAGATCATGGAAACCTATTATTTATTGATTTAAGAGATAATTACGGAATTACACAGTGTGTTATTGACGGAACTCACTCTTTATTTGAACAAATAAGTAAATTAAGTAATGAAAGTGTTCTAACAATTAGCGGAGAAGTCGTTAAAAGATCTGATGAGACAATTAACATAAATCTTCAAACAGGTGAAATTGAAATAAAGATTCAAGATTACAAAATTTTATCTAAATCTGAAGTTCTTCCCTTACCTGTTAATTCTGATATCGAATATGGAGAAGAAATAAGATTAAAATATAGATTTTTAGATTTAAGAAGAAATAAACTACACAGAAATATTATATTAAGAAATAAAATAATATCAGACATTAGAAAGAAAATGACAGATAGAAACTTTGTTGAATTTCAAACTCCCATCCTTACTTCGTCATCTCCAGAAGGAGCAAGAGATTATTTAGTCCCATCTAGAATACATCAGGGTAAATTTTATGCCCTTCCTCAAGCACCTCAGCAATTTAAACAATTATTAATGATTGCTGGTTTTGATAAATATTTTCAAATTGCACCATGTTTTAGAGATGAGGATAGTAGAGCAGATCGCTCTCCAGGTGAATTCTATCAACTAGATTTTGAAATGAGCTTTGTGACTCAGGAGGATGTATTTGAAGCTATTGAGCCAGTATTATTTGAAATATTTGATGAAAATAAGAAAAATAATGAAATTAAAGTAAGTCCATATCCATTTAGGAGAATACCTTACAAGGAGTCAATGGAGGTTTATGGTTCTGATAAGCCTGATTTACGAAATCCACTTGTTATAGATGATTATACAAATGTATTTAAAGGTTCAAATTTTAAAATATTTAGTAATCAAATAGAAAAAGGATCAGTTGTAAAAGGAATAATTGTTAAAAATACCTGTGATCAACCTAGAAGTTTCTTTGATAAATTAAACAACTGGGCAAGAGAAGAGGGCGCAGCTGGATTAGGTTACATTTCATTTACAGAAAATAGTTTCAAAGGACCTATTGCAAAGAATTTAAATGAACATCAATTATTATTATTAAAACTTGAAGAAAATGACTCAATATTTTTCATTTGTGATAAATTAAAAGAGGCTCAATTATTTTCTGGTAAAGTAAGAGAAAAAATTTGTAATGATTTAAATTTACTAAATAAAAATTCTTTTGAATTTTGTTGGATAGTTGATTTTCCAATGTATGAAATTGATGAAAAAACTAATAAAATTCAATTTAGTCATAATCCGTTTTCGATGCCGCAAGGTGAGATGGAGGCTTTAGAAAAAAAAGATCCTCTTGATATAAAAGCATATCAATATGATATTGTATGTAATGGTGTAGAGTTATCTTCTGGAGCAATTAGAAATCATAAACCTGAAATTATGTATAAAGCATTTGATATAGCTGGGTATGCGAGAAAAGACTTAGAGGAAAAATTTTCAGGAATGCTTAATGCCCTTAAGTTTGGAGCACCTCCTCACGGAGGTAGTGCACCAGGTATTGATAGGATTGTTATGTTACTTGCTGATGAGCTAAACATTAGAGAAGTAATAGCATTTCCAATGAATCAGCAGGCTATGGATTTAATGATGGATGCCCCTGCAAGTATAGATAAAGAAAGACTTGAAGAATTAGGTATTAAGTTAATAGATAAAAATTAAACCAGTTCCAAAAATAGCAATCATTGTACCTATCCAAGCACCAAAAGAAGGTATTTTTTTTGTTAATATCCACAAAAGAAATAATATCATTATTGGACTAGTTGAAGATAAAGTTGCAACAATACCTGCATCAGCTTTTTGTAATGCGATTAAAAGTAAACTCATACCTAAGGCCATTCCTAAAAAACCACTAAGAATTGATTGGTAAATAATTTTTGCTGTAAGATTAACTTTTGTATTAAAAACTTCATAATTTAAAAAAAATGTAAATGACAAAAAAATACATGAAATTGTTGTTCTAATTGCAGCTGAAGCTATTGGATCCGCTCCATCTGACAATATAGGTTTCATCATAACTAACCCAACTGCTTGGCATAAAGCGGCTCCAACGGATAAAATAATTCCTATATAAAGCGAACCTTCTACTTTTTCCCATCTATGATCAGATTCTTTTTTATCTCCATAGGAAATTGCAAAAACAACTCCAAAAAAAACAACAAAACATCCAATAATACTTATGGTTGAAGCAAGTTCATTTAGAAAAAAAATATTAATTACTACAGTAAAGGGAGCGGCTAATGAAAATAAAATATTATTTCTTCTCGGCCCAATTTTTTGTAATGCAATAAACAATAAAGTATCACCTAAGAATATCCCTACAATACCTGAAATTATAATAATAGATAAGTAATCAACACTAATTGTATTCCAAGTATTTATATAAAATGTGTAAGTAATTAACATTATAGATACAAAAAATAATCTAAGACGATTAAAAGCCAAACCACCAATAGTTCTTGTAACATCTGCTGAAACTAAAGATGCCACTGCCCAACAGAGTGCAGCAGCCATTGCAATAAAGTAATAATAGATCATATTATTTATTAAAATAAACTTAAAATAAATTTAATTGGTATCGATAAATATTCACCCAAAAGATGTTCTTGTAATGCAAATCTTTTAATTAATCCTGTAGCTCTTAAAATTGCATATATTACTAAAGCCCATAAATAAATTCCAAAAATAAAATTTATGTATGATATTATTTTTTTAAATTTGTTATAATAATTCATATGAAACCTAAATATTGGAATAAAGGTAAGATTTATCTATCAAATAAAGATAAAGTTTTGAAGAAATTAATTCAAACTTATAGGAATGAATATTTAAATCTAAATTCTAATTATTTTCATTCATTAATTAATTCAATAATTGGTCAACAAATATCAGTATCTGCAGCTGATTCGATGAAAACTAAATTTTTTAAACTTAAAAGAAATATAACACCGCAAACTGTATCTAAATTACGTACTTCAGATTTACGAAAATGTGGTCTATCAAGACAAAAAATTTTGTATATAAGAAATATTTCTAAATTTTTTTTACAAAACAAGAATTTCATAAAAAATATTAATAAATCTTCTGAAGAAGAAATTTATAATCATTTAATTGAAATAAAAGGAGTAGGAAATTGGACTATTCATATGTTTTTGATGTTTAGTTATGGAAGTTCAAATATTTTTCCAACAGGTGATTTAGGTTTTTTAAAAGCTATTTCAAAACTTTATAAAGTTCAACTTCCTATAAGTGAAAGAAAACTTAAATTGCTTTATAAAAAATGGAGCCCATATAGTTCACAAGCCACATGGTATTTATGGAGATCATTAGACCCCATTCCAGTTAATTATTGATATTTGCTCCTTGCTCGATCCAAACTTTTAATATCTCTCTTTCATTTTTTGTAATACCAGTAAGATTATTCGGAGGCATAATTTCAGCATCAATAGCCTGAGCTTTTATTAATTTTATATTATTTACAATATCTTGAGCCGTGTCATATACAACTCCTTTTGGTGCCGCTTCAATACCTTCAAAAGTTGGGTACTTGGCATGACATGTTCCACATCTGTATTTAATTATATTTTGTACTTCATTGAAACTGACTAATTCTAAAGATAGAGATGCATTTGCATCTTTTTTTTCAAATATTGAAAGACTACTTAAAGTCATTAAAAAAAACATAATTAAACCAGCTGATGGTAAAATCCAAAATTTATATTGTTTTTTATTTCTTAAATTAAAGTAATGGCGAGTTAAAATGCCAGCTATCGATATAACAGCTAATATTAACCAATTATTTACTGCCCCATACGTAAAAGAAAAATGTGAGCTAATCATGATAAATAAAACAGGTAGTGTAAAATAATTATTATGTATTGATCTGTTTTTTGCTTCTAATGAAAGATTTAAATTTGGCTTTAGTTTATTTTCAGCTGATGAAACAAGATTTCTTTGTGCAGGAATAATTACTCTAAAAACATTAGCCGCCATAATGGTGCCAATAATTGCTCCAACATGTATGTATGCAGCTCTTGATCCATAAATTTGGGTTAAAAAATAACTTAATAATACAAATAATAAAACACCAGTTGCAATCAAAGTTTGTTCATTATCTTTTAAAACATTTTTACAAAGATAATCATATAGAAGCCAAGATCCTATAAGTAAGAATATAGATATTAATATTGCTTGAAAGGGTGTTAATATAATACCGCTTGCTCCCAACATCATAGAGCTTGCATTTAAGTAATAAACTAAAATAAGTAGTACAAAACCACTTATCCAAGTTGCATACGCCTCCCATTTAAACCAATGAAGAACTTTTGGAAGTTTTTTAGGAGGTCCTTTTAACTTTTCAATTCTATAAAACCCACCTGAATGAACAGACCATAAATAACCATCAAGATGTTTAAAATCTGGATCATCTCTTTCAAGCCTGCTATCCAGCCAATTAAAATAAAATGATGTTCCAATCCATGCTACACCAACAATTATATGAACCCATCTAACAATTAAATGTAACCACTCAGAATATACTGCGAATAATGTTTCTGTTGGAACGCCTAAATTATAAAAAGCTGCAGTAAAAGATATGACTATAGTTGTTGCAATTACAATATAGAGCCTTTGTTCTTTAGATTTTAAACCTGAAAGTGTTCCAAGGATAAAAAATAATAATAAACCTAATAAAGCCGATGCTGGTAGTGACAAAAGTAAATTATGAAAAAAGGTTTGAAAGTCATAAGATTGAACTGGTGCAACAATTTTAAGAAATAATTCCATTTTAATATCTTATTTTATTTTCTTCTTTTTCCCAAATATTAAATGCTTTTATTGCCTCATCACGTGATAATTGACTGATGGGAATTTTTCTTTCTTTCATTTCTATAGATAGTTCATCATAAATAAACTTGTCATCAAATTTAATTTTTGCAGCATCTTCTCTAGAATTACCATAATATACTTTGTCTATATGTGACCAATATATCGCACTCAAGCACATAGGACATGGTTCGCAACTGGAATACAATTCACAACCTTCTAAGTTAAATGTATTTAATTTTTGACATGCATTTCTAATAGCAACAATTTCAGCATGAGCAGTAGGATCATTGTTAAATGTTACTCTATTTACTCCCTCTGCAATAATTTCATTTTCTTTTACAATAACACATCCAAAAGGACCTCCATTATTTTTGATATTATCAATTGATAGTGAAATAGCTCTTTTCATAAAATCAATGTTTGTCATATAACTTCTTTAATTTTATTATTTGATAAATGTTTTAAGCTATTTTTTATTGATATTATTCTTGTAATAATTGAGAAAGCTATTTCATTTGGATCTTTTGAATTACCAATATCAATTCCAATCGGACATTCAATTTTCTCAACTATTGATTTATTATGACCATTATCGATTAATCTTTTATAAAACCTTTTTTTCTTTGTAAGAGATCCAATTAAACCAACAAAAGTATTATTTTTTTTCAAAATTTCATTTAATATTTTTAAGTCATAATCATGACTGTGAGTTAAGACTATAAAATAAGAATTATCTTCTAGTTTTGATACAATCTCCCAAGGTTTTTTCGAAAGTAAATAATTTATATCTTTGATATTTGTCATTTTTAAATAATCTTCTCTTGAATCAATTATAAAAGTATTAAAATTAATATTTTCTAATTTAGAAATTAACGCTTGACCAATATGTCCTGATCCAAAGACATATAAGTTAGATTTAAAATCATTAACAAAATTTTCATTTTTTAATGCATCTTTGGAATTATTATGTAAGCTTAATTTAACTTGAACGTATCCACCACAACATTGTCCGATTCCTGGCCCTAGCGGAATATTCATTACTTTATTTGCTATATTATTATCAATTAATTTTCTCGCTTCATCGATAACTAAATATTCTAAGTTTCCACCACCGATAGTTCCAAAGATAGTATCAGTAGAGATTAATATAATGTCATCTAAACTATTGGGTGAAGATCCTTTAACTTCAATAATTTTAGCCTTAACTATTTTACTATCAAAATTTATATTTTTACTTAATTTTTTAAGATACATTTTAATGCAAACTTTTTAATATATTTTCAGCAGTAGCAGGTGCAATTAAATTTTCAGAATTTTTTCCTTTATTGGCATTATATACTGCGTCCTTTAATGCAATAAAACTTGAAATTGCTAGCATAAATGGTGGCTCTCCAACAGCTTTAGAGCGATTAATAACCTTTTCTTTATTAAAACCACGATCATAAATTTCGACATTAAATTTAAATGGTGTCTCACCTGCAGTTGGTATTTTGTAAGTAGAAGGACTATGAGTTGTTAGAACTCCATTTGATTTCCAAGACACTTCTTCAGTTGTAAGCCAACCTAATCCTTGAATATAACCACCTTCAATTTGCCCCTTATCAATTCTCTTATTAATAGAATTACCAACATCATGAATTATATCAACTTGAAGAATTTTATTTTCACCTGTTAATTTATCAATGATTACTTCTGTTACCGCTGCTCCATAAGTAAAATATAAGAATGGTCTACCTTGAAGTGTTTTTGTATTTATATTAATTTTGTTAGTTTTATAGAAACCCGAAGATGACAATGGGATTCTATTTAAGTAAGCAGTATTTATCAATTCTTTAAAAGATATTTTTCTTTTATCAAAATAAACAAAATTATTTTCATATTTTATTTTGCTATTTGTTTTAAAATAATCATAAATAAATTCATTTAGACCTGATTTAATATTATTTATAGCATTAACAATTGCTGCTCCATTTATATCAGTTGTAGCTGATGCTGCACTTGCTGATGTGTTAGGCACTTTTTCTGTGTCCGTTGAAGAGATTTTTATATGTTTGTAATTAAGTCCAAATTCATTTGAAGCCACTAAAGCAAGTTTTGTCATCAATCCTTGACCCATTTCAATTCCTCCATGATTTAAATGAATGGATCCATCAGTGTAGATATGAACTAAGGCACCACCTTGGTTTAAATGAGTAGTTGTAAATGATATTCCAAACTTTACAGGCGTTATTGCTATTCCTTTTTTTAAAACTTTATTTTTTTTATTAAAATTATCAATTTCTATTTTTCTTTTTTTGTAATTAGATTTTTTAATTAGTTTATTAAAAATATCTTCAATCACATTGTCAGTAATCTTCATCCCATAATGAGTAGTATTTTTAATTTTATCTTTATAAAAATTAATTTTTCTTATTTCACTTGCTTCTCGATTTAATTTTTGAGCAATGTTTTCAATTATATTTTCAATACAAAACATTCCTTGAGGACCACCAAATCCACGAAAAGCTGTATTAGAAACAGTATTTGTTTTACATCTATACGAATTAATTTCTATATTTGGCAAGAAGTAGGCATTATCTATATGATAGATGGCTCTATCATTTATAGCTCCTGATAAATCTGGAGAGATACCACATCTCGATGCCATCATTATTTTTAGAGCAAGTATTTCACCACTATTATTAAAACCTACTTCATAATCAAATAAAAAATCATGCCTTTTTCCAGTCATGATCATATCATCATCTCTATCGACTCTTAACTTTACTGGTTTAGATAACTTTTTTGCTGCAATGCTTGTAATGGCTGCAAACAAAAAAGATTGTGTTTCTTTTCCTCCAAAACCACCACCAATTCTTCTTACTATCACATGGATACTATTGTAATTTTGTTTAAGAACTTTACCGATAATTTGCTGTGTTTCTGATGGATGTTGTGTTGAAGAATAAACTAAAAAATTATTATCTTCTTGTGGAATAGTCATTGCAATTTGACCTTCTAAATAAAAATGATCTTGACCTCCTGAATACAATTTACCTTTTAAAAAGTTGTCTGATTTTTTAAATCCATCTTTTATATCTCCTCTAGTTAGATGCTTCGGTTTTAAAACAAATGATTTTTTCTTTAATGCTTCTTCAATTGAAACGATCGGTTTAGATATTTTTAAGTCTATTTTTACTTTTAATGCAGCTTTTTTTGCTAAATTATTGGTCTTTGCTATAACTGCAAAAATTGGTTGCCCATAATATTCTATATTTTTTGAAGTAAATATTTTATCTCCCTTAAATATTGGCCCAACATCATTTATACCTTCAATGTCTTTTTCAGTAATAATGTCTACTACACCTTCTGAAGATAAAACATCTTTATAATCAATTTTTTTTATTACTCCTTTACTGCAATTACTGTATCCAATTACTGCGTGAAGTAAATTTTTAGGTTCTGATATATCATCAGTATAAATTGCTTTTCCAGTAACATGTTTTACTGCACTTTCATGTTCAATATTTTTTGTAAATATTTTATCCATTAATATAATGTTGATTTAATTTTATTATTTTCATTTAAAAATCTCTCTAAAAGGTTTTGGCTAATTTTAGTTCTATAATTTTTTGACGCTCTCA
>CABYRE010000025.1 GCA_902521325.1 uncultured Alphaproteobacteria bacterium
ATTTTAATACTATTAAATCCAACATGAGGAACTTTAACTATATTGGAGTCAAATTTATCAACAACTGCATTGATTAATCCTAATCCTTTTGACTCGCCATCTTCATAACCTTTAGCACATAATAATTGGAAGCCAAGGCATATACCTAGTATTTTTGTTTTTCTTTTTAGTACTGCCTGATTTATAGCTAAATCTAATTTTTTATCTTTAATTATTTTCATTGCTTTGAAGAAAGACCCAACGCCTGGTAATATTAAATGTGAAGCTTTTAGTATATCTTCATGGTTATTAGAAGATTTAAAATTATAACCTAAAAACTCTAAAGATTTTTCAACTGACCACAAATTATTTAATGAATAATCAATTATTACAATATTGTGCATTTAATTAATTTTGAACTTTAGTTTCCATACTCCACTATCTTCTTCACTTAAAATATTTTTATTAGCCCATTTTCTTATAATTGAGTCAAATTTTTTTTTTGTAATCCTAAAATAATCTAGGTAAAGATCAATAAATTGTTCTGGATATTGTCCATCGTACAGATTCACTAAATTAATACCTTGCTCTCTGGTCATTGCACCTCTTCTAATTTCAATCCCTGCATCTTGTGTAGCTCTTCCAAATCCAAATTTTACAAAACAGAGGTACATATGAAGCGCATAAAGTGCTTGATCTGTTTGAGCAAAATTTGTGAATGTACTTTCATTGGGTGTTTCATATTCTACTAATCCACATTTTTCCTTGGCTAATAAATAATTTCTGTATGGATCCCAATTTTCAAAATAACTCCAGTGTGTAAGGGCAATTTTTTTATTTTTTAAGTCATTCTGATTTGGAAGTGTAAACCAATAGGAACCTTCACTATTTTTTTTAAATAATTCTAGAACTTTTTTGTAACCGGTTTCTAAGTATGATTTAATTAAGTAATCTATATCGAAAAGTGCTTTATGCCTATTCTTGTTTGAGCCACCATATTCTACTTCGCCATCTTCACCATAAATAACAAGAGGAATATTAAAATTAAATGAAGTTCTAATGATAGATGAATAAATTGAAATTAGCCACCCATAATATGGAAATCCCATTTCATCAAAACCTATTAAATTAATCTCTCTCATAATTTCTGCATTAGGAGTTATATGGATATGATCATAACCGTGATTGATAAAATTATTTAAGTTTTCATCACCAATACTCAAACTCAAAGGCGGTCTAACTGTGATACACAAGGGTGTTAAATTAAACTCATGTTTAATTTTATAGGATACATAGCTACTATCTTTTCCACCACTTACTGGAATTATACAGTCAAAATAACTATGACTTTTATATTTTTTTACAATTTTTTTGAATTCATTAATTCTACTTTCCCAATTAATTGTTTTTTTTTCTTTCATCCACTGGCAGGCATTACATTCTCCATTTTTATCAAAAACTATCCTTGGTCTGGTGGAAATATTAAGACAACTAGAACATCTAAAATATTTTAACTTATTCATTTTTTATTAAGTTTAATATTTTTCTTATAAACAAATTCTGCAAATTCGAAATCATATTTTGTATCAATATCAATTGCATTTATTATTGGTATTTCAACTCCTCCAACTTTGTCTTGGAGTAAATTATTAGATTTTAAAATATAATTGGGTGTTGAAACAAAGCAATTTGTTGACATATCAAAAACTTTTGGCGCATCTTGCCTTCTAAATATTGGCTTAACAGGCTTATTTACTATTTTAATTTTTTTATTTTTATCAACTTTAACCATATTAAACCAAGGATTTCTATTTGTTTTCGTATAGGTAATGACGAAATTAAATAATTTAGACTTTTTAATGCATTCCTTGACGTATTTTTTTGATCTAATTGGTGATGTTGCTGGCAAGCTTATAAAAACATCAAATTCAATATTTTTTTTATACAAAAAATTTATTGCATGTTTCCATGCATCTAACTCTTTAGATTTATCAGTAGCATACTTTTTAGGTCTTTTTATTACTTTTACACCATTCAATTTGGCTATTTTTTCAATTCTTAAACTATCTGTAGAAACATAAATATCATCAAATAATTTTGACTTTTTAGCAAATTCAATTGAATAAGTTATAAGAGGTTTTCTCAAAAAAGGTAAAATATTTTTATCTTTTAAACCTTTTGAACCTCCCCTGGCAAATATAAAGGCTATTTTTTTCATATTATTTATTAGAAATTTTTATAAAAGATTTGTTTAATCAAACTCATATTTATAATTCCTTGCTGTAGATCACAATGATTATATTTTGAATTAGATTTATTGTTTAAAAAATTTTTTATCTGAGCCACATAAGCATCGTATAATTTATATTTTGATTTATATAAAATTTTATAATTATTTTTAAAATCTATTGAGTATATAACTCTTTCATTAAAATCACATGTAATATTAACTTTTTTTGTCTGAACTTCACATTTTCTAGATTGAATTTTTGAATTAAAGTTAAGATTTAAAAAAATATTCTTTTTAAATCTATCAGCAAATACAATGTTTGCAGAATCTTCAACATCAATATTTAAATCACCAGAGTTTTTTGTTTGACTAAATTGAACATTTAATGTTTCAAAAAGATAAAGTAAATAGTCAATTTCATGACTGCTTTCTAGCACTACACCACCTCCAAGATTTTTTATAGCGGATACTGAATGTCTGTAATCCGAATTTCTCCAATCAGGCAAATATGATAAATGATCTGAATAAACATTGTTTATTAATTTAGGATTGATTTTATCAAGAATTTTTTTAAAATTTATCAATAAATCATCATGCCTAAAAACATACCCAACAAAACACTTCAATTTATTTTTTTTTATTAGCAAAGTTAACTCTTTGTATTTTTTTAAATCAAATTTATCAGAAAGAGGTTTTTCAATAAGTATATTAATATTTTTTTGTGCAAGCTTTTTCGCATAGTCTAAATGCGATGATGCGGGAGAGGAAATAATGGCAAAATTAACTTTATTATCAATTATTTGATCAAAAGATTGAATAACTTGAATTTTATCATTCAATAGGTTTTTTTTAATTTTTTTTTTATTTTGTAAAATTAAAATTTTTTCAAAATGAATTTTTTTTTTTAAAACTTGAAAATGTTTTTTTCCTATACTTCCAAAACCAATTAATAATATTATTTTTTTCATCAATTATTAGTTATGTATTCTTCTTTTATTGCATTAAAAACTTTGTCAACATCTTTAATTTTCATATTTGGGTAAATAGGAAGGTTTAGAATATTCTTTGTTACAAAAATTGCATTTGGACAATTTTTATTTTTATACGATTTTAAATTATTAGAATACATTGGCTGTTTGTAAATTGGCATTGGATAAGCTATTCTAGTGTCAATACCATGTCGTTTAAGCAAATTTTTTGCTATTTTATCTCTATTTTTTATTAAAATTGGATACAAAAAATATGCGTTTCTAAATTTACTGCTGTTTCTTTTTAATACTTGTATATTAAGTTTGCTTTTTGAGAAAAGATAGTCATATCTTTTTGCAATCGCATTTCTTTTTTTTACAAATTTTTCTAGTTTTTGTATTTGTGATATCCCTATTCCTGCATTTAATTCAGTCATTCTGGCATTTGTTCCAAGATGCGTATGTTTATATTTTTTATTTTTTGGCTCACCTATATTTCTTCTAATAAGTATTTCATCATAATATTTTTTATTGTTTGTAAAAATCATGCCACCTTCTATAGTAGTTATTATTTTCGCCATGTGAAAACTCATTGTTGATATATCTCCATTAGCACCAATTTTTTTTCCTCTATATTTAGCACCTAATGATTGTGCAGCGTCTTGAACAATTGGTATATTGTATTTTTTTCCTAAATTAATGATTTCATCAATATTTGATGCATTACCTCCATAATCAATAAAAATTATAGCTTTTGTTTTTTTGGAAATTGCTTTTTCAGCAGATTTAACATCAATGTTGAATGTTTTTTTGTCAATATCTACAAAAACAGGTATGGCATTTTGATAAGACACAGATGAAGCAGATGATATGTATGTCATTGATGGGACGATAACCTCATCTCCAATACCTATTTTCAGAGTTTTTAAGGCAATATCAAGTGCCACAGTACCATTTGAAACGGCTATTGCGTAATCAACATTTAGATATTTAGCCATTAGCTTTTCAAATTTTTTTACTTTCTGCCCTGAGGTAAATCTTTGATTTTTAAAAGATTCATGTATGTGAGATAACTCTTCCTTTCCCAAAAATGGATCAGCCCATGGAATTAAAACTTTACTCATCTATTCTAAACTAAGAGACCTTTCTTTATCTTTAAAAAAATCAGTTATTGTTTCTAATGAATTTGAATGAAAATCTTTTTCTGTGATTATTTTGGATTTAAAAGATTCAAGTAGTTCATCTATTGCATCATAAATATCAAATTCATTTTTTAATTTTAATATATTGTATAGTTTTTCAAAAGAAACTTTATAATTCCTTCTATCTTCAATTGGTACAGAAACTACTTCTAAATCGAGAATTTTATTTTTAAAAAAATCTATAATATCAGATTTTTTATAATTTTCATTTGTGAACCCAGCATTTAAAATTTGTCCGTTATACTTATCACTATCAGTTTCAATGATACTTATTACAATATTAGCCATATCTTTAACATGCACGTAAGGTCTCCATGTTTCTGGTGCAAAAACTATCAATTTATTATGTTTAAAAGCTTCATAACAAAACGAATTGATGGTTAGATCAAATCTTGTTCTTATTGATTTTCCATATGCTGTGCCAAATCTTAGACTAACAGTTGCAAAATTATCAGAAGACAACTCTAATAATTTTTTTTCACTATCAATTTTTGTTTCAGCATACAAGGATACTGGATTTAGCCTACTTGTTTCCAATAAATACTCTTCATTTGGACTAACACCGTAATTTGAACAAGTAGAAGAAAATATATATTTCTTTACATTACATAATTTTGATAATTCTGCCAATCTGGTATTTCCTATATAGTTTATTTGATAAGCAGAATTAGGAGCAGATTGACAAGGTTTATCTCCAACAATCGCTGCAAGATTCACCACGCTATCAACATCCTTTAAAATATTTTTTATTACTTCAGGCTTTCTAATATCACCTTTTATAAATTCAAAATTATTATAATTTGAAAAATTTTTAATGGATGACTCCCCATATATCAATATATCATAACAATAAACGTAATATCCTTTCTCAAGAAGCTTTTCGATTAGTTGACACCCTACATATCCTGCGCCTCCTGCAATAAATATTTTCTTCATGTTTAATAACTTCTCTCTAAATCTTCAATATCTTGAGTAATATGTTGGTTATGTGAAATAATTTGATTTTTACCAATATTTACATACGACTCAACAATTGAACTAGATCCTAACTGAACATTTTTTTTTATATTTACTTCACCTAAAATATATGCACCAGTTTGAATGTTACAATTATTCTCTATGTTGGAATTAATCTCTATTACACAAGAACTATCAATTTTTACATTATCTCCAATCATTACGTTGTGACCAATAACTGTTCCCGCCTTTATAATTGTACCTGAACCAATCTCAACTGTGTTAGGTATGATCGCATATTTTGATATTGCATTAATAGGTATTAATTTAGCGTTTATTGCCTCATAATATATTTGCTCTCTTAGCTTAATATCCCCAATAGCAACTATAAAACCTTTGATACCCATACTAATAAGCTCATTAAGTATTTTTCTAGAACCAATTACTTTATTGTTTTGATATAAAACTTTGTTAATTAGAGTATCATCTTTTTCATTACATATAAAACCAGATAATGTGTAATTTTTATTTTCTGATAATATGCTTGCAACAGATTTACTACTAGTACCAGTACCAATTATTACAACTTTCATAATTAACTCAAACCTTCAAACATAATTTTTGTTTTTTTTAAATCAGATAATTCACTATTTATTTCTAAAGTAATTATTTTATTTTTTAGATTGTGTTTTTTTATACTATTGAAAATTCTCTGATTAATTTTAGGGCTATGATTTAAATCTAATTTACTATCATTTTCACTGTAGTGTATATAATCAGTGTGATCAATTATCTTATCTAAGGTATCTGCAAAAGATACATCGAGGGAATTACAAGAAACATTTAGATGTCCCAAATCTAATAAAATATTAAAATCAATAATATCTTTCAATTCATAAAAATCCTCTAAATCTATAAGCATAAATGGTTTATTTTGACCCCAATTTTGATAATCTTTATAAGAATACACGTTATTTTCAATATATAAATCTAACTCGTCACCAGCATTTTTCAACAAAAGTTCCCAAGCATTTATAAATTTTTGTAAACATTTTTTCTTATTACTAATATTCTTATATTCTTTCTTTTTTCCTGCTTCAGAGTATTCAAAATCTACAAAATAACCAGCATGTATAGAATATTGTCTAATATTTAATTTTTTGCACATATTAATTATGTTTAAATAAAAATCTATTGAGTCTCTATAAATATCATTATCAAGAGAGCATAAATTAAGCATCAATGGACGATGTTTAATTGGAAAATAATTATGAATTATGAATTTAACATTTTGAAATCTATTAATTATGTAATTTAAATTTGAATAAGATAAATATTCAATGCCAGTTAACTCTATATTATTAAAACCATTATCATTGAGTGTTTTAATTTTAGAAAGTAAATTTCCTTCTTTGATTGAAGATAATGTAGCAAATATTTCCATAATTTAATTAATTTTTTTTGCAGGTGATCCAACGTAGGTTCCGTTTGAAGATGCATTTTTAATAAGAATACTTCCTGCGCCAATTATAGTTTTTTTTCCCACAGTAATTTTTGGAAGTAATATTGATCCCGCTCCTATAAATGCTTCATCTTTAACTTCAGCTCTTCCACAAATAATTGATCCAGGACCAATATGAGTATGTTTACCAATTATTGACTCATGTTCAATTATTGCAGAGGTATTGATAATTGTGTTATCATCAATTCTAGCTTGAGCATTGATAACAGCATTTGAATTAACAAATATCCCATTGCCTAATTCAGTTGAGTTTGAAATTTTGCATTCTGGATGTATCACGTTTATAAAATTATATTTTTTTTTAAAGAAAAAATTAAAATATTTTTTTCTTAATAAACAATCACCTATTGAAATAAATAAACTAATCTTATCCTGATTGTAATCATATATTTCATTTAAATCATTTGAAATTGGTACACCAAATAATTTTTCATTTTTTGATGCAGTTTTATTAATATCTATAATTTTTATAATGTTGATATTTTGTAAAATTGCAGTCTCGAGAACCACTCTAGTGTGGCTACCAGATCCAATTATAATATTATTTTTTTTCATTATTTAATTCAGTAGCCTTAATAAGATCGTCAATTTTATAATTATTCTTTGATTTTTTACCTAATATATCAAAGAACTTAATACTACTAATTCCAGTTCCTGGTCTTTTAGTAGAAGTATTAATTGAGCTAAATATGTCACCTTTAGCAATATTTTTTATCGCGACAATAGATTTAGTATGTGTTTTTATATTTTGATTTGCACTTTTAGTGATGATTTTATTTTTATTACCTAAAGCTTTTTCTATATTTCTAATTGATTTTATCATTAGGTTTAATTCTTTACTTTCAATACTTGCTTTATGATCAGGGCCCATCATTTTTTTGCTTATTGTAAAATGCTTCTCAATTACTTCAGCACCTAAAGCAACTGCAGCTATAGGAACTTCTATTCCTAAAGAGTGGTCTGAGTATCCAATTTTTGTTTTAATTTGCTTTTTCAAATACTGAATAGATAATAAATTAACGTCATTATATGGTGTTGGATATTCAGAATTACAGTGAAGTAATGTAATCTTTTTTTTATCAAAACCATTTTTGGTCATAAATTTAATTGTTTTTTTTACTTCATTCAAATCAGACATACCTGTTGATAAGATTACATCCCAATTATATTTACAAATTTTTTTTAAGTAAGGAAGATTTGTAAGTTCACTAGATGGAATTTTAACTACCTTAAGCTTTAGTTTGCCTAGTAAAGAAATACTATCGATATCAAAAGGGGATGACATAAATTTAATTTTATTTCTTTTACATTCTTTTATTAAAACATGATGATCTTTTTCTGAAAGTTCTAATTTTTTCAACATATCATACTGAGTTTCTTTGTTATTTATTTTTTTTTGATAATTAGCTTTAGGTGCTTTTTTAATTATGAGATTATCTGTTTTAAAAGTTTGAAATTTAACATAATCAGCTCCAGAGGTAGCTGCAATCTCAATTAATTTTTTAGCATAGCTGATTTTTCCATTATGATTAACACCAGCTTCAGCAATTATTATTGTTTTTTTTCTTTTCATTTTTAAGTCTTTAATAAGGAGGAATTATTGGGAAAATTTTTAGACTGGTAATTTTATTTAATATTAAGTCACTTTCTAAAAAATTATTATTAACGATATTAAAGGACATATGCTTGTTCATATA
>CABYRE010000026.1 GCA_902521325.1 uncultured Alphaproteobacteria bacterium
AAATTATCTTTCTGAAATTCTTTACAAAACATCTCATCTCCCAATTCTAAACCTAGTGAATTGTACTTTTTAACAAGTTTATACAAGTTTTCTACATCTTGCATTCCTAGATTCCAACCCTGTCCTGCAATTGGATGAAATGAATGAGCTGAATCGCCGAGGTAAATGGTTCTTCTCTCAACAAATTTTGCATATGGTATCTGGAAAAAAAATAATTGTTTTAAAAATATTTTTATCGGTTAGATAAATAGTATGTTCGTAGCAATGAATAGATTTAAGATTTTAATTGGTAAAGAAAATGATTTTGAAACTGTTTGGAAAAATAGAGAAACACACTTAGATAAAGTTCCAGGCTTTCAAAACTTTAACTTGATTAAAGGTAAAACTACAGATGAATATACCCTGTATGCCTCTCATAGCATATGGAATTCTGAAGAAGATTTCATTAACTGGACAAAATCAGAAGAATTTCGACTAGCCCATAGAAATGCAGGGAGCAATAAACATCTTTATTTAGGTCATCCAGAATTTGAGGGGTTTACAAAAATATTATAAAATTTTAATGAAAAAAATTTTTATTGCTTTTGGTCATCATAATTATAAAGATTCTTTTAATTCAGCAATTAGAGATACTTTTATAGATGAAGCAAAGAGACTTGGTCATGAAATTGACTTGGTTAATCTCTTTGAGGAAAAGGAGCAGCTTCCATTTTATAATCAAAATATAAACCCTCCTCCAAAACTTGTTCTTGAATACAGAAAAAGATTAGAAAAATGTTCTGTCATGATGTTAATTGGAAGTTGTCATAATTTAAGGCTTAATGCAATTCTAGAAAATTGGGTGGACTGGGTACTTCATCCTAAATGGTTTTTTTCGTATAAATCTCTCATACCAGGTAATAAATATTTTAAAAACTATGGTTACCCTGTTCCAGGAGCAATGAGAGGTAAACTTGGAATTATTTCGATTACTTATGGGGGCCCAATGATTAGTTACCAAAATTTTTCAATTTTTGATAACATACCATTTAGAAGAATTAAGAAAGTAGTATTTAAATTAGGTGGTCTAAAAACAAAATATATTCGATTTTATTCAGTTTTGCCAAATATGGAAAAAAAAATATTCGATAAGCATATGTTAAAAGTCAAAAAATTAGTCAGAAGTCTGTAAAAGACTATTCTTTCTGTCACACTGGTGTCACAATAAGGATTTAAAATTAAAAAGTTTTAAAAGAACTTAACAGACAAAAGAGAGAGTTTGTGGGGTTTATTGGAGCGGGCGAAGGGATTCGAACCCTCGACTTCAACCTTGGCAAGGTTGCGCTCTACCCCTGAGCTACGCCCGCTTAATTAAACAATTACCACTTTGATTTAATAAGTCAATGTTTGAAGAAATGATTTATTTAAATCTTCTCCTATATACAAGATCAACAAGCAACATATGAGGAAGAGTTAATGCGGCTAGTCCAATAAAAATTACTTTTAATATTGACTCATATAATGATAAATTTTGAAATAAATAGTAAATAATTACCAAACCACCAACCCAAGATGTTAATGTAAAAACTAACGTCGAATATATTACAAATTTTTTATTTTTTAAATTTAAATAAATGTTTTTGATCAAGTGCTTTAAATGCTTATAGGTATGAAAAAAACAAAAGTAAATTGCAAAGCTTAGAAGTGGATCAAAGAAATAAAAAATTAATAAAAGAAATAAAATTTCAACAACACCTTTTCTTAATTTTTTTTCAAAAAAAAGATAAGTAAATGAAATATATAATTGATAGAAGAGTTAAAGAATATGGAATAAAAAAATATTTTTGAATCTGGTAAATTTTATCATTAGTCAAATATTCAAATATTAGAAAAGATTGATTTTCATTAAAGAATATAATGCCAAAAATAATTGTCATGCCGTAAGTAAAGCTTACTGAATACTTGTATTTACTTATTTTAAAGTTTGTCCAATCACACAAACCAAAATGAACAATAGTCATAATAATAAAAATAGTTAAACAAGTAATAGGAAAGTATAACCAAAATAAAATTACTAGAAAAAATAAAGCAAGGTAGTAAAATAAAAATTGTAGAAATTGAATTCTCTTTTTAAAACCTACCAATGATGCAACTGCGCCATCAAATGATCCGTGAGGCAACCCAATAAAAAAGATTAATAAAAAGGAAATAATATTTAAAATTGTAAGATCAGCGATCATTTTATCTAAATAGTTCTTTTATAAACTGTAGCTTTGGCATGCTTTTAATAATCTTTAACTTTGTTAATATGCTTGATTCTCCCATCATAAAACTTTGGAACTCGTTTCCATTTAAATTAGATGCGAGCTTAATAAAAGACTGCCCATCTTCATTATTATTTTTTAAAAAACTGATAAAGATTTTATCCATTTTTCTTTCTAAAAATTTATGAATATTTACATAATTTTTCTTTGAATTTTTTAATAATTGAACTTGTTTTATGAGAAAAGAAAAAGCATAGCCTGTTGAAGGTTTACAAGCACCTCCTCTAATTCCAATATTGAAAATATTAAGACTAGGTGAGTTTTTTTCATCCGCAAAGAACATTGGTATTACACCTTGTTCTACACTACTTTCTTTATAGGTATTGATATTTTTTATTTTTAAATAATCTTTTATTTTCTCTCGATACCAAGAGTTTTTGAAAACTTCTTTTGAAAATACTGTGGATTCAACAAGGGCCTTATTATGACTAAAGGGTAAAATATACATAAAATGTAAAAGATTTTTTTCTTTAGTAAAATGCATTAAAGTTAATTTATTATCATTAAAAGTATTGTCTGGAACAGTAATATTAATTCCAAAGAAGTGTTGCAGTAACTCACCTTTTTTTTCTTTTGTAGATCTTGAATCGTATATTTTTTCTGCATAATATTCGTTGTTATCGGTTGTAACTATCTTAAAATAATTTTGTAAAGGGGTGTATTTTAGGACTTTCTTATTTTTTATTTTTAATTTGTTTTTTGTTTCTAAGCAGAATTTTTTCCATTTTTTAAAACTAATCACACAATATGGTTTATCTCTACTTGTATGTGTAATTTTAATTTTTTTATTTCCAATAGTCCACTTAAACCATTTCTTTTCAATAATGTGTTCAAACGGTTTCATCCAATCTGCTAACCAGAAACCAAAAAAATTATCTCTATTATTTATATCTTTATTTTCAAATGCGATAATCTCATCAACATTATTTCCATAAATAATTTTATTAACAGCTAAGCCGCTAGGACCTAACCCAATTATAGCAGCTTTATAAATCTTCATTTGGTAGACTATCTCTTATTTTATGGTACTGAAAGTTCATCAATGGGAAAAAAATAAAAATTAAAATTGATTTAATTGTTATAAAAGATTTTTCAAATAAATTTAAATATGCTCTTTTTCTCAAGTATTTTTTTTTATTAGATTTTATCTTAATACCAATACCTCTATAGACATTAGCCGCAATAAATATTCCTAGTCTGGAAGAAATAGGGATATATTTTAAACCAGCAAAACCATTTTTATAAAACTTTTCTGATAAACTTATTACTTTGAGAATTGCATTTGATATTTTTTCATCTATTTGTGAATTTGATTGATTAAGGTTGGTTAAATTCTTTAGAGATATATCAGGGATCCATTCAGCAGGTAAATATATTCTTTTCATTTTTGAGTCTTCATAAACATCACGTGCTATATTTGTTAATTGCATACCGATACCTAAGTCAATTGCAGATTTTGAAGCCTTTCTATTTTCTATTTGCATAATTTTAGACATCATTAATCCAACAGTACCAGCAACATGATAAGAATATTTTATAAGTTCTTCCTTATTCTGAATTCTAATTTTCTTCTGATCTAAAATTAACCCCTCCATTAAATCGATGAAAATAGAATTATTAATTTTATTTTCTTTCAAAAAAATATTTACCTTATTGTTTTTATTTCTCTTAATTTCCTCAATTGATTTTTTAAGATAGCTTGTTTGATCTTTACTATGTTTATCAGCAACATCATCAAAATGTCTACAAATTGAATAAAGAATACCTGCCTTTATTTTTGAGTTTCTTGGCAAAAAAAAACTTGCCCAATAAAAACTTTTACCTTCTCTTTTTAGATCAGCTAATGAATTGAGTTCTAATTCAATCATTTTTAATTAAATTCAGCTTTAATTATATTTTCAACAACTTTGGCTGAAGAAAGAACACCTGGAATGCCTGCGCCTGGATGGGAGCCTGCAGCAGCAAAATATAAATTTTTAATTTTTTTATCTTTGTTGTGATATCTAAACCAAGCTGATTGTGTAAAAATGGGAGCTATAGAAAAACCTGCTCCGTGCATAGAGTTATAATCATTTTTAAAATCTTTAGGATTCATCCAAAAAACATCAGTAATGGTCTTTTCTAAATCTGGCATAATTGTTTGTGATAATTCTTTTACTATTTTATTTTTTAGATTTACTGATTCAATATCCCAATCAACATTGCCTTGTAAATTAGGTACTGGACACAAAACATAAAAGCTATCACAGCCTTCCGGGGCAAAGGACTTATCTGTTGCAGTAGGTCTGTGAATGTATAAGGAAAAATCATCAGATAAAATTTTATTTTTAAAAATATCATGAAGTAAAGATTTAAATCTTTCAGTCATCCAAATAGTATGATGAGCAACTTTATGGTATTTTTTTTTCGTACCAAAAAAAAGAACAAAAAGTCCCATTGAATACAATAAGTTTTTTTCTTTTAATACTGGTCTTCTTAAATTTTGTTTTTTTAAAAGTTTGGAGTAAACCATTGGTGGATCAGCATTACAAACAACTAAATCTATATTGGAAATTTCTTCATTGTTTGTTAATATTTTTGTTATCCTATTATTTTCAACAATAAATTCTTTTGCCTCTGTATTTGTTTTAATTTTAATACCACAATCAATCATTAATTGTTTTAATTCAGATACGATTTTACCAGTTCCACCCATACAAAAAAACACTCCCCATTTTCTCTCTAAATAATGGATCAAAGCGTAAATAGATGTTGTTGTGTGTGGATCGCCTCCAACTAAAAGTGGATGAATTGAAAATGCTTTTCTAAGATATGGATTTTTTAAATAACTATTTACAAGTTGAGATACTGTGAAATAGCTTTTCAAAATTATCAAATTAGGAATAACTCCTAACATTTTAAAAAAAGAAATAAATGGTTTGTCAGCTAATTGTGTAAACCCTACATCAAATATTTTTTTTGATTGATTTAAAAGTTTATAATATCCTTTTATGTCCCTCTTATCAAATTTACTAATCTCACTGTTTGTTTTTTCAACTGTAGAACAATAGTCAAAAGTATTACCGTCATGAAAATAATACCTATACCAGGGTTCAAGAGGAACAAAATTCAAATAATCTTCTCTTTTTTTTCCAAATAAACTAAATAATTCATCAAAAAGAAATGGTGCTGTTATGACCGTTGGTCCGGCATCATGTTTAAAGCCATTCACTTTAAAAACTCTTGCTCTTCCTCCAAGCTCATCTAGTTTTTCAATAATTGTTGTGTCATAGCCTAATTTTTTTAATCTTAAACTAATCGCAATACCTCCAAAACCACTTCCTATAACTACTGCTTTTTTTCCCATTTTTAATTTTGTAATTGTATTTAAATACCTTATTTCTTAATAAATATAATATTATTTATGCTTACAAAGACAGATTTATTTGAATTACTTAGTGTAAAAAATAAAGATTTTCAAATTCATGATCATGATCCTTTATTCACTGTTGAAGACTCTGAAAAGCTAAGAGGTGAAATTAAAGGGGCTCATACAAAGAATTTATTTTTAAAAAATAAAAAAAATAATTTTTTTCTTTTTAGTTGTGATGAAAATGCAAAGGTTGATTTAAAAAAATTTTCTAAATCTATCGATGCTAAGAATTTATCATTTGCTAATACTGAATATTTAGAACAATTTTTGGGCATAAAGCCGGGATCAGTCTCACCATTTGCCCTTATTAATGACAAAGGCAACGTTGTTAAATTTTACTTAGATGAAAAACTTTTTAACAGTGAAATAATTAACTTCCACCCCCTAATTAATACCACAACCATAAGTATAAAGACTTCAGAGTTTATAAACTTCCTGCTTGAAAATAATAAAAAAATTCATATTTTTTCTTTAGATAGTTATAGTATAGTAAAATCTTTATGAGTGAAAATTCGAATATTATCGATGTTACAGAAACAGAGTTTAACGACAAGGTTATTGAGGCAAGTGAAAGTAAGCTAATTGTTGTTGATTTTTGGGCTCCTTGGTGTGGTCCTTGCAAACAACTAACACCAATTTTAGAAAAAATAATATCAAAATCAGGGGATAAAATCACCTTAGTAAAAATTAATATTGATGAAAATCAACAAATTGCTGCGCAATTAAGAATTCAGTCAATTCCTACAGTTTATGCATTTAAAGATAAGCAAATTGTTAATGCATTTCAGGGCGTTATTCCTGAAGGTCAGATTATTGAATTTATTGAAAAATGCTTAGGATCAAAAATTAATGAAGACCTCACTGAATTTTATGATGAAATAGAAAGTGCCATGGCTGAAAATAAGTATGAGGAAACTAAAGACACTCTTCTAGAATTTATTTCTAAAAACCCAGATGAAATTAAAGGTATTTGTTTTTATTTAGAGTGTTTGATAGAGCTTAAACAATTTGAAGAGGTTGAAGTGTTCATAAGCTCATTAGAAAAAGATGTGCAAGAAAAGGATGAGCTTAAACAGGTTTTAAAAAAAATGGAAATTGTGAAAAATAACTCATCCGGACCAAATATAAATGAGCTACTTGATAAGCTTGAGGATGAACTAAATAATATTGATTTAATTTTAGAAATATCTGATAAATATTTTTCAATGAAGGAATATGAAAACGGAATGGATTTGCTTCTAAAAAATTATCCAAAAAATAAGGATAGTATAAAAAATAAGATGGTAGAATTTTTTGGTGTACTTGGAAATACTGATCAAGTTACTATTAAATATAGAAAAAAACTTTCACAATTAATGTTTTCCTAACATGGAAATCCCTATTTTTCCTTTAAACGGTGCCGTCCTTTTTCCAGGAACAAGCTTGCCCCTAAATATATTTGAAAAAAGATATATTGAGATGGTTGATTATGCCCTTTCAAAAGAAAGATGTATAGGCATGATACAATCTGATGAAAAAGATGAACTTTATAATATTGGTTGTATTGGAAAAATTCATAGTTTTAGTGAAACAACAGACGGACGATATTTAGTTAGTCTACAGGGTACAAATTGTTTTAAAGTTACGAAAGAGTTAGAAAAAAAATATAAGTTTA
>CABYRE010000027.1 GCA_902521325.1 uncultured Alphaproteobacteria bacterium
GCAATCATTAATTTTTTCTTCCAAGAAATTCTTATATTTGTCTAAATCATCATCTTTAGTAGAAGAAGGAATAGTAATTGGTTCACCCCAGACAAATCTACATCTTGAAAATGGATATGTAATTAAAAATGAGTCCCAAGATTTAAGTTTAAGATTTTTATTTGAAGCAAAACCAAGTGGTATAATAGGGACTTGAGAATGAATTGCAATTTTTATAATTCCTTCTGAGACTTTCTTATTTGGTCCCCTTGGTCCATCAGGGGTAATACCAATATAATTTCTATCTTTTAAAATTTTAAATACTTTCCTTAATGAAGGTGATTTATTTTTTGACATTATAGAAACATTTTTTAAATTAAAATGACCTGCAATATATGCACCAAATCGACCATCACTATGGCTAGATGCTAACATATTTAACACAGCTTTACTTTTCCATACATATCCTATCATCATCAATTGACCATGCCAAAATGCTAAAATAAAAGGTTTATTCTCTCTCCACAATTTTTCTGGTAACTCAGAGTTTATAATCTGTATTTTAGAGGTGTAACATACGAATAAGATATATAGGTAACCTATAAATGCCAAAATTTTTTGAGATATAGAAAGTTTAAAAATTTTTTTTTTAAAACTCATTTTCCAACTGTTCTCTTAGTTGTAATTTTTTATAAATGGTTGATTTAGAAATTAACTCTTCATGTTTTCCTTGACTTTCAATTTTGCCTTTATCTAAAACGTAGATAATGTCTGCGTCTTCTATCGTGCTTAATCTATGTGCAATTATTAATTTGGTTTTATTATTCATCAGACTATTTATTGTTTCATGAATTTTATTTTCAATTATGTTATCTAAAGAAGATGTAGCTTCATCCATAATTAAAAGTGGCGCATCTTTTATTAGAGCTCGGGCAATAGCAATTCTTTGTCGTTGACCACCTGATAATTTTACGCCGTTTTCTCCAATAACAGTGTCTAGTTTTTGATCCAATTCTTCTGAAAAACTACTCACCCCAGCATTTTTAGCGACTAAACTAATCTCTTCATCAGTTGCTTTAAGGTTTCCATATTTAATATTGTTAAAAATACTTTCATTAAATAAAATTGTTTCTTGAGTTACTATTGAAACACTATTTCTTACATCTGTCAGATCTAATTCTTTTATATCTTTAGAATTAATAAATATAGAACCTGAATAATTATCATATAATCGCAGAATTATATTTGCTATCGTTGATTTACCAGATCCAGATAAACCAACTAACGCAACTTTTTTTCCTTTTGGTATTCTTAAACTTATTTTATCAAGTACTGTATTATTGTTATATGCAAATGAAACATCTTTAAAAACAATGTCTCCATCTAGATCTATAGTTTTTTTTGGAGAAATATTTTCCATATTTTTTTCACTTGTATCTAAAAGTTTAAATATTCTCTCAGCTCCAGCTAGGCCTTCCTGGACACTAATATTTAGATTTCCAAGTGCCTTTACCGGTTGATAAGCCAGAAGAAGACTTACTAAAAAACTCATAAATTGGCCTGTTGTCATACTTTCGTTTAAGACAAAAACACCCCCAGCATAAATTGAGAGTGCTACAGCTAAACTTCCAATAAATTCCATTAAAGGGCTTAAGCGATTGCTAATAAAAGCAGATTTCGTAAAATATTTTTGAATGAAACTAATTGTTTCAAAAGCTCTTTGTTTTTCATAGTTTTCTCTTGAGTATGCTTTTACTTGTCTAATACCTTTAATGCTCTCAGCTAACACATTGGAAAAAACTGCAATTTCGTTTTGGATAGTGTAAGTAATTTTCCTTATACTCTTCCCAATTTTTCTTATGGGCCAGATCGCTAAAGGGAATGCAAAAAAAGCAAAAAGAGTTAGGGTCCAACTTTGGTAAAACATATTACCTAGTAAAAAAATAATAACTAAAACATCTTTTATAATTCCTGTTACAGATTTAACTATTGCAAGTCTTAAGTAGTAAGTATCATTGATGAGTCTTGAAATTAAATTACCTGACTTAGAATCATTATAAAATTTCATATTCAAATACATGAGTTTTTCAAACATCTGAGTTTGAAGTTTTGCAATAATTGAATGTGCAACTTTACTCATTTGATAAGAGTGAGTATATGTTGCCAATCCTTTACAGAGGGTCACTATAATTATTGCAATTGGAATTAAAAATAACATTTCTTTATTACCTTTGATTAAGACTTCATCAAGCGCAGGTCTTACTAACCAAGCATGTAAACCTGTTGCTGCTGCTGAGATAACCATCATCAATAAAGCTAATATTATTTTGAGTTTATGACTCATTAAATAATGAAAAACTATTCTTGAAGTAACTGACTGTTTTTTATCTGAAGACATTAAAAAGTATGTAAAAGTAAAAATAACATAATTGCAAAAATATTATTTTGTCTGAAATAATAATTTGAACTTAACGGCGATGTTATATCCCATTTCTGAATTGCTATATACGTACAAATTGCGATAGTTGCTATAATAATTGAACTAAGTAAAAAATTTGAGGAATTCCATACGAAATAAGACAATATAATTAAGATAATAAGATAGCATGTTTGAACAAATTTTTTACCATTTTTATCAAAATAAACTGCAGTAGATTTGATTTTATTTAAAACATCATCTGACCTATCTTGGTAGGCATAAATCGTATCATATGCTAACGTCCAAAAAATACATACAAAATACAATAAAAGAAAATCAAATGTAATTCGTGTATTAAATTGCATTGAAACTATTAGCACACCCCAACTAAAAATAATTCCAAGGAATAATTGTGGGAAGAAAGTTATTCTTTTCATAAAAGGATATAAAACAACAAATGGTACACTTAACAAACCTAATACAATTGATTTCAAATTAAACTCGAGAAGAATGAAAAAACTAATTACCAATAATATTATTAATAATAATATCGCTTCAGTAATAGAAATCTTTTTTGATGTTAAGGGTCTAAATTTAGTACGTGTAACTTTTTGATCAAAATCAATATCAATAATGTCATTAATTATACAACCCGCACTTCTCATTAAAAAAGAACCAATTAAAAAAAGTATATACCAAAATAATAGTTTAGAAGTTTCTGTTTTTAGTAACGCTAAACCAAACCAGCAAGGCCACATTAATAGAAGGAAGCCAATAGGTTTGTTAAGTCTGATTAACTCGCAGTAATCAAATATTTTTTTTACAACTAAGTTATCCCACATATATGAATATAATGTTATAATTCTAAACTATTGTAATGAAAATGTCTAAAACACGATTATTTGTATCAAAAAAATTATCAGCCAATATTTTAATTTATATAAAAAATAAACAGCACCACTTTCTGAAAAATGTTCTTAGAATCAAAAAAGAAGATAACATAAATTTATTCGATGGTTTGACAGGTGAATGGCTATCTAAAGTAATTTCTATAAATAGAGATAACATTGTTTTACAAATACAAAACAAATTGAGAGATATTCCTCAAGTATCTGATCTATGGCTAATATTTGCTCCAATCAAATCTTATAGAATGAATATCACAATTCAAAAAGCTACCGAGCTTGGCATCTCTAGATTTATTCCAATTTTGACAGAATATACAAATCAATCAAAAATTAATTTTAAAAATTTTGAATTCAATATGATTGAAGCATCAGAACAATCTGAGAGGTTATCTATTCCTACTCTAGATAAAACAATAAAGCTTGATGATTTAGTTAATAACTTTCCATCTGATAGAGGGCTAGTTTTTTGTGATGAAGGAAATGAAAACTTACCAACAATTTACAATGCGCTAATCAAAGAAAATGATAAATATAAAAAATGGGCTGTTATTATTGGGCCTGAAGGAGGTTTTTCTGAAAAGGAACGAAGCACTATCTCTTCTTTACCTACTTGTATTTCTGTATCTTTAGGAAAAAGAATTCTAAGATCAGATACTGCAACAACAGCAGCAATTTTTTCTATTCAATCGGTTATTGAATAAATGATAATGAGCGACAACCTGTCCTAGAATTTTGACTCCTTATCACTGGTTAATTTACTGTATAATTTATTTATTAGTATATAGATTACATAAATAAGATGCGCTTTATATCCTTTTTCATAACTACATTTATTACATTTGCTTCTTCTGCAAATGGTGTATCAGATTGGCAGCTAGGTTTTCAAAAACCAGCAAGTGACGTGATGAGAAATGTTTACGATCTTCATAACTTTGTATTAATTATGATGACTGCAATTACATTTTTTGTATTGTTTCTTATTTTTTATGTAGTTTTTAGATTTAGAAAAAAAGCAAATCCTGTTGCTTCCAAGACAACTCATAACACATTTATTGAAATTCTCTGGACAGGAATTCCGGTAATAATTTTAATCTTTATGGCTATTCCTTCCTTTAAATTAGTATATCAACAAGATGTAATCCCTGAAACTGACATGACAATTAAAGTTATAGGACATCAGTGGTATTGGGAATACCAGTATCCAGAACATGATAACCTATCATTTGAAAGTTACATGACTCCAGATGATGAACTAGAAGAGGGCGACATTAGACTTCTAACCGTTGATAATCATCTGGTTTTGCCAGCAAACAAAAATATTCATGTCTTGGTGACAGGTGGAGATGTTCTACATAGTTTCGCAATGCCATCACTTGGGGTAAAAAAAGATGCTGTTCCAGGAAGATTAAATGAAACATGGTTTAACATTGATGAGCCAGGTATTTATAGAGGTCAGTGTTCTGAGATATGCGGCACCGGACATGGTTACATGCCTATTGTAATTGAAGCGTTAAATGAGACTGATTTTAACAACTGGATTATTGAGCAAAAAAATAAGTTAGCAATGTCTAACATTATTAATAATAATGAACTAATTATAGAGTAGGATAAATATGAGTTACGGAAAAGCAGTTAGTCACGAAGATCATGATCATAGACCTGGTTTTATTAAGAGATGGTTTTTCTCAACTAATCATAAGGACATAGGAACTTTATATATAATTTTTGCTATCTTAGCAGGTTTAGTAGGTGGTTATTTCTCTCTAATAATGAGAGCCGAGCTCGCAGCTCCAGGTTTAGATGTTGTAGCAGATGGTCAAGCTTGGAATGTTATCATAACCGCTCATGGACTGCTAATGGTCTTTTTTGTTGTAATGCCTGCCTTAATCGGTGGTTTTGGCAACTGGTTTGTACCATTAATGATTGGTGCTCCAGATATGGCATTTCCCAGAATGAATAATTTTAGTTTTTGGATATTAGTTCCAGCTGTTATACTTTTAGTGGTTTCAGCAACAATTGGAACAGGTGCTGGTACCGGTTGGACAATTTACCCACCACTTTCTAATAAACTTGGACACCCAGGACCTTCAGTTGATATGGCAATTTTTGCTCTTCATTTAGCAGGAGCATCTTCTATTCTTGGTGCAGTCAACTTTATAACAACTATTCTCAATATGAGAACACCCGGGATGACTCTTCACAAAATGCCTCTTTTTGTATGGTCAATGTTAATAACTGCATTTCTTCTTCTTCTTGCTGTTCCTGTTCTAGCTGGAGCTATAACAATGTTACTGACAGATCGTAATTTTGGAACAACATTCTTCAATCCTGCTGGTGGAGGAGATCCAGTATTGTTCCAACATCTATTTTGGTTTTTTGGACATCCAGAAGTTTACATTATGATCTTACCTGCTTTTGGAATAGTTAGCCAGGTTATATCAACCTTTTCTAGAAAACCTGTTTTTGGATATCTAGGGATGGTTTATGCAATGATCTCAATTGGATTTATTGGCTTTATAGTATGGGCTCATCACATGTTCACTGTTGGCTTAAGTGCGGACCTTAGAGCATATTTTATGTTAGCTACAATCATTATAGCAGTACCAACAGGTATCAAAATCTTCAGTTGGATCGCAACTATGTGGGGCGGTTCATTAACTTTTGAAACGCCTATGCTTTTCGCCATAGGTTTTGTATTTTTATTTACCCTCGGCGGAGTGACAGGAGTTATCTTAGCAAATGCAGGAATTGATACTGTTATGCATGATACATATTATGTAGTTGCTCATTTCCATTACGTATTAAGTATGGGAGCGATGTTTGGGATTTTTGCAGGTATCTATTATTGGTTTGGAAAAATGTCTGGAAGAAAATACAATGAGTATTTAGGTAAACTACACTTTTGGTTATTTTTTATAGGTGTAAATGTAACTTTTTTCCCTCAGCATTTTTTAGGATTAGCTGGGATGCCAAGAAGAATTCCTGATTACCCAGATGCATATGCAGGATGGAATCTTGTTTCAACTTATGGTTCTTATATTTCTTTTGCCGCTACTTTAGTATTCTTATTTTCGATAATTTACTCACTTTTCTTTGGAAAAAAAGAGGCATCAAATCCTTGGGGAGAAGGAGCAGACACTTTAGAATGGACTTTATCTTCTCCACCACCTTTCCATCAATTTGAAACCCTTCCTAAATTTAAAGGTTAATAATTGTGGAGGTTAAAACCTTATTAGAGGAGGGCTACAGCAATAATATCTTTTTAAGAAAAACTAAAGGTTATTACGAGCTCATGAAGCCAAGAGTAATGTCTCTAGTTATATTTACTGCCTTTACTGGAATGTTTTTGGCACCAGACCAGATTCCTATTTTAAATTATTTAATTATTATTGTTGCAGTTGCTTTAGGAGCAGGTTCTTCAGCTGCAATCAATATGTGGTTTGATGAAGATATAGATAGAACTATGGAAAGAACTAAACTGAGGCCAATTCCTCTGGGAATTGTGTCAAAAAATGAAGCTCTAGTTCTTGGAATTCTCACTGGAACTGTATCATTAATTTTAATGCAATGGTTTTCTAATTCACTTGCTACAAGCTTATTACTTTTTACAATTTTGTTTTATATATTTATTTATACCTTTTGGTTAAAAAGAACCACATCGCTTAACATTGTAATAGGTGGAGCAGCTGGAGCTATTCCACCAATAATTGGATGGACATCCGTTACTCCTGAGATTAGTCTTTTGCCATTAAGTATGTTTGTAATTATTTTTTTTTGGACGCCACCACATTTCTGGGCTTTATCAGTTTATAGATTTAATGATTATGCAAAAGCTAAAGTTCCTATGTTACCAAATGTTAGCAGTATAGATGAAACAAAAAAACAAATTATTTATTATTCAGTAATTTTGATAGCTTCAAGTTATC
>CABYRE010000028.1 GCA_902521325.1 uncultured Alphaproteobacteria bacterium
AAATAATAAGTAATTAAATGAGCTTTAAAGACAACATCAATACCTGGATATTTGATCTAGACAACACACTTTACTCTGCAGACAGTGGAATTTTTCAGCAAGTACATAAGTTAATGGGTGAATTTGTGGCTAAAAATTTAAATATGGAATTAGCTGAAGCAAAAAAACTACAAGCAAAATATTACAAGCAACATGGTACAACTCTAAGAGGTATGATGGATAATCATGGTGTAGATCCAGATTATTTTTTAGATGAAGTTCACAAGTTAGATTACTCAATTGTTAGTCAAAATCAAAATCTTAATAATGAATTACACAAACTTGAGGGAAGAAAAATTATTTATACAAATGCTAATAAGAAACATGCTTTAGATGTTTTAGAAAAAATTAATTTAGCAAACTTTTTTGATGAAATTTACGATATAAAAATGGCCAATTATATTCCTAAGCCAGAAATTTCTCCCTATGAAAAAATTATAAATTTGTTTGATATCGAATCAAAAAAATCAGCAATGTTTGATGATATTGCAAAGAATTTAGTTCCAGCAAAAAAAGTTGGGTTCACATCTGTTTGGATTGATGCTGGTTATGAAAATTTTTCTGATGATATTGAGGCATCTAAAGAATATTTAGATTTTCAAACAAGAGATTTGAGTTTATTTTTAAAAGATGTAAATGAGGGTAAGATATGAGTGATCTTGAAAAAATTATAAATGATGCCTTTGAGGAAAGAGATAATATTAATGTCAATACTTCAGGTAATATTAGAAATGTAGTAGATGAAACTTTGAACAAACTTGATAGTGGAGACTTAAGGGTTTGTGAAAAAATTAATAATGTATGGCAAGTTAATCAATGGATTAAAAAGGCAATTCTTTTAAGTTTTAGATTAAATGATAATGAAATTATTAAAGCATCACATGCAACTTGGTTTGATAAAGTAGAAAGTAAAACTACAAATTGGACTAAAGATGATCATCTGAAAGCAGGATTTCGATATGTGCCAGATGCTGTTGTAAGAAAATCTGCATTTATTGCTAAAGGTGTTGTTTTAATGCCTTCTTTTGTAAATCTTGGTGCATATGTTGATGAAGGAACAATGATTGATACTTGGGCAACAGTTGGTTCATGTGCACAAATTGGTAAAAACTGTCACATTTCTGGAGGCGCTGGTATTGGTGGTGTACTTGAACCACTTCAAGCAAATCCTGTAATAATTGAAGACAATTGTTTTATTGGAGCAAGAAGTGAAGTGGCTGAAGGTGTTATTGTTGGCGAAGGTGCGGTTTTATCAATGGGTGTATTTATTGGAGCGTCTACAAAAATAGTTGATCGATCAACTGGAGAGATTCATATGGGAAAAGTTCCAGCTTATTCAGTTGTTGTTCCAGGAACACTACCAGGAAAAAAAGATGGGGGTATTAATCCTTCTTTATACTGTGCTGTTATTGTTAAAAGAGTTGATGAAAAAACCAGAAGTAAGACATCAATCAATGATCTTTTAAGAGATTAATGTCAGAAATTAATTTTGATCCAGTTAATCTTACACAATCCTTAGTTAAATGTGCAAGCGTAACTCCAAAAGATGATGGTGCTTTAACAGTCGTTGCAAATCATCTAAATGCTATAGGATGTGAATGTCATCCATTGACTTTCTCTGGGAACAATTCTTATGAAGTAAAAAATTTATTTGCAACAATAGGCAATGAAGGAAAGCATTTTGCTTATGCTGGTCATACTGATGTAGTTCCTGTAGGAAATGAAAGTTCTTGGAAATACCCTCCTTTTTCTGCAAAAATAGATGGAGGTAAACTTTATGGCAGAGGCAGCGAAGATATGAAAAGCAGTGTTGCTTGTTTCATCAGTGCCGCTAAAAGATTTGTAGATAAGTATAAAAATCTTCCTGGTAAGATTTCTTTTATTATTACAGGTGATGAAGAAAGAGATTCTGTAAACGGCACACCAAGAATACTAGAATGGGCAAGCAAACAAAATTATAAATTTGATCATTGTCTTGTTGGTGAACCAACTTCTAAAAATGAGGTCGGCGATAAAGTGAAAATTGGAAGAAGAGGATCAGTTAGTTTCTTTTTTCAGGTAAAAGGTATTCAAGGACATACGGCAAATTCTCATTTAGCTGAAAATTCCTCACATCACGTAGTGAATTTATTAAATAGTATATTAGAAGAGCCGCTAGATGAAGGTAATGAAAATTTTTTACCAACATCAGTTCAAATAGCTACTATTGATATTGGCAATCCTGTTCAAAACGTAATTCCAGAATTAGCTAAAGCAACAGTTAATATTAGATTTAATGATATGCACTCATCTGACTCACTTATAAAATGGATTGATGATAAAATAGAAAAGATTTTTTCTAAACAGGAAAACGCTAGCTGCACTTATACATATGATGCAACAGCTGAGTCATTTTTGAATAAAGCCGGTGATTTATATAATATTATTTCAAAATCAATTTGTGATGTCACAGGCAGAAATAGCCCGCCTGAGCAAGCAACCGATGGTGGTACTTCTGATGCAAGATATATAAAGAACTATTGTGAAGTAGTAGAGTTAGGTCTTAGAAATCAAACTCTTCATAAAGTAGATGAATTTGTTTTTGTTGAAGATATTATTAAACTAGAAAATATTTATTTTAGAATTTTAGAAAATTATTTTGATGTCAATTAATATCCATCTGATGGATTAACATCTGATTTTACATTTTTATTTTTTCTTAGTTTTTTATATTTTGAGTACATATATTTAACAGATGGCTCTATAGCTGTTACACCTGCAACGTGTGGAGTAATGGTTACATTTGGCAGTTTCCAAAATTGACTACTTGATTTTAAAGGTTCATCTTTAAAGACATCTAAATAAGCATAAAAATTTTTGTTTTTCTTTAAATGATTTATAAGGTCTTTCTCTTCAATTGCATTTCCTCTGCCAATATTTATTAAACAAGAATTTTTTTTCATATTCTTTAAAAACTTTTTATCTATTATATTATTTGTTTGAGCTGTTGATGGTAGAATAGAAATTATAACATCAGAGCTTTTTATAAAACTTATAATATTTTTACCCATATATATTTTTACATTTTTTACTTTTGCTCGATTTTTTTTATATGCAACAACATTATAATTTAATTTATTTAGTAATTTTGCAATATGATTACCTAGATAGCCTAGACCTAGAATACCTACCGTTAAATTTTTATTATCAATTGGTGTCCTTTCTCCAGACCAGTATTGTTTAATTTGAGAATTTTGAAAAATTTTAAAATTTAATTGATAATTTAGTATTTGAGCTAGAGAATAATTGGCAATTCTCTCCCCCATTTCTTCATCCTTTATTCTGATTATGGGAATTTTTTTATTATAATTTTTAAGTTTTAGAATGTGATCTACTCCAGCTCCCATAGAGAAAATAACTTGGAGATTTTTTAGTCTTGAAAGAATATTATCTGGTAGATTCCAAATAATTGCACAATTTACATCATTAAATTTTTTATAATCTTTGATAGAAATTATTTTTTCATTTTTAAAATATTTTTTTATTGTTTTTTTCCAAACATCAATTTTATCAAAAGTTGTGTTATAAAATAAAATAGTCATTGAATATCATCTATTAACTTATTGTATTTTACTACTTGTTTTTCCCAGATTAATTCATTTTCTGCTCTATTTTTTGCATTTTGTCCTAATTCAATTCTATTTGTTTTGTTCTCAATTAAATTCTTAATTGATTCATCCAATTCATTAAAATTATTAATAATTAAACCAGTTTTATTATGCAATACAGCTTCAGGAGTGCCTCCAACATTTGAGGCAATAGAAGGAATTCCATATTGTGCTGCTTCAATGTATGAGATTCCAAAACCTTCAATAGAATTTGCATGAGTTTCATCTATTGTCGGCATGATCATAATATCAGTCTTAGAAAAAATGAATTTTTTTTGATTTTCATTTATTGTTCCAACTAACTTCACATTTGATTCTAGATTATAATTTTTTATTTCTTTTTTTATATTCTCTAACTGATCACCTTCACCAGCAATTATATATTGAATTTCTGGATAAATTTTTTTTAAATTAAAAATAGATTTAAGAATATACGAATGTCCTTTTCTTTTTTCTAGTCTAGCAAGAGTAAGCAACGTTGGATAAATATCATCTAAATCTATTGCTTGTTCTTTAATATTCTCAGTAGATTTTACACCTGGATAGATAACCTCAATTTTTTTAAAGTTTTCACTTATTTTTGAAAGTAAGTTTTTAGTATATGATGAATTGACCACTAATGCATTTGCTAATTCCAATATTCTCTTTATTCGGTTACGATGATTATTGTTTTTGATTATTATTTCGTTTCCATGAACAAGACTGATAATTGGTATTTTTTTCTCTTTTAAAAAATTAATTGGTAACTCAAGACTTTTCCAACTATCAGTAATGACTGCTTCAATATTATTTGAAATACAAATATTTTTGAGTTGATTAAATTTTTTTCTTTTTCTTAAAAATTTTAAACCTTTAAATCTTAATATTGAATAATTTTTATTTTTTTTATCAAATTCTAAATCTTTTGCACTATCTTGGTGGTCAGCTAAGACCTTTACATCATGTTTGAAACTTAAATTTAATGCTATGTCATACATCAATGTTTCAATTCCACCTACTCTAGATGGAAAGCATTGTGTTAAAATTATTATCATTGAAAGTTATAATATTATAAATTTATGAAGTATTAATGCACAAAGTCAATCATGAACGATTAATTTTAATCATTATTAAATACTTTAAATATATTTGATTTTTACATATTCATATATATGCATTTTTTGCATATTAATATTATTATTTTTATACTTTGATTGCATAGAATAATTACTATTTTACGAATTAAAGGATAAGTAAATGATTAATGTTTTTAACTTTTTTAATAAAGTTTACGAGGATTTAAATGAAAAAAACCTTAATAAAGATGAAGATTTAATTAGGTATTTTAAATCTGAATACGGCAAAGAATGGAAAATTGAATTAGATAAACATCTTTTAAAAACTGAATTTGATATTAATAAGAAAGTCGCATAATTGGCAACTTTGGTTATATTACAGAAGTTACCTCTTTGAGCCAATCTCTTTCCTTATTTTCAAGGTAAGTCTCTAATTTATCATAAACCTTTTTATGATATGCATTTAACCAGTGTCTTTCAATCTGATCAAGCATACTACTGTCAATAAGGTCCAAATCTATAGGACACCACGAGATGTTTTCAAAATATAATTTCTTTTCATTATTTTCTTTTATCAAGACTAAATTTTCTGTTCTTATCCCATATTCATTTTCTTTATAGTATCCAGGTTCATTAGATAAAATCATTCCTGGAAGCAGCTCAACGCTATCAAACATTGATTTTTTAGCAATACGTTGTGGGGCTTCATGAACACTTAAAAAACTTCCGATACCATGACCGGTTCCATGATCATAATCTAAATTAATTTCTTGCAGACTTTTTCTTGCCAGATAATCAATGTCAGTTCCTTTTGTTCCTTTGTCAAAAATATGATTTGATAGAGCAATATGACCTTTAAGAACTCTCGTAAATCTATCTTTTTGTTCTGTTGTTGCTTCACCTAAAATTATAGTTCTTGTTATATCGGTAGTTCCATCAAAATATTGCGCTCCTGAGTCAACAAGGTAAATATTATTATCAGAGAAAGATGATTTTCCTTCTTCAGTAACACGGTAATGAGGGAGGGCTGCATTTTTATCAATTGCTGATATTGTATCAAAAGATAGAGAATGATATAATTCATTTTTTCTTCGAAGACTTTCTAAATGTTGTGCAACACTTATTTCATCATTTGATTTAGGATCCATAATAT
>CABYRE010000029.1 GCA_902521325.1 uncultured Alphaproteobacteria bacterium
TTATCTTCATTAAGAATTAATTCATTAACAATGTTAAACTCCAAGTCGCTATTTATTTCTTTTAATCTTTTTTGAGTAATTGGATCAAATTCAAAAATTGACTCTATTTCTTCATCAAAAAAATCTATTCTTATTGGCTTAAATCTTTCATTTGGAAAAATATCTAAAATTGACCCTCTGACAGAAAATTCTGATTTATCACGCACTAAAGAAGTTCTTTGGAAGCCTAAAAGAACAAGGTTATTTATAAGATCTTCCAATTTAAATTTTTGTTTCTTTGTAATTTTAAAATATTGTGAATTAATAATTGATCTAGGGATTATTTTTTGTGTTAATGAATTAACTGTAGTGAGTATTATTCTCTTTGCTTTGGAATTTGATAAAATTTTAAGTGTTTTTAATCTTTCGATTTGAACTTCTTTTGAAGGAGAAACATTATCATAGGGTATTTGATCCCAAGATTTAAATAATAAAATTTCAACATCAGGTAATAACCATTTAATTTTTTGTTCCATAGATGAGATTTCCCTCTCATCTTTTCCAATGTATAAAATTGATTTATTCGAATTTTGATAGAAATGTGAAATAAAGAAGGGTTCAACATTGTGAATTGATGGACCGATAGTATTTTTATTCTTCATTAAGTATTTTATTGAATATTGTCTTAAAACTTGATGGAATGCTTACCTTAGAAGTAAGAAAATCATAAATCTCATTATCGGAGAATTGATTAAATATCGATTTAATATCCTCAAGTTCTTTTTCACTAAATTTATCTAACTGATTTATAAAATATCTTTTGTATAAAATATCTGTCTCTTTTGTTCCGGAGTAAGAAACCCTATATTTTATAGTTTTTTTAAGTGAATTGAATGACATAAAAATTGAATATAGAATATAGTTTATAATTTTAAAAAAATCTATGAGACCAGAAAAATTAAATTACTTATTATCTTCAATATCTTCTCTCAAAGGAGTTGGGCCAAAGTTAGAACAAATTATTAATAAATTAGGTATATATAAAAATATTCATTTTGTTTGGAACATACCAAATAACATTCTTGAAAGAAAATTCTATGAAAATATTCATGATGCTGAGATTAATACTTTAGTAACATTAAATTTAAAAATTATTAAACATGAACCTTCAAGATTTAAAAGACAACCCTACAAAATCAAATGTATCTGCGGAGATACAAATATTGATTTAGTATATTTTAATGCAAGACATCCTATGTTGAGACAAATGCTTCCAACAAATGAAAATAGATTAATATCAGGAAAATTAGAGTATTTTAGAAATACATTTCAAATAACACACCCTAGCCATGTAAGTGCTTTAAACAATGATAAAATAATTAAAAGTAAAGAGGCAGTTTACAGCTTAACTAGTGGTCTCAACCAAAACATAATGAATAAATTAACTAATCAAATATTAAATAATTTACCAAATATTAATGAATGGATAGAAACTTCAATATTAAATAAATATAAATTTAAACAATGGAATGTAGTAGTAAAAAATCTTCATAGTCCAAGTGATGATAATATAAAAAATAAAAATTTACTCAGAAGAAGACTAGCATTTGATGAATTATTATCTCATCAATTAGCTATAGGAATTATGAGAAATTTTAATCAAAAGAAAAAAGGTCTTAAAATTGCTAGTGAAAATAAAACATTAGATAAATTTTATAGTAATTTAAATTTTCAACTCACAAATTCACAAAACAATGTAATCAAAGAAATACTTCAGGACCTAGGAAGTTCTAATCAAATGATTAGATTGTTGCAAGGAGATGTTGGATCTGGAAAAACTATTGTGGCTTTAATATCAATGATAAAAGTATTTGAAAGTAATTTTCAATCTGCTTTAATGGTGCCTACTACTATTCTTGCATTTCAGCATTATGAAAATATTTTAAATTTATTAAAAGATTCAAAAATAAATGTGCTTGTTCTTACAGGAAAGGATAAAGGTAAGGAAAGGAAAGGAAAATTAGATGAAATTGCAACGGGAAAAGCAGATATTATAATTGGGACACATGCTTTAATACAAGATACTGTAAAATTTAATAATTTAGGTTTAGCAGTTATTGATGAACAGCATAGATTTGGGGTTTATCAAAGAATGGTATTTAACCATAAAAATCATAAACCAAATATATTAGTAATGAGTGCGACTCCCATTCCAAGAACATTAACTTTAGCAGCATATGGAGATATGAAAGAGAGTAAATTAATTGAAAAACCTTTAGGTCGTAAACCAATTATAACTAGCTCTTTGTCATTAAAAAAAGAAAATCAACTTATTGATAGAATAAAAGAAAAAATTAAAAATTCATCATCTAAATTTTACTGGGTATGCCCTTTAATAGAAGAATCTGAAGAATTAGATCTAAAAGCTGCAGAGGAAAGATACAAAATTTTAAAAAAATATTTTAAAAATAAAGTTCTTTTAATGCATGGACGTTTAAGTGAAATAGAAAAAGAAGAAATAATGACAAAGTTTAAAAATGAGGATTATAAAATTTTAGTTTCAACAACTGTTATTGAAGTTGGTGTAGATATTCCTTCTGCAACAACAATTGTAATTGAACATGCAGAAAGATTTGGTTTAGCTCAACTTCATCAATTGAGAGGTCGTGTTGGTAGAAATGACATTCAATCATATTGTGTACTTTTACATAAAGATAATATTGGGAAAATTTCAAAACAAAGAATTGATATAATGAAGCAAACAAATGATGGTTTTAAAATCGCTGAAGAGGATTTAAAAATAAGAGGTCCAGGAGAAATTTTAGGAAAAAAACAATCTGGCAGCCCATCTTTTTATGTAGCTGATCTTAGTTTTGATTACGATCTATTAGAAGATGCTAAAATTATGGTAGAAGATATATTATCCAAAAATCCAAAATTGGAAAACATAGAAGGAGAAAATCTTCGAAACTTATTGTATCTTCAAGAGAGAGATGCAGCAATTTTAACACTTACTGCTGGATAATAGTTATGGATATAGAAAAAGGTATTAGATTTGAATGCCAGGGTTCTGGAAATTGTTGTGTTTCAAGAGGTACCTATGGTTTTGTTTATTTAAGTAAGAAAGATATTAAAAAATTGTCAGATGGATTTAAAATAACAGAACAAAACTTTGTAAAAAACTATTGTCAAAAAACTGATGGTTTCATTCACTTAAAGGAACTAAAAAAAAATAATGGAAATTGTATATTTTTGAAAGATAACAAATGCACTGTTTATAAGTCAAGACCTATACAATGTAGAACTTGGCCTTTTTGGCCTGAAAATATGAATACAAAAACTTGGAATAACGATATTGCTAAAAATTGCCCTGGCGTAGGTAAAGGTAAAGTAAAAACAAAGAAGGAAATTTTAAAGCAAGTACAATTTGATTATGAAAACGAATTAAATATTAGGAATAAAAATTAACCATCAGACTCAAATTCCATCTCTTTAAAATATCCGATATATTTATTAGTCTTTTTTTTAAGCAATATCTTTATTGTTGTTCCTTCAAGAACTACTTCAAGAATGTTATCGTTTTTTCTTAAAATATCACAATTTTTCTCAATACCTGATGCAATATTTTTAATTTTTGCTTTTTTCATTTTGGATGGTGAGCCCTGCAGGATTCGAACCTGCGACCCATTCCTTAAAAGGGAATTGCTCTACCAACTGAGCTAAGGGCCCATCGAATTTGTATTCTATATAGTTCAAATATTGTAAGCGCAAGTGATTAACTAAGAGTTTTTTTTATTAAGCTGCTCTAAAGTATTTTTAGAAACAAAATTTGAAACATCACCACCTAGTTTGTGGACTTCTTTAACAAAATTAGATGAAATGAATGAGTTTTTTTCTGAAGTCATAAGAAATATTGTCTCGATATTGGGGTTAAGTTGGTAGTTCATGCCTGTCATTTGGAATTCATACTCAAAATCAGATACTGCTCTTAAACCACGTATTATACATGTGGCATTTTGATCTTTAGCAAAAGTTGTAAGTAATCCTGATAATTCCATAACATTAATTTTGGAATTTAGCTCATTTACAGAACTGATATCACTTTTGATAATATTAATTCTTTCTTGAACAGTAAACAATGAATCTTTATTAATATTATTAGCGACAGCAATTACTAAATTATCTACTATTCTTAATGATCTTTTAATTATATCCATATGACCTGCAGTCATAGGATCAAAAGTACCCGGATATATTCCAATTTTATTCATCAAAATATTTTTCAACTCCTAGTCCATCACATTCAGAACATGCACCCTGCGGTGCATTAAAACTAAATAATCTAGGTTCAATTTCTTCAATACTAAATCCAGAAACAGGACATGCAAATTTTGATGAAAATATCGATATTTTATTTGTATCTAGATTTTCTAAATATAACAAACCATCTGATAAGGTTAACGCAACTTCTATACTTTCACTCAATCTCTGTTGGATATTTTTTTTTACTACAAGTCGATCAATTACAACATCAATATTATGTTTAAAATTTTTTTTAAGTGAAGGAACTTCATCAATATCATAGACAACATTATCTACTTTAAGTCGTTGATAACCTCTTTTTTTTAAATCTTCTATTTCTTTTCGATATTCACCTTTTCTATCTCTAACTATTGGAGATAAAATATAAATTCTTTTATCAATATTATTTTTAATTATAAGATCAGTCATTTCACTAACTGATTGTGATTTAATTGGTTTGCCTGTTGCTGGAGAGTAGGGAACGCCAACTCTAGCATATAACACTCTTAGGTAATCGTAGATTTCTGTGACTGTACCTACTGTACTTCTTGGATTTTTTTGTGTAGTTTTTTGTTCTATAGAAATAGCTGGTGACAGACCATCAATACTATCTACATCAGGCTTATTCATCATTTGAAGAAATTGTCTTGCATATGCTGATAGACTCTCAACATATTT
>CABYRE010000030.1 GCA_902521325.1 uncultured Alphaproteobacteria bacterium
CTTTGCTGAATATGTTCCATGGTTTATTAAAAAAAATAGAAATGATGTAATTGAAAAATATAAAATTCCTATAGAAGAATACATAGATAGATGCGAAAATAATATTAAATTATGGAATGATTTAGAAAAAGATATGTCTCCAATTTATGATCAACCACTTATAAGAAGTAATGAATACGCATCCTTTATTGTTGATGGGATTGTAAATGGTAATGAGATCACAATAAATGCAAACATAATGAATGAGGGATATATAGAAAATTTACCTTCAAATTGCTGCGTGGAAGTTCCTTGCATTATTAATTCAAATGGATTTATGCCTCAAAAAATTGGAAAATTACCTGAACAATTAACAGCTTTAATGAGAACAAACATAAACGTTCAAATACTTACTGCAGAAGCTGCACTAACTAAAAAAAGAGAACATATTTATCATGCAGCTATGCTTGATCCATTAACAGGTGCAAATTTAACAATAGATGAGATATATGATATGACTGATAAAATGATTGAAGCACATGGCAATTACTTACCTCAATATAATTAATGACTAAGCTAACTGTTAAAGATTTATTTGATAAAAAAGGAAAAATTAAGTTGACAGAATTATATGTAACAAATGCTCTTGAGGCTTATGCTGCTGAAAAAGCAGGAATAGATATCCAAATTGTATCATTTAAAAAAGAAACTCTTAGAACTGGAGTACCAACAAATAGATGGTTTAGAGATGCCCACATAAAGGATATTCGAGAAGCTGCACCAAATACTTTTATGATATATGGTCTTGGTCAACTGTCATCACCTGACAAAGCTATCGATGCTGCACTAATAGCAAGAGACAATGGGGCAGATGCTGTATACTGTGGAAATAGTCCAAAATATATAGAGGCTCTTCGCAATGAAGGTTTACCAGCAGTCAGCCATATTGGGCTAATACCTTATAAGAGTACATGGACCGGTGGCTTTAGAGCTGTTGGCAAAGATGCTGTGTCTGCATTAAAAGTTTATCAAGATGCAATTGCTTACGATAATGCTGGCGCTATAGGACTTGAAGTAGAATGTGTACCAGATCGTGTAGCTGAAATAATTACTAAGAAAGTTAATTTACTTACATTGTCAATGGGAAGTGGGCCAAAATGTGATGTTGAATTTTTATTTATTCAAGATGTTATTGGCACAAATACAGAAAGAGTGCCTCGCCATGCTAAAGTATTTAAAGACACAAATAAATCTTATGAAAAACTCTTAGATGATACTGTAGAAGGTTTAAAAATATTTATTAATGATGTGAAAGAAAAAAAATTTCCCGCACCTTCTAATATTGTTGAAATTAAGGATGAAGAATTTGAAAAGTTTTTAAATAAAATTAATTAAATATTTATCGTCAATAAATCGTTTCCGATTATTGGATCTTTACCAAAATCTTTTCTGACTATCTTTTTTAATTTTGAAATATTAAATCTGGTAGGGACAAAATGTGTTAATACAAGTTTTTTACAATTAGATAACTTTGCAACCTTACCTACTAAATTACTAGGGGTATGATATTCTTTAACATTATGTAATGTTTTTTGTGACCTAAGTCCTGATATTTGGTTAATCTCATACTCAATAAAAACTTCGTGTAAAAGGACATCAGCATTCTGGGCATTAAGCATCAAACTCTCACACGGTCTCGTGTCTCCACTAATTGTAAGTTTTTTTTTCTTATTAAAAAAAGAAAAACCATAGGCGTAAGGAACTGGCTTATGATCAACTTCAAAATATTTTATTTTAATATCATTAATATTTATAAATCCTTCTTTTTTAAACTCATAAACTTTATAATTTAATGCTTTGGAAGATTTTCTTTTTTCATAAGAAATTCGCAATTTACGTTCACTTTTCCAAGCTAAGAAAATTTTATCTACAAATTTCTTTGTACCTTTTGGTCCGTAGATTTTCCATTGGGAAGTTCTGTCTGAATGCCATGAAGAAATTATGAGCTGATATAAATCTATAACATGATCGGTATGTAGGTGAGTTAGTAAAAGTGCGTCAATATCTGCTGAAGAGTTTTTACTTTGATCTAATCTTTGTGTAACTCCAGATCCACAGTCGACTAGAATTTTTGTTGATTTTGATGATATTAAATTAGATGAACCGCATCTTTTGAAATCTACAGAAGGGCAACCTGTTCCAAGAAGCGTTAGCTTCATTATTCATCAAGAAAAGTTTTTAATTTCCTTGCTCTAGTTGGATGTTTTAATTTTCTAAGTGCTTTTGCTTCTATTTGTCTAATTCTCTCTCTAGTAACACTAAATTGTTGTCCAACTTCTTCAAGAGTATGATCACTATTCATTCCAATACCAAATCTCATTCTCAAAACTCTTTCTTCCCTAGGTGTTAAGGATGAAAGTATTCTAGTAGTAGTATCACGAAGTGAACTTTTTACAGCAGCATCTATTGGAATAAGTGCATTTTTATCTTCTATAAAGTCACCTAGTGAACTGTCTTCCTCATCACCAACAGGAGTCTCAAGGCTTATTGGTTCTTTAGCAATTTTTAATACTTTTTTTACTTTGTCTAATGGCATATGTAATCTATCAGCTAACTCATTAGGTGTTGGCTCTCTTCCAATTTCAGACATTATTTGTCTCGTTGTTCTTACAATCTTATTAATTGTCTCAATCATATGAACAGGTATCCTTATTGTTCTTGCCTGGTCTGCTATTGATCTTGTTATTGCCTGTCTAATCCACCAGGTTGCATAAGTTGAAAACTTATATCCTCTTCTGTACTCAAATTTGTCTACTGCTTTCATTAGACCAATATTACCTTCTTGAATTAAGTCTAAAAATTGCAAACCTCGATTAGTGTACTTTTTTGCTATTGAAATGACTAATCTAAGATTTGATTCTATCATTTCTTTTTTTGCCCTATTTGCAGATCTCTCTCCTTGTTGAACAGTTCCAACTATTCTTCTAAACTCTGAAAGAGGTAATTCTGAAGCAGCTTGTATCTCTCTAATTTCCTCAATATTTTTATTAATTTCTATATGATTTCTGTTAATAAATTTTTCCCAATTTTTATCTTTCGTCGATAATAAACTTTGTATCCAATTTTTTTCAAAATTAAAGTTTAAGTACTGAGATATGAAGTCTTCTCTTTTAACACCTGCGCTAGTAGCCATACGAAGCATCTTTCCTTCTCTTAACAGTAATTTTTTATTAAGTTCGTATAAAGCCTCCATTAAAGCTTCAATTGTAGTTGAATTAAAATGCACAGCCTTCATAGCTGCAACCATTTCTTTTTGTATTTTTATGTATTTTTTTTCTAAAGAAATATAAGTTTTTTCATTTTTTTTATTAGCATTCATTAATTCTTGACTATGCTTTTGAAGTTTTTTGAAAAGTTTTGTTATATCATTAAAATCATTTAAAACTTTTGGTTTAAGTTTATCTTCCATTGCTGCAAGAGATACATTTAAGCTATCATCCTCATCTTCCTGTGGTTGTTCTTCACTATTACTTTCATCATTATTGTTATCATTGTCATTTTTTTTCTTATTATCATCTTTTTCATCTCCGCCACTTTCAATTAACTTTAGTGTATCTTCAAGCTTAGAGTCTGAAATATCTGACATATCGTAAGTTGCTTCTAAATCTACAATATCTCTTAAAAGCATTGTTCCATCTTTAATTGCATCTTTCCAATTTATAATTGATCTAATGGTCATAGGACTTTCACATATGGCGCCTATCATTTTTTCTCTTCCAGCCTCAATTCTTTTTGCAATAGCAATTTCTCCTTCTCTACTAAGAAGTTCTACTGTGCCCATATCTCTCAAATATAATCTGACTGGGTCATCAGTTTTTCCTGTTTGTTTTTTTTCTTGTTCCTCAGATCCTTCTTCAGTTTTAACAGCTTGCTCTTTGGCAAGAGAAATAAGTTCTTTTGCTTCTTCTTCAGAATGTATTTTTATATTGTTAGCTGTTATTAAGTTTTGAAATTTTTTAATATTTTCTTCAAGTCTAAATCTCTTAGGGATTGCTTTCTCAATAATTTTCTGGGTATAAATGCCATCAACTTTATGCTTATTGATTAACTTTGCAAAAATTTCTTTTATTTTTTCTTCAAACCCTGAGATAGCCTTTGGAATTTTTTTTGGTCTATCTTCTTTTATTGTATTGATTGAAGAAATTTTAGATACTTTTTTACTAACAGTTTTATTTTTTTTCTTGATTGTTTTTTGTTTAGAGCTTTTTGGTGATTCTGAAGCAGTTTTCTTTTTAACCACCTTTTTTTTGATCAGTGACTTTTTT
>CABYRE010000031.1 GCA_902521325.1 uncultured Alphaproteobacteria bacterium
TTAAATCAATAACAAAAAATCTATCTTTTGATTTTTTTACCCTCCATGTTACAACAACTGAACCAGTATCTGAAAAGATCTCCATATCAATTAGAGTAACTTGATTTTTTTGGTCGTATTTTGATTTTGTTAATTCATAGGTTTGGTCTGAATATCCTTGCATCATTGAAGCAATATTTAAAGCAAGATGTCTTTTAAAATTACCGATGTAGATCTTTTTTGTATTTTTATCTGATTTTTTCCAAGCTTCTCCTGCAACAAATTTAGCACTTAAAAAATTCATACTTGGAGACCCAATAAAACCAGCTACAAATAAATTGACTGGTTTATTATAGATTTGTTTAGGTGTATCTAATTGTTGTATTAAGCCATCTTTCATAACAGATATACGGTCAGCAAGAGTCATAGCTTCAATTTGATCATGTGTAACATAGATCATAGTATTAGATAAATCTCTATGAAGTTTTTTTATTTCATAACGTAATTCAGCTCTTAATTTTGCATCTAAGTTACTTAGAGGCTCATCAAATAAAAATACCTTTGCATCTCTTACAAGAGCCCTTCCTATTGCAACACGCTGTCTCTGACCTCCTGAGAGTTGTGATGGTTTTCTTTTAAGTAATTCATTTATTTGTAAAAGGTTTGATGCTTTTTCAATTTTATCATCTATAATTTTTTTGGCAGTTCCCACCATCCTTAAACCAAAGGATAAATTTTTCTCTACAGTCATACTTGGATATAGAGCATAAGACTGAAATACCATGCCTATGTGTCTATCTTTTGGTTCTTTCCAAGTTACATTATCATCTTCAATCCAAATTTGACCATCAGATAAATCTAGAAGACCTGCTATACAATTTAATAACGTTGTTTTTCCACAACCAGAAGGTCCAAGTAAAACCATGAATTCACCTTCTTTAATATCAAGACTTAAATCATTTAATATTTCAGTTTTCCCATAACTGAAAGATATATTTTTTACCTCAACACTATTTTTCATATTTATCCTTTTATTGCCCCAGCTGCTATTCCACGCACAAACCATCTTCCGGAAATAAAATAAACAAAAAGCGGTACTAGAGAAGTTAAAATTGTTGCAGACATATCTACATTATACTCGGCAACTCCATAATCTACTTGAACTATATTATTTAACTGAACTGTCATTGGTTGATTATCTCTTCCAGCAAAAACTAAGCCTAGAAGAAAGTCGTTCCAAATTCCAGTAACCTGAAGAATAACAGCTACAATAGTTATAGGGGCAGACATTGGAATAATAACATAGAGAAATATTTTTATAAAATTACCACCGTCTATTCTTGCAGCTTTAAATAAATCGATAGGTAGACTTACATAAAAATTTCTAAAAATTAATGTTAATATTGGCATACCAAAAATTGTATGTACTAAAATTATGCCAGGAAGAGTTGAATAAATACCTAAGGCATCTTCTATTTTTAACAGAGGATAAACCATTACTTGATAAGGGATAAAAGCACCAAACATACACAAACCAAAAAAGAAATACGCTCCTCTAAATCGCCAAAAAGCTAAAGCATATCCGTTTAATGCACTAAGTCCAACAGAAACAATAACACTGGGAACTGTAATTTTAATTGAATTAAAAAAACCTGGTTTAAGACCTTCGCATACAAAACCAGTACACGCTTGAGACCACGCTTTTGGCCAAGAATAAAAACTAAGTTCTTTTGGTAGATTTAAAATATTTGCAGCTCTAATTTCATCCATATCTTTTAAGGATGTGATAACCATTACATATAACGGCATTAAAAAAAATATAGCACACACTAAAATGAAACAATACATGCCAATTCTTCCTACTGTTAAATGTTTTGGACGACGACCTGAAGGTATAGCGCTCATTAGTTTGCTGCGTATTTGTTTCTTAGATAAAATTCGTAAAATGCCCACGGGGCGAGTATACATACAACAGAAATAAACATGATTATTGATGCTGCAAATGCTTGACCTAAATTAGCTCTACTAAAAAAATTTTCCATAACATACATAGCGGGTGTAGTTGTTGCATAGCCAGGGCCCCCAGATGTTAAAGCTAAAATTAAATCATAAACTTTAACTACTCCAGCAGCAATTAGAACTATTGCTGTAACAACCATTGGTCTAAGCATTGGTAGAATTACAAATAAATAAGATTTCCACTTTGCTACTCCTTCAATACTTAATGATTTCCAAATATCTTCATCAATACCTCTGAGGCCTGCCAACATTAAAACCATCACAAAGCCTGCACCCTGCCAAACAGCTGCAATACAAACTGCATAAATTGCTAAATCTCTATTAACTAACCAATCAAGTTCAAACCAAGAAAACCCCCACATATGCATTGAATTTTCTAATCCAAAAGTTGGATTTAGAACCCATTTCCAGACTAAACCTGTTACAACAAAAGACATTGCATAAGGATATAAAAAAATGGTTCTAAATAGACTTTCTCCTCTAATTTTTTGATCAATCAGGACTGCAAGAAGAAAACCAATGATTAAACATCCAATTGTGAATACAAAACCATAGATAAAAATATTTTCAACTGCAACATCCCATTTTCTCTGTTTAAATAATCTTTCATATTGATCAAAGCCTATAAAATTTGTCACAGGAATTAATTTAGAATTAGTAAGAGAGTAAATGAATGAATATATTATACACCCAACAAAGACTGTTAATGAAATTACAATCATTGGAAGTAATGCAATCATTGATGCAATATTTCTAAATAAGGGCATAAATTTTTATTAATAATTAGGGCAGGTAGAAGCTGCCCTAAAATAATTATAGTTATAGACCGCTTGTTAGAACGCCTTCAAGATCGTCCATCACTTGAGCAACTGTATAATTAGGATCATTTCTGAATTCAGAAATAATATCATCCCAAGCATTAGTAAATGCTGGTGTGTTCCAATCATCGCTTTCTCTCATGATAGCATCAGGATTTTGAATTAGATCTAGACCCATTTGCATACAAGCATCAGCTGCAGAAGTATCTACATCTAATCTCATTGGTAATGATCCTTTTGCATTATTAAAGTTAGCCTGCACAGTTGGATTTACCATCATACTTGCCATAGCTAATTGAACATCCTTTACTTTTGGATCATCATTTTTAGGGAAAACAAATACGTCACCTCCAAGTGCAACATATTTTTCTTTTCCTGGAATAACACATGAATAATCTTTCATTGCTTCCATTCCAGCAACAGCGAATTCACCTCTTGCCCAGTCACCCATTACTTGCATAGCAGCTTTACCTTCAATGACCATTGCAGTAGTATCATTCCATAATCTTCCTGGTGAACCTTCATCAGTGAATGTATTTAGTTCTCTAAAAGTATTTAAAACTGATTCAAATCTACCATCTCTGAATGCACCAACATCTTTATCTCTATAGATAGATTGCATTAGAGGGAACCCCATAATAGAAGATGCAACAACATCAAACATTCCTGATTCTTGCCAGCCTTGTCCACCTAGAGCTAGAGGAATAATTCCTGCATCTTTTATAGTCGGAGCACCAGCTAGAAATTCTTCAAATGTTTGAGGAACTGGAAGACCAACTTGTTTGTATACGTCGTTGTTAATCCACATCCATTGCCAACTGTGAATGTTTACTGGTACACAATAAAATTCACCTTCAAATTCGCACGTTTCGATTAGTTCAGGTGGATAAATAAAATCTCTCCATCCTTCAGCAGACGCAACTTCTTCAAGTGATTGAAGCAAACCTTGTTCAACTAAATCAACGAATTGTTTTGAAATATTAAACTGCGCTGCAGTTGGTGGATTTCCACCTATAATTCTGTTTACAGTTGTTCCTCTTGCATTATCACCACCAGTAATAGCAGTATCAATCCAAGTATTACCCATCTCTTGCCAAGCTTCAGCAAATTGGGAGATAGCAGCTTGTTCTCCACCAGAAGTCCACCAGTGAATAACCTCAGCTTCCATATGCCCAGCAGCTTTAGAAACG
>CABYRE010000032.1 GCA_902521325.1 uncultured Alphaproteobacteria bacterium
AAAATTTATGGTGTTTCATCAAAACTAGCTTCTGCAACTTCTGTTGATATACCTGTCTTAGAACTTGAAAAAGATTTAAATTACACACTTAAGCAAATGACAAATAAAGCAATTCAAACAATAGAAAAAGATAATGCAGATATAATAATCTTTGGTTGTACTGGTATGCTAGGTTGTGCAGATACAATTGAAAACAACTTAAAAGAAAAAGGTTACAATGTTCCTGTTATTGATCCAATACCGTTAGCTGTTAATTCAGCTTATGTATTGGCTAAATTGAAATTATCACAAAGTAAAAAATGTTATCCATACCCACCAGAAAAAGGAATGGTTGGTTTTGAAAAACCAAAATTAAAAGCTGTTAATTAAAGAGAGGTAATACAATGACTATTCATGTTAAACTTATCCAACCAATTACAACACATGGGATTAGAAAAGATGATCATCTCAGCTCAATGAAATTAGATGATTTAAAAGTTACTGCAAAAGGAATTGATATTGGACCAAACTCAATTGAATGTGAGTACGAAGAAGCAATGTCTCAACCTGATACAATATTAAAAATTATTGATGCAGAAAATGAAGGGTGTGATGCAGCTGTTATAGATTGTATGGGAGATCCAGGGCTTAAAGGTGCTAGAGAATGTGTATCGATCCCAGTTGTTGGTCCTTGTGAAACAGCTATGCATTATGCAAGCATGTTAGGTCATAAATTTACAGTAGTAACGGTATTAGAAAGATTAATACCACAGTTTGAAAACCAATCTTTGTTATATGGCGTTCCTTCTAAGCTTGCTAGTGTTAAAGCGGTTGATATACCTGTCTTAGAACTAGAAAATGATTTAAACGAGACTGTGAATCAATTAAAAATTAAATCTGTTGAGGCTATTAAAGAAAATAATGCAGATGTAATAATCTTTGGTTGTACTGGTCTTTTTGGTTGCGCTGAAGCATTACAAAATAAACTTAAAGAAGATGGTTACAATGTTCCTGTTATTGATCCAATACCGTTAGCTGTTAATTCAGCTTATGTATTGGCTAAATTGAAATTATCACAAAGTAAAAAATGTTATCCATACCCACCAGAAAAAGGAATGGTTGGTTTTCAAAAACCAAAATTAAAAATAGCAAATTAACTTTGTGACTAATAGAATTGTAAGATTTGTAAAGTTTGGTGGACCGGAAGTTCTTTCTTTAAAGGATGAACCCTTAAAATCACCTGGCAAAGGTGATGTAAGAATTAAAGTAAAAGCAATTGGATTAAATCAAGCTGAAGTAATGTTGAGGGAGGGTAGATATGTTGGTAAACCTGATCTTCCATCTAGAATTGGTATTGAAGCATCAGGTATTATTGATGAAGTAGGAGAGGGTGTATCAAAATATAAACAAGGAGATGAAGTTTGTGCTATTCCTTTTTTATCTTGGAATAATAATGATTTTTGGACAAATGATTCTATCAATAAATATGGAACTTATGGCGATACTGCTATTATTCCAGAATGGACAATTACAAGAAAAATTGATCATCAGTCTTTTGAAGAAGCGGCAGCTGCATGGTGCCAATACTTAACAGCCTGGGGAGGATTAGTTTATAATTCTGATATAGAAAGTAGGAAATGTTGTCTAATAACTGGAGCATCGAGTAGTGCTGCAATAGGAGCAATGCAAATAGCAAAAGTATTTGGATTAAAAACTATTGGTGTAAGTCGCACTTTAAAAAAGGAAGAAAAACTAAAAGAAATTGGTTATGATGAAGTGTTATCATTGACTGATGAAAATTTTGAAAAAAATATTTTAGATGTAACAGATGGAGTAGGATTTGATTTATCATATGATTGTGTAGGTGGTTCACATTTTTACAAATTAGTTAATACAGTAAAAGCAAGAGGTTTAATTGTTAATTATGGAAATCTTGATTTAGATTTTTCTAAAATTTATACCTTACCTCTATTAAGTAAAAGAGTTCATATAAAATTTCATAGTATTTTTGACACAATGAGATTTGAAAAACAAAGAATTGAAGGTGTTGACTGGATTAATTCTCATATGCAAGATAAAAAACTAAAACCAATTATTTCAAAAGTATTTAATTTAGATCAAATTGTTGATGCACATAAATATATTGGAGAAGGTAATCAATTAGGTAAAACAATAGTTACGACATAAACTATTATAAATTTAAATGACATTATCTATTGTAGCAAGAGATACAAAAACTGGTGATTTTGGGGTTTGTGGATATACAGATATTGCTGGGTATGGGAGTCTTGTTCCTCATGTAAGTTTAAAATGTGCAGTTGCAACTCAAGCTTATGTTAATGTTGATAATGGAATTGAGATGCTTGAATTAGTAGATAAGAAATATAGCATAAAAAAATCGGGAGAAAAAATTATAGGTAAAGATAAAAATAAGGATATGAGGCAGATGATTGCAATTGGTGTTAATAATTCAAAATTTGTATGGACTGGAAAAAATACTTTGGATTATAAATCTTCTATTGTTGGTAATGACTATGTTGTAGCTGGTAATTGTCTATCTTCTATTAATGTTTTAAAAAAAACAGCATTATATTTTGAAAATAATAGATCAATAGATTTTCCATTTAGACTTATTAATTCAATTATTGCTGGTGACAAAGCTGGTGGACACACAAAAAAAATTTCATATTATTCAAAAAAATTAAAAAGAAATATTTCAAAATCTACAAAATCTGTTTTTGGTAATTCTTGGTCTTCAGCTCTAATTATTGCATCCATTAAACCTAAAATTTGGCATAATTTACGAGTTGATGCACATTCTGAACCACTTAAAGAGTTAAAAAAAATTCTTAATTCAACTATTAGTTCTGCTGAAAAGTTAAATAAATTTTATAATGGAGCTATTGAAGTAAAACCTAGTTATTGGAGAAAGATAATTAAATAAGATTTTTTTGTAAAAAATTATTCCAATTTTTATAAAATATTTTTTCAGTTAAAGTATTTGAATAACCTTTTCCAATAAAATATTTGTATAAATTTCCAATTTTTGAAAGATCTGATATTTCATTAGGTACAACTGCACCATCATAATCAGATCCAATTGCTACGTGATCTTCACCTAAAAACTTAAGTAAATGATCACAATGTTCAACTATTGCATCTAAAGATGTTTCTGGAATCATTCTACCATCTCTTCTTAAAAATGCTGTTGCAAAATTAATCCCAACAATTCCTTGGCTATTTTTTATAGTAGTTAACTGTTCATCGGTTAAATTTCTTGAGTGATTTGTTATAAAATGAGCATTGGAATGAGTTGCCATTAGAGGCTGTTTACTAATTTTTGCTACATCATAGAATCCTTTTTGATTTAAATGAGATAAATCAATTAAAATATGTTTTTCGTCACATATTTGTACTAAATCTTTACCTAAATCAGTAAGGCCCTCACCTCTATCTGGACTACTTGGATAACTAAATGGCACACCATTTGCAAAGATATTATTTCTACTCCATACTAAACCAATTGATCTCAATCCTTTGTTATAAAGTTCGTATAAATTTTTAAAATCTTTATCTATAGCTTCAGCGCCTTCAATATGTAAAATTATTGCTATGTTATTATCAAGGATACATTCATTTATTTCTTTTCCAGAAGTGCATAATTTTATTTTATTATTAGACTGTAAAATTATGTTATTTAAAATAGAAATCATTTCATTTGTTGCATTTTTTGCATAAGTTTGATCAATTTTATTTGGTAAAGGAAAATCATATTTTTTATTGATCATTCTTTTAAAAAAATCATCATCTGGCTCTTCATTTGGAACGAATATTGCAAAAAAACCACCGCAGAAGTTAGATTTTAAAACTTTTGGAAAATCTATGTGACAAAAATCATTACCAT
>CABYRE010000033.1 GCA_902521325.1 uncultured Alphaproteobacteria bacterium
ATTTTATAAAATAGACAGAAATGATTTATTTTTTAAACCAATGCCTAGATTAGGAGTAAGAAGTGTATTATAAAATTAATCTTGTAAAAAATTTGAACTAAAAAATATTAAAATGAAATATTGGTTGTTGAAATCTGAACCTAATGCATGGTCTTGGGATAATCAAGTTAAAGAAGGTGCATCGATGTGGGATGGTGTGCGAAATTATCAGGCAAGAAATAATTTAAAGGAAATGAAAAAAAATGATTTATGTTTTTTTTATCATTCAGTTACTGAAAGAAATGTTGTTGGAATTGTAAAAGTAGTGAAAGAGCACTATCCAGACCCTACTGATAAAACAAGACGTTTCGTAGTAGTAGATGTTAAGGTAGTAAAAAAGCTGAAAAATCCAGTATCTCTTGATCAAATAAAAGAAAATAAAAAACTCAAAAATATTGCTCTTATTAAACAAAGTAGGCTTTCTGTTATGCCCATAAATAAAATTGAGTGGGAAGAGATAATAAAATTGTCATTAATGTCCTATAATTAATATGTATGACTAAACATATTTTTTGGTTAGCATCCTATCCTAAAAGTGGAAATACACTTCTTAGAGCAATACTATCTTCTCTTTTTTTTACTGAAAATGGGATTTTTAATTTTAAACTTCTTGAAAGTATTACTAATTTTGAAGACACATATTTTGTTTATAAAATGAAACAGTTTATAGGAAATGATTTAAATAAATTAAAAAGTACAACAATTTTTTATAAATATTTGCTTAAAGTACAGGAAAAAGAAAATCTAGGGTTTAAAGAGGATTTTAAATTTTTTAAAACTCATTCAGGTAACTTTAGTGTTAATAATAATTTTTTTACTTCGGAAGAAAATACAAGGGGAATAATTTATATTATCAGAGATCCAAGGGATGTATGTATTTCTTGGGCTAATCATACTAGTAAAACATTTAATGAAAGTATTGAATTCATGACTAATGATTTAGCATCACTATTATGGGCTGAAAGAGAAAATCAATTTTTTGATACTGAAAATAAACCTTTATCTTTTCTTTCAAGATGGGATAAACATGTTTTATCATGGACATCAAATAATTGGGATTGTCCTCTTTTAGTACTGAGGTTTGAGGATCTTGTTTATAAAAAGGAAGAAACGATCAATACCATAGCAAATTTTTTTATTGATAGATTTGGTTTTAAATTTAATAATTTAGATAATAAAATTTTAAATATTTTGGAGACAACAAACTTTCAAAAATTTAAGAAAACAGAATTAAAAGACGGTTTTGTAGAAGCACAGGCTGGAAGGCAGTTTTTTAAATCAGGTACAAAAAATCAATGGAAGAATAAATTGAGCAAAGAACAAATTATTAAAATAGAAGAAAAATTTGAAAAAATTATGAATAAATTTAATTATAAATAAGTTGAATTTTTATATTTTTACAAATATTCTTATTAGTTAATGAAAATTAAAGAAGAATGGATAAAGGAAAGTAAAGTAAATTCAGAAAGATATATTTCACTATACCAGGAATCCATAGAGAATGGTGACGAATTCTGGAATACACATGGTAGTAGAATTGATTGGTATGAAAAATATACTAAGATAAGAAATACAAAATATTCTAATAAGGATGTGAGTATAAAATGGTATGAAGATGGAAAACTGAATGTTTCATATAACTGTATAGATAGACACGCTAAAGAAAATCCGAATAGAGTTGCAATAATTTGGGAAGGAGATGATCCCAACGATATTAAAAAAATAACTTATAAAGAACTTTTACTAAATGTTTCTAAAACTGCCAATGTATTAAAAAGAATTGGAATTAAGAAAGGTGACAGAGTTACCATATATTTAACTATGATACCTGAATTAGCTTACACAATGTTAGCATGTGCTAGAATTGGAGCTATTCATTCTATAATTTTTGGAGGTTTTTCTGCAGAGTCAATAGCAGGAAGGATACAAGATTGTGGATCTAAGTTTATTATAACTGCCGATGAAGGTGTCAGAGGTGGTAAAAAAATTCCATTAAAATTGACTGTTGATAAAGCTTTAGAAACTTGTCCTGAAGTTGAAAGATGCTTAATCATTAAAAGAACAAATAAAGATATAAAACTAAAAACAAATAGAGATGTTTTTTATGAAGATTTAATTGATAAGGTTGAGGATATCTGCGAACCTGAAGTTTTAAATGCAGAAGATCCATTATTTATCTTGTATACCTCAGGATCTACAGGAAAACCTAAAGGAGTTATGCATACAAGTGGTGGGTATTTGGTTTATGCATCAATGACCCATGAGTACATATTTAATTATAAGCCTGATGATATTTATTGGTGTACAGCTGATATTGGTTGGATTACAGGTCATAGTTACATTATTTATGGACCTCTTTCTAATGGAGCTACAACTTTAATGTTTGAAGGAGTTCCAAATTATCCTGACTTCTCTAGATTCTGGCAAATAGTTGATAAGCATAAAGTAAATATTTTTTATACAGCTCCAACTGCAATTAGAGCTCTAATGAGAGAAGGCGATGATTACGTAACTAAAACTAATAGATCATCATTAAAGCTTTTAGGAACAGTTGGTGAGCCTATAAATCCAGAAGCATGGAAATGGTACTTTGAAGTTCCAGGTAATTCAAATTGTCCAATTGTTGATACTTGGTGGCAAACTGAAACTGGTGGGATATTAATATCTCCTCAAACTGGTGCTATAAAATTAAAACCTGGTTCAGCTTCAAAACCATTTTTTGGTATTGAACCATGTATTGTAGATAAAAATGGTAAAGAACTAGATGGGGAATGTGAAGGAATGTTATGTATGAAAAGATCATGGCCCGGTCAAATGCGAACGGTTTATGGCGACCATAAAAGATTTATTGATACATATTTTTCACAATTTGATGGAAAATATTTTACAGGTGATGGATGTAGGAGAGATAAAGATGGTTATTATTGGATTACAGGTAGAGTCGATGATGTAATTATTGTTTCAGGTCATAATCTAGGTACTGCAGAAATAGAAAGTGCTTTTGTTTCTCATAAAGATGTATCTGAAGCTGCGGTAGTGGGCTACCCTCATGACGTTAAAGGTAATGGTTTATATTGTTATGTTTCCTTAAAGGTCGGTGTAGATTCATCAGATGATTTGGTACTAGATTTAAAACAAACAATTAGAAAAAAAATTGGTCCAATTGCAACACCTGATTTTATACACATCACTGCTGGTTTACCAAAAACTAGATCAGGTAAAATTATGAGAAGAATTCTAAGAAAAATTGCTTCTAATGATTTTGATAATCTAGGAGACACATCAACACTCGCTGACCCATCAGTTGTGAATGATTTGATTGAAAATAGAAAAAATAAATAACCTATTGAGGCTCCCAGTGCTTTAAACATCTTGGCTCATAAATATTTGCTGCCCCAACTTGAGTTCTTTCACCACCTGATGTTTTTCTAAAGGTTTTAGTTGCTTCCAAACCGCATACATTGCAAAAACCATAAATCTTTACTATTTTATCTGACAGTCCTAGTAACATCGAAGATGTTTCCCAAGGTTTTCCCCTTGAGTCTTGATCAAGACCCGCACAAACAACATCTATGCCCTTATTTAGGATTATTTCTACGTTGTTTAAAGTATCTTTCGTATCCATAAACTGAATTTCATCTAAGAATACCATATCAACTTCACTTTTTTCAAAAATAAATTTTTTTAATGTTGTATTCCAATCATTCATTGCATAACACTCATGACTCAAATCATTATGGGTAATAATTTTTTCGTTAGAATACCTGTTATCAATACTTGGTTTGATTACTATGATTTTTTTATTTTGATGTTT
>CABYRE010000034.1 GCA_902521325.1 uncultured Alphaproteobacteria bacterium
GGGGAGGTTCCAGTAATTTATTGCTATTTCGGGAGCTTTAACGTTTTCGATTTTACCTTCCTCTACCTCTTTTAAATATTCAGTGTAACTTATTACAGCTTCTTCCTCAAAATACCCAACAATTCTATGAGCAGTTCTTTGTGATAATAAATATATGATTAAATAAAAAATGATAAATATGAACTGTGCTAATAAAATTATTATTCTTTCAATGAGTGTTGGTTGAGCTATTTTAATAAATGTCATTAGATGCATTCTTTCATTCTCAGCTTCATCAAGTAATGTTTTAATCCAACCATTATCATCTTGCATTTTTCGTAAAGACTTAAGGTGTATTAACATACCTGCAACCATACCTGGTACAGCTGCAACTGTTTCTAAAACAACTGCTCTATGACCGTATTTTTTTCTAAAAAAAGTATCGGCTAAAAACCTTAAGAATTTAGTAAATGCCAATGCAATTTTATCACTAAAATTTTTTGGTTTATGATGTTTAGACAAGTATTCCATATTATTAATATAGGCATTAATTATCCATATACATCAGGTAATAAAGGTTATTTAAAGCTACGAATTAATTTTTTAAGCTTTCTTGTTATTATTGTGCCAAGAGTGTGACATAAAAACTTAGAATAAATTAAAATCTACAAATTCCATCAAAAACAATAATCTAATCTTAACCTTGCCAAGGTTGAAGTCGAGGGTTCGAATCCCTTCGCCCGCTCCAAAAATTAAACATCCTAAGAAATAAGTAGCCCTAGAGTAGCCATTAGCCTTATTCTTTATAATTATTTTTGAGTAAATCTTTTCAGAGTATCAAAAACAACACCATGCTTTTCAGCCTCATTTCTTACTTCTTCAGAGCCAAGTACTTTGTCCATTTCTTGTTCATCTAAAACATTATAGCATATTGAAACATAATTTGATTTTTCAGTATCTACAAAATCAATAATGTTATCAGCAAACTTTGAGAAAGTTTTCACTCTTTCATCGTTAAAAGATAACCATACATCAACATCTTTCACTTCGTGACTAATTATTTGTAACATTTTACCCCCTTGTGATTTAATAAAATTACCAAATCAAATAATTATAAAAAAGCGTAATATTTAATATTATAATAAATAAGTATTTTTTTACGTAGCCTCCAAGTAGCCCTTTGGATTCAAATATATTTATTTTTTTACAAATATTGTTTCAATATTCGGTAAATAATAAGCAAACCATGTATTCAGCAACCTTGCGAAGGTTCAAGTCGAGGTTTCGAATCCCTTTGCCAGCTCCAAATAATTAGTTTCCCTTTATTTTTTTACTAATATAGTACAACCTTGTTTCCATGATCTTGATAAAGGAATAATATCTCTTTCAAATTTTGTTACCCATTCTGAAAGTGCCTTCCACTCACCCTCAATCCAATTTGGATAAGGACTCAAAGGAGAGGGTAATAGATCATCAAATCTTATGATAGTATCCTTCACTATTTGCTCATTAAGATATTGTAGGACCGTTTTTGTAGATGAGTACAAGTCACAATCAATATTAATAAAACTTATTTTTTCTTTATTTTTTTCCTGCCATTTAGGAATAGTATTTTCGAATAAACCCTTATGAAGTATTACATTATTTTCTACAGTTGGCATTTTGTCTAAATAAAAATGTCCAGCTTTAATTTTTTTATCACCCATATCCCATTCTTCTGGTAATCCAGTAAAACTATCAAATCCATGAAATATTTTATTTGGTTTTAGTTTAGACAATCTATTGATAGACTTTCCATTATAAACTCCAAATTCTAAAAATAAACCATTTTCAAATCTTGTATTTTGCATACAAAAACGATATTCCATTTCTCTATGATCTAGCAATATCATCGGATGATATAAAAATTTATTAGGATTCATACTTAATACTACCATACTAATCTAAATAAAACACTCCTTTTAATTTTTACAAAAGTTAATTTAATTTTTTTTTATTTATAAAATTATTACTCATAATTCCCTTGAGTATTTTGAAACATAACAAACTTTTATATTTCAATATACTCTCAATAAAGTTTATGTCCAAGCTACTCGAGTCTTGGCGAACAAACAATAAAACTGTAAAATATTTTATATCTTATTAAAAAAATGAAATTTGAACTTAAATTTGTACCAAGTGTTAATCGAATAAAAGATTCTTTAAAACAATCTATCTTTTTTATGCATATACCTAAAAGTGGAGGAACAACAATAGATCATATTTTTGCAAAACTATCATTAATTCTGAAAACATTTGATTTCCAACGAATAAAAATAAGTAAAGATAGTATCAATAAAAAATTAATATTAAGTCAGAATAATAAAACACTTCCTAAATTTATAAGTGGGCATTTAAACCACAATTATTGTGATCAATTAGAAAATATTTATAAATGTACAATTATAAGAGATCCAATTCAAAGGGTAGTTTCAGATTACAAGTTTAATATTCATTCTAATAAATTGTCCCCTATAAATATTTCTTTTGCAGATTATATTAGAGATCAAATTAGCAAATATAGAGATAATTTAATTACCAGACAATTTGCTGGATTATATGGAATAAATAAAAATGTTAATAATAATGATTATGACCTAGCTGTTGAAAATCTAAATAATTTCAATAACTTTAATACATTTAACAATTGGGATTCCTTTTTATCAGATATATTAAGTGAGTTTAACTTACCCTCAATACTTTATTCAAAATATCAAAGCCATAATTATAAATTTGATTATAACCCTAATAAAAATGATCTAGGATTAATAAATAAATATTTTGAGTTAGATTTAGAGTTGTATAAAAAAATTAACGAAACTAAAAAAATAAATAAACAAAATAATTCTGACTATAACAAAAATATTTGTATCGTATCTCCATATCTTAAAACTGAAAATAGACTCTTTAGCATTGAGGAAATAAAGAAGATATTATCTAAAATCGAAACTAAATAGTTCTTTTATTTTTAAATAGAAGTCCAAAGGATCTAACAAAGTTTTTGTGTATAGTTGAGGATGATCTAATTTTTTCAGTATTTTTTTTATCATACTGAAAATTATATTTTTCAAACATTTCTATCCAATATGCTTCATTTTGAAGATTAACATGATGATAACCTCCTTTCCCCATAGGTGCAAAAGTACAGAAGACATACTTACATTTTGCAAATGTATTGAAGTAATTAGATGCATATTTTTCTTTAACATGTTCCAAAAATTCAACACACCAACATAAATCAAAATTCAAGTCTATTTCAAAGATACCTTTTGTATAATCATGTAAATAAAAATCAGTATCGAGGTCTCTGATTATAGAATTATCACCATCAACTCCAATTGACTTTATACCAAATTTTTTAGTATATTTGACCATTCCACCAGGTCCACAACCAACATCAATCATCGTTTTTACTTCAATAATATCAATTAATTTTTTAAATGCCCCTTCATCTATCCATGTCTTACTTCCATGTCCTGATAAATGATGCCCTAATCTTTCAGGTTTAAAATAATTAAAATTAATTGATTCTAACTTATTAATATTCGTATCAAGCAAAATTGTAGTATCGGTAAAATTATGTTTAATTTCTTTATACACATGATCAACAAAAGATTGATTACCCTTTTCCGTTGTTTGAAAAAAAATTTTGTTAATATGCTCTTTTTTAATTTGCAAAATTTTTCCATATTTATTTATGAATGAAATACTATTAATTGAAAAATTTTTCCCAGCATTAATATTATTAAAAAATGTAGGGTTAAAATTTATTGGTCCATAGTTA
>CABYRE010000035.1 GCA_902521325.1 uncultured Alphaproteobacteria bacterium
TACTAATTAAATCTAATAGATAGTAAATAATGATTAACTTATATCTTGATAATTTATTATATGATAAGTTTATTTATTAGAAACGGAGAGATGTGAGAGTGGTTTAATCAGCACGCTTGGAAAGCGTGTAAAGTAGCAATACTTTCGAGGGTTCGAATCCCTCTCTCTCCGCCACTTGATATAAAATAGAAATTTTTACTGACTTAAATATTTAATAACGTCTTCTCGTTTCTCTCTTTTGGCTTCATCTAAAGGTGTGGCTCCCCATCGATCACGAACATTTAAAGGGTGCCCATGGGAAACCAAATATTTAACCGCTTGTAAACTTCCTTCAGCTGCTGCAAGGTGTAAGGAAGTTCGAGAGTCATAGTCTCCAGCATGAACAGGAACTCCTTTAGCCACTAATTGTCTTAAACCATTAACATCGTTCTCAGCTGCAGCAAAGAGTAACTCGATTACCATTAATTCATTATCAAAGGTTACCATTTCGTCTTTTAATCCCTCTGGTTCCTCAACCAAATGAACAGGCTCTGTATACTCAATGTCTAATTTGTTAAATTCATCAATAATTTCTTGATGATTATTATTTCTTGCGTCAGAAATTGGATAACCTCCCCATCGATCGGGTATTGGTTTTACTCCGTGGCTTAACAAAAACTTCACCACTTCTAATTGTCCCTCAGCAGAGGCTAAATGAAGAGGTGTTCTTATGTCATAATCGCCAGCCTCTAAATCTCTTTGCTGGCTAACAAGGCGTTCAAGAGTTCTAACATCGCCATTACTTGCAGCCCATATTGCTTCTCCGCAACTATTAGCTCGCCATCTTGCAATTGGAAGCTTGGGATCAATTCTATCGGTATCAGTCATAGTACCATCAAAAGCATGAACGAGATATTTTTGTGTAACTTTTCTTGCAACATCGATGCCGCGCACACTATTTCCAACTAAATCTAGTCGAGGAGAAAAAATACAGATTCCCATTAATTGGGGGACTATAAGTAATATACCGCCACCAACACCACTTTTTGAAGGTAAGCCTATTTCCTGAAAGAACTGACCGCTGCTATTATACATTCCTGCTGTTTGGACAACGGGAAGTACGTTTCGAACAGTTTTTTGGCTCATAACTCGATCTTGAGTAATTGGACAGACGCCACCATTGGCTAATGTTGCTGCAGCCATGGCAACATCTTTTCCTGTCATTTCTAATGAGCAAATACTAAAGTAGACTTTTAAAGCGTTTGTGACTGCAGGTTCTACATAAAAATCATAATCATATTGACTGTCTTCGTGAATATCATCGGGCAATAAAGACTCTGAGTAAGGAATGTTACCTGTAGCCATTAGTAAGAAACCTGTAGCTATATTATTGTAGCCTTTAAAGTTTTCTTGGCGAGCCATTGTCTTGTTAAATCTTGGCAAATTAACACCAGAGGTCTCTTCTTTATTCCAACCTATTATACGACCAAACTGTTCTCTTATATATTGAAGCCGATCATTTGTTGTATCCCTTGGATTGATTAAACCAGTGGTCATAATTGCCCCTGCATTTACCATAGGATTAAACGGAACTTTATTGTTAGGAGACAAGCTACTGCCTCCCATGCCTTTTACCATAAGTGTTAAATCATCAAACTGTCGACCTGAGGGTTCCACACCTACATGACGATTAACTTTTTCTAATCCAAGATTCTCAATTGCAAAAGAGTAATTGAAAGGTTTACACATTGATTGAATTGAGAAGTCTACATTCGTATCACCTCGCTGATAAATTTGTCCATCAGTAGTAACAACTGCTATACCGAATTGTTCTGGATCAACCTCTGCAAGCGGTGGTATATAACGAGCTAAGTCTCCCGACCTATTTGGAAGAACTTCGTCATAGATTTTATCCAAGTTTCTTGAAAAATCCCTGAAGTCTGGAACTGCAAGTTCTCCGCGAAGAGCTTTTTCAGCGAGTAATCCACCTGTTCTTGTGAAAGACATAAATTCTTCAAAATCTATTTGCTCACCATGCTTTTCTAATTTCTCAAAGAGGCTTTTTAAACGGTAGTCTACAGAGCTTAATCCTGCATCAAACAATGCTTGTTTAAATTTAGTTTTGTTAATTTTGTCTTGGCCATTTTCACACAATGAATAAAATAAGTTTGCTTCTCTTGGTGGACCTTGCTCTTTTAGCCTTTCCAATTGGGAAATTGACTTTTCTTTTTTTATTTGATCTACCTCACCCATAATTTCTTTTTCAAATAGATAAAATTCTTAGTTTTTCCTAATTTATTAGAACATATATACGAAATATTTCAAGTATATTTAAGAAGTTAAACTAAAGACTGCCAGTTATCAGACCAACTATGTGTGAATATCTTAGCCCACTACTCTTCGATTCACTGGAAGTGATCAGTATAATATAATTCTACATAACAAGGATTTTTTGTAAACAAAGAGAGCGGCAAGGTTCACGGCGATAGCTTGGAAAGCGTGTGAAGTAGCAATATTACCGAAGTTTCGAATCCCTTTCTTCACCATCTCCTATTTAAAATTAAATTTTTTTACACCAAAACTGATACATTCCTGCAAAGACTCTAGAATTAGATTTTTCATATTCTTCCCACTTATCAAGATTATATATATCATCTTTTTTAATATAATTATTTTTAAACTTTTCTTTGACTAATTTATCTTCAAATCCTAGGAAAGCTAATCCTAACTTATCTAAATATTCTTTTATTTTATTTATTGTAAATGTGTGTTCTTGAACATGAAATAATAAATCTCTTACTCCACTTAATGTATAAAAATCTGGACTTGATTTAATATAATTCCATTGATCATCATTATTCTCAATTAATTGTTTTCTAAATTTGATGATGTTTTTATAATCAGGTTGAAGTTTCAGTATATTAATTTTATTTTTAATTTCTTTTATATATTGTCTCGCTGTTTCACTATACAATCCAATCAGCATTAAAGAATCATTATTCATACATGAGGTTAATATTTCCCATCCTTTAAATGGATTATCCATATGATGAAGAACACCGACTGACTCAATTATATCAAACTTTCTATCTATTGATTCTAAATCTAGGATATCACCTTGAATAAAATCAATATTATTAATTTTGAGTTCATTCGCCTTTCTTTTTGCGTAAGATAAACTTCTAAAACTTAAATCTAAGGCAAGTATTTTAGATTTTTTATATTTTGAAGCAGTTGTGATGGCATGCTGACCAGTGCCACAACCAGCAATTAGGATTTCAGGACTTTCAGAGTTTGTTATTTTTTGTAAATCTAAATTTAAATCGCTATCATTTATTACATCTTTAATTTTTCTAGGTTCAATACTTAATCCAAGATTTTCCCATCTAGGATAAGGATTTTCCTCATACTGTTTTTGCACCTTAATTGAAACCCGATCTTCTACTTTTGATATAGACTTTATTCTTTTAGATATTTGAGTTTCAATTTCATTATGATCTAGATGTAATTCAAATATTTCTTTTAATTTATCTGAAAATTTAATTCTATTTGACCAACTAAAATTAGTTAATGGCCCATAACATGATAGGCATAATATGTCTGTATCACTGATTTTTTTATTTTCTTTTA
>CABYRE010000036.1 GCA_902521325.1 uncultured Alphaproteobacteria bacterium
TTTGCAATCTGGATCAGAAAAAATAGTAGCTGATACAGTGCACACTAATAATGCTTTTCCAGACATTAGACTTTTTGCAGATGAAGTTATTTGGGCAGGAGATGAAAAAGTAAGTTTTCATACATCACACAGAACAATTATTACTGGAACGAATACTGGTTTTAGTAAATTCACCAAACCAACAGGAAAAAAAGTTAGACTATTTTGTATTGCAAATTGTGTAGCAAAAAATAATGAAATTTATTACGAAAATGTTGTGTATGACACAGCAGGTTTAATCAAACAGCTTGGATTAAACCTAAATCAAGTTGCTAAACAACTTGTAGATGAAGGAATAGCAGGGCCATTTGCACCTAATTTTAAAAACTCTAAGCCAAAAATAAATATTACTAAATTAAAGCCAATCAGTTTTGAAATTCCAGATAAAATTAATAATGTACGACAATTTGTTCACGCAGTTTATGACACAATTTGGAACAGAAGAAATTTTTCTGCAATAAATAAAGCATACTCGAGTAGTATCAAATTTGAAGGTTCGACAGGACGTAAATTTAAAGGAGTTTTGCAATTGAGAAAGTTTATAATATCAATATTAGCTTCATTTCCCGACCTTGCACTAAGCATTGAAGATTTATACTGGATGGGAAACAACAAAGATGGTTATTTAGTTTCAGTGCGATGGGGTGCGGTAGGAACACATAAAGGTAATGGCTCTTATGGTCAACCAACTAACAGAGAGGTTTATCTTTGGGGAATCACTCAATGGGAAATTAAGAATAACAAAATAATCAAAGAATGGACTGGCTTTAATGAGCTTGCAATTTTAATGCAAATTTTAGGAGATAAAAAATGACTTTAGACGAAAGTAAAAAACTATTAGAGAATATGTATGATGCACTTAATGCACAGGATCTAGAAGCTCAGCATAAATACTGGCATGATGATATGGTTTGGCATGGGCCTCCAGGCTTTGGCGATATTCATGGTATAGAAAATTTTAAATATAAAGTCCTACAACCCTTTTATGAAGCATTTCCTGATTATCATGTTAAAAATGATATCGTGGTTGCAGAAGGTGGATGGATAAGTGCAACAGGATTCTTAACAGGAACACATAGCGGGACTTATCTTGGAGTAGAAGCGACAGGCAAATCAATAAAAATGCAATTCTCAGATTTTTGGACAATTAAAGATGGAAAATTTTTAGACAATTACGTTATGGTAGATAATCATGGTGTATTTGAGCAGATGGGGCTTAGCTTTAAATAATCTATTTTGTTGTTTTTCTTTTAATTAATCTACCTTGGACAATATGATTAATAGGTTCAAAGTCTGGATCTTTTATAAATTCATTAATTAATTGCGTTGCAAGTTTTGACATTTGTCTAATAGGCTGTCTCACAGTTGTTAGATCATACGACTTCCAGCTAGACATAGAAATATCACCATACCCGATAATTTCAATTTGATTTCTAGCTTTAAGACTTTTACTATTTTTAATAAAATCCTGACAACCAAAAGCCATCGTATCATCGGCACAAAAAATGGCACTAACATTTTTTTTAAGTATCTTTTCTGCTGCTTGGTATCCACCATCATATGTAAAAAAACCTTTTTCAATATGAAGTTTTATTTTTTTATTATTTTTTAAATGTTGCTTAAACCCCTTACTTCTTTCATCACTAACAAACGATCCTCTTGGCCCTTCAATTAATCCAATATTTTGATGTTTATTTTGCAAAAAATAATCAGCAACTATTTGACCTCCGTTTTTGTGGTCACAGGCAACTGAACTGATAGTAGGAATATTCCAACTTCTATTATACGCAATAAATTGAATTCTTTTTTGTATACAACTTTCAACAAATGTATCTGTTGGTTTTGTTGCAGAAATAATCGCAACCAATTTATCTTTTAGGTAGGGCTGAATTAATTTTTCATCAAGCTCTTCACCATCGTCTGTTGTTATTAATAAAATTCTAAAACCTGCTTGTCGTAAAGCTTCATGTAATTCAATTAGAACCTCTGGATAATATCTACTGGTAACATATGGTAAGATTACTCCAACCAAACCACTATTTTCATTCAAGATTGAATTACTTAATAAATTAGTTGGTTTATATTTTAGTTTTTTAGCAGCTTCTAAAACTCTTAATTTTGTTCTAGTTGATATACTAGCACCTTTTGTAAAACATCTTGAAACTGCTGACTGGGAGACTCCTGCTAATTTCGCTACATCCTGTGATGTCGCAGGCTTTATAAAATTCATTATTTATCCCCTCATTTTTAATATTCAAAACCTTGAATACTAATTCATATTATTGCAATATTTACTAATACTAATATAAAGGATTTATTCATAAATGTGAATTTCACATTTTAATACTAAGGGGAAATATATGAAAAAATTATTAATAGCTTTATTATTCTCTTTTGTTAGCACAAGTGCGTTTGCCGGTGGGCATTCACCTTGTGGAGTAACAGATGGATCAATAAAGATTCTAGCTAACGAATTTACAACATACAGAATTTTCATGGATGAGGTAAAAAGTTGTGCAGGACCTAGTGCAGATTTTTCTGTAACTCACTCCGTTGATCATAATAAATTACAAGTTGCGGCTCTATCAGCTAACCCAGCTGAATTTTCTGCAAAACTTGTAACAAACGGTTCAATTACAACTTTAATGAACGATAATTTAATTCGTCCACTTGATGATTTAGTTGCTAAATACGGAAGTGCATTACAAGATAATCAAAAGATTATGATTGATGGAAAGATCTATGCAATAGCTTTTATGGCTAACGCACAGCATCTTTGGTACAGAGAAAGCATTCTTAATGATTTAGGTATCGCAGTTCCTTCAACATATGAAGAAGTAATTGCAGCTGCAGAAAAAATTAAGGCATCTGGCAAAATGGCTAACCCATATGCTGGAGCTTTCAAATCTGGATGGAATCTAGGTCAAGAGTTCGTAAACATGTACCTTGGTCACGGAGGCGACTTCTTTAAAGCTGGAACAGCAGAAGTAAGTGTTAATAATGCTAATGGAGTAGCTGCTCTTAACATGCTTAAAAGATTAACAGAAGTGAGCAACCCTGATTTCTTAACTCAAGATACTAATGCAGTTAAAGAAGAATGGGAGTCAGGTAATGTAGCACTAATGCATATCTGGAACTCAGGAGCAGCATCATTATTAGATGACGAAGGTGATCAGATGATTAAAGCTGATACAAGACTAGCTCCATCTCCATCAGTTGGTGGTGGAATGAAACCTGCAACAACTCTATGGTGGGATGGTTTTGGAATAGCTACAAATACTTCTGATGAAAATGCAGAGGCATCTTTTAGAGCTCTTTTAGGTGCAGCAACTTCAACAGAAATGGCAAATGCTAATCCGAATGCAACTATTTGGTTGATTGATGGCTATTCACCTG
>CABYRE010000037.1 GCA_902521325.1 uncultured Alphaproteobacteria bacterium
TACCATCATCAACGGATCCACATGTAAGAATTTTAACCTGATTTTTTGAATTCTGTTTTTTAAAAAAACTATTTATATCCATTAAAAATAACCTTCTCGTTTTTTAATTTCCATAGATCCAATTTGGTCTGTATCAATTAGTCTACCTTGCCTCTCTGAATTATTGGATTCAAGTAATTCTATTATTATTTCTTCAACACTAGAAGCTTTTGATTCAATAGCAGCTGTTAGTGGATAACATCCTAAAGTTCTAAACCTAACTAATTTCGTTTCTATTTTTTCTTCTTCTTTAATTTTTAATCTATCATCATCTACCATTATCAGCATGTTATCTCTTAATACTACTGGCCTTTTTTTTGCTAGATAGAGGGGAACAATTGGAATATTTTCCTCATAAATATATTGCCAAATGTCAAGTTCTGTCCAATTTGATAGAGGAAATACTCTTACACTCTCATTATTACCAATTTTCGTATTAAAAAGATTCCACAATTCAGGTCTTTGATTTTTAGGATCCCAACGATGATTTGTATCCCTAAAAGAAAAAACTCTTTCTTTAGCTCTGGATTTTTCTTCATCTCTTCTAGCACCGCCAAATGCAGCGTCAAATTTAAATTTATTTAAAGCTTGTTTTAAAGACTGCGTTTTCATTATGTCCGTATGTGTTTTTGATCCATGAGATATTGGACCAATATTTTTTTTAAGACCTTCTTGATTTATATGAACAATTAAATCTAAGTTATATTTTTTAGAAACTTCATCTCTAAATTTTATCATTTCTTTAAACTTCCATGTAGTATCTACATGTAAAAGTTTAAATGGGATTTTATTTGGTGAAAAAGCTTTAATTGTTAAGTGAAGCATAACAGATGAATCTTTTCCTATTGAATAGAGCATAACAGGGTTTGAAAACTCTGCAGCTACCTCTCTAATAATATGAATACTCTCAGATTCTAGTTTTTTAAGATGATTATTTTTCATTTATTTTATAATAAAGCATCATTTACATATGCAAAAATGTGGTTTAAGAATATCTTTTTTTTATTATAAACTAAATCTTTTTTATCTATACTTTTAAGTTTTCCAACTACTTCTAATAAAATTATATAATCACTAGCAATATTCCATTCAGAAGTTGGTCCAAATCTTGAAACTATATCTGCTTTGGTTAATGAGGGTTCATCTTTTTTGTAAGTAATTTCAGTGTCAAATTCATAAAATTCTAGAACCCTATTTCCTGCAGTGATTGCTATATTACACAATTGAATTAATATATTTTCATTTTTCATGGTTTACTTGAGCTCTGAAACAAATTGTGATTATATTAAAGTGATAATTTCATAAATTATTAATTTTAAACTATGCCAGATATTGCCGCAAATACATTATTTGAGATTGATCAAGTAGTGTCGCTTAATGAATCAATAATTGTAGATAATTTGATAAAATATCTTGAGCCAAAATATATAGATAAAAGAAAAGACATCAAAGCAAGAGCTGAACAAATTGTAAATGAATCTAGAAAATCAATAGGGATAATAAAAAGTCCAATAGAAAACTTGCTTCAAGAATATCAATTAAATAGTGAAGAAGGGACTGTTCTACTATGTTTGGCTGAAGCACTTTTAAGAATACCCGATCAAAAAACTATTGATAGATTATTAGAAGATAAGTTTACATCGACTGATTGGAAAAAACATACTGGTTTCGATAAAGGTCTTTTTGTTAATGCATCATCTTGGGCATTCTTCTTAACGGGGAATATTTTAAAAAGAAATAAGTTAGATAAAAATAAATTAGAAGAAAATTATAAAAGTTTTATAAAAAAAAATTCCGAACCAGTATTTAGGACTGTTGTAAGAAAAGCTGTAATGGTTTTAGCAAAACAGTTTGTATTTAAAGCAAAGATGGATGAAGCAGTAAAATTTACAAATTCAGAAAAATATAAAAGAAATTTATTTTCTTTTGATATGCTTGGAGAAGGAGCCAGAACTGATGAAGACGCACATAAGTATTATTTAGAATATTTAAAAAGTATAGAGTTTACAGGAAAAAAACTACTAAACAATTTAGACCCTACGCTTTCAAATGGAGTTTCTATTAAACTTTCAGCATTACATCCAAGATATGAAAGACATAAATTTTATCAACTTAAAATAGAACTCTTACCAAAACTAATTGAATTAGCACTATTGGCAAAAAAATATAATATTCAATTATGTATAGATGCGGAAGAAGATAATAGATTAATATTATCATTAAAAATTTTTGAATTATTAATTAATGATGAAAAATTAATAAATTGGAATGGGCTTGGTCTAGCTTTACAAGCTTATCAAAAAAGAGCGTTCTATATTATTGATTGGTTGAATAATTTAGCTAATAAAAATAATAAAGTAATACCAGTACGTTTAGTTAAAGGAGCTTATTGGGATAGTGAAATTAAATATGCTCAAGTATCTGGTTTTGATGACTATTCAGTTTTTACTAGGAAACCTTTAACTGATTTGTCTTGGATGGCTTGTGCTATAAAATTAGTTAAATATCAAAAAAATATTTTTCCTGCTTTTGCTACACATAATGCTTATTCAATTGCCTTTATTGAAGAAATAGCAAGAGGTTGTAAATTTGAATTTCAACGAATTCATGGAATGGCTGATATCTTACATAATTATTTTAATAAGAATTCTAATCTAGAAAAAACTAAATGTAGAATTTATGCTCCAGTTGGTGATTATGAAGATCTGCTTCCATATCTGATGAGACGGTTATTAGAAAATGGAGCAAATACATCCTTTGTTAACAAACTAAATGATAAAAATTTTAAAGTAGAAGAATTTGTCATTGATCCTATTGAAATCATTAAAAAATATAATGAATATGGGAATCCATATATTCCTAAACCTAAGGATATTTTTTTACCAATACGAAAAAATTCTAAGGGCATAAATCTAGAAAGTGAAAATATTATTTTAGATATAAAAAAAATATTTGATAAAACCAAAAAAGAATATTTAGCCAATTCAATAATAAATGGGGATGAAGAAACCACAAATAATGAGGTAAATATTTTTTCACCATTTTTAAAAGATGAGATGATTGGAAAAGTAACTTTTGCTAATAAATTATTGGTAAATGAAGCAATAGAAACAGCTAATAACTATCTAAAAAATTGGAAATCAGTAAGTATTGAAGATAAGTGCAAAATTATAGATAGATTTGTTAACTTATTAGAAGTTAACAAAAAAGAATTAATAAGAATTTGTGTTGAAGAAGCTGGCAAAACAATAAAAGATGC
>CABYRE010000038.1 GCA_902521325.1 uncultured Alphaproteobacteria bacterium
AAAATTGGTATTGGATTATTTTAGTGAAATAGATAGTTGCGACATTGAGTCTTTAACAGAAGTTATCTCTAAATATGTATCAGAAGATTTTAATATGAAGTGTACCCATCCTTTCAACGAAATAGGTAGTACAGATCTTGTTGCAAGAAATCTTTGGAAACCAATTAAAGATGCATTTTCACCTATACAACGTCGATTAGATATATTTTATGCAGGCATAAACTCGCTTGATAAGAATGAAAGTAAATGGATCTCAAGTATGGGTCATTTCATGGGTGTATTTAATAAATCTTTTTTAGGTCTTAAGCCTAATTATAAATCTATTTTGTTAAGATTTGCAGAATTTTACAAAGTTGAAAATAATAAAATTACTGAAGGAGCTATTTTTTTAGATGTAATGAATTTTATGCAGCAACTAGGTCTTTCTGTAATTCCTGAGTCTACAGGTCTCGTTTGTGTTACACTAGGCCCGATGAATCATAAAGGTTTAAAATTTAATACTTCTAATCAAAATGAAAGTCAAAAAACGTTAGATCTAATCCATAGAATGCGAGACCGCCTTGTAAAAGGGTCTAAAATGCAATCTTATAAGGAAGAATTAGAACTTGATTGGCATAATGATATGATTTGGTGGGGGCCAGGAGGTATTGGAGCATCATATACAATCGATGGTTATCAAAAAGGACATACTAAACCATTTCAAGATGGCTTAGAATTTGTACGATTTAATGGACATATACTAAGTAGTGCTGAAGATGATTTAGGTGGTTGGTTTGGTTGGCCAAATTTGATTATGAAACCTAAGGGAGAATATTTAGGCTTAACAAATGCTAGTAAAATTGAGTCTGAAATGAGAGTTGTAGATTTGTATCGAAGAGATGGTGATAAATTAGCTGAAAATTGGATTTTTATAGATCACTTACATTTTTTAAAAATACTAGGAGTCGATCTTTTGGAAAGAGCAAAATTTTTAAATCAGTAATTAGATAACTTTTGAAGCAAGCTTAGTACCTTCAACTAATGCATGAAGCTTTTCATAACAGATTTTTTCATCAATTTTTCCAAAGCCAGCAAATGTACTAAAACCACAATCTGTTCCAGCCATTAATTGATCTTTAGGAATCACTGTTGAGTATTGAATTAATCTATCAGCCACTACTTCAGGATGTTCTACAAAATTAGAAGTAGAATCAATAACACCTGGAACTAAAATTTTATCTTTTGGTAATTTGATATCTTGAAAAACTTTCCATTCATGTGAGTGTCTAGGATTAGAAGATTCAATCAAGAAAAATTTTATTTTAGATTTTAAAATTATAGGTAAAATTTTCTCTAATGCAATGTCATGAGTATGAGGTCCTTCATAGTTACCCCAGCATATATGCATTCTCGTTTTTTCAACATCAACATTTACCAAAGCTGCATTCAAACATTCAATTTGTATTTCTGCACGTTTAATAAATTCATCTTCAGATAAATCTTTAAAATTCATGTGCCTGGCAAGTGCAAGATCAGGGCAATCTAATTGAACTTGGATTTCTGATTTTGTAATAGTTTCATATTCTTTTGCCATTATATTAGATAGCTTATTTAAATACTCTTCTTCAGAATTATAGAATTTGTTGGGCATAAAGACATTTATTACGCCTGGAGATGCAGCATTCATAAAAGCTTTGTGATGATTATTTTTATCGAGTGAATTTTTGAAGTTATTTAAGTCATTAATTAGTGCTTTCTCGTCTTTTAGCTTAAGTTCATTTGTACAGCAGGGCCTTGTATAAGTTGGAGTACCTCCACTTTTAGCAATCTTTTCTTTATATTCAGGGAAGTCATCAAGGTCTGCGGGTGCTCTTCTCTCACTTTCTCCTGAAAATCCATCAATTCTATCTTTAATATAAGTAGCATAACTAATTTTACTCATTTCACCATCACTGACAAAATCAATTCCAACATCAATTTGTTGTTTGACAACTTTTTCAACATTGTCCTTTAAAATATTATCAAAATTACTTTGATTAAAATTTTCACCTTTATCTTTTGCAAATAAAAATTCAGATAATTCTTTTGATCGAGGTAGGCTTCCTACATGTGTTGTTTGAATTGATGACATATTATTCTAACCAGTTTTTAATAAAATTTGTTTCCAAATCATAGTTTCATCATACAAAACCCATTCATTTTTAATACCTCTTGGTCCAAATTCAACATGGTTAATACCCATTACGTATACCTTTGCATTAGATGCTTTACCAAAAATACCATTACCTTCATGTTTTCCAACTAAAGACCATCTAACTGCAGCTTTTTTAGGTTGATTAGTTTCTTCAGTAAAAGCAATATGATCAATAGAGAATAAAGAGTTTGGGAAAGCATTTCTTAATTGTTTCCAGAATTTAATAACTTCATCTTTACCATAGTGCGTATTACCGCCAGGTTGAAATTGTTGAACTGCCCTATCATAATTATCATTAATAGTTTTCTCCAAATTAATATTCATAATTGATGTTAGAAGATTTGCATAAGTTTCACCACAATTACCAGAAGCTAATATGGGTGATGTGTAAATTGATTTAAGAGGAGTATTTTCATCAAAAGGTTTACTCGCTTTTTCTGACCCACCTTCATTTTTGATTAAATTATTGGCAAACTCTTTAGGATCTATTCCAATTTGCCTAACAATCGCACCTTGATCTCTAACAAGCCACTCATCATAAACCTGATTATTCATACAAGCACAATCAGCAATAGTTCTATAATATAATTTTTTTCCAGTTGCCTCACCATACATGCCGTCAACTGAGTGGGTAGAAGTTGATAATATTCGATGAGAAGAAAAATATCCTTCTTCATCATTACCAGTCCAAATTACATCTTCACCTAAGAGAGTTCTATCTGGAAATAGTTTTTTACTAGCATAAGTGCTTTCAATTACTGGTTCAGCACCATAAATTACTCCTGAGGGAGATCTTGTGGGAGTGGGTAAGCTAACATTAGGAGTATCAGCATAATAATCTCTTATAGCCTCAACATCATTATTTTCCCAAATTTCATATGTTATTTTAAAGATATAATCAGGCAAATCTTTGAACTTATTATCAAAACCCTTCATATGTAATTATGTTTAATTAGTTTGTCTTATTATAAATAAGCTTCCATCATTTTCACTTATCTGTTTTATAGATCTTGATGTATCTTTTGGTACCGAAAAGGTATCTCTTGAATTAATGACGATTTTTTGTCCATCACAATTAATTTCCCAACTGCCCGACAAGCAATGAAAT
>CABYRE010000039.1 GCA_902521325.1 uncultured Alphaproteobacteria bacterium
AAAAATATCTCAAAATCATTGAGCCTGTGATTCAAGAAATTTCAAAGATAAGAAATATTAATTTTATTGTAATTGGTGATTTTGTTTACAACCTTGAAGGTGTAAAAGTTCAAAATATTATTTGGAATAAATCAAGTGAAATTAGCGATTTGAACAAAATAGATATAGGAATTTATCCTTTATTTGAAGACGAGTGGGTTTTAGGTAAAAGTGGTTTAAAAGCATTACAATATATGGCACTAGGTATACCTACTGTAGCTACAAATTATGGAAATATAAAAAATATCATCACAAATAATTTAAATGGTTATTTGGTAAATAATAGAGAAGAATGGATAACAATATTAACAAAGTTATGTGACGATATTGACTTAAGGAATTATGTTGGTAAAAATGGAAGAAAACATATAGAAAAATTTTATTCAGTTGATGCAATCAGTAAAAAATATCTAAATGTAATAAATAATTTATAATAACTTATATGAAAAAAGTTTATCTAGCAGGAAGTGGAGGTATGTTAGGTGAGGCCTTTTATGATTTATTTAATAAAGATTATAATGTTTTAGCTTCAGACATCGATGTTAATGAAGATTGGTTACATTTTCTTGATTTTAGAGATTTTGAAAAATATTATCAAGACGTATTTAATTTCAAACCTGACTATCTTTTTCACTTAGGCGCTATTACAAGTTTAGAAGAATGTGATTTAGATGAAGATAAAGCCTACTCAACCAATACAATTGGAGTAGAAAACGCAACTATAATAGCAAATAAATTAGATATTCCTATAGTATATATAAGTACCGCAGGAATTTTTGATGGAAAGAAAGATTTATATGATGACTGGGATATTCCAAATCCACTTGGTCATTATGCAAGAAGTAAATACAATGGTGAGCTTTATGTTGAGCAAAATGCAAAAAAATATTTAATTTTAAGAGCAGGATGGATGATGGGAGGAGGTCCTAAAAAAGATAAAAAATTTATTAATAAAATTTATAAACAAATAATTCAAAATAAAAATACTATTAATATAGTAAATGATAAGTTAGGGACTCCAACTTATACATTAGATTTTGCTAAAAATACAAAATTATTACTCGAAAAAAATATTTGGGGAAAATATAATTTAGTCTGTGAAGGAGTTTCAAGTAGATTAGAAGTTGCGAAAGAAATTTTAAAAATAATGAATATATCAGATAAAATAAACTTAAATGAAGTGGACTCGTCTTTTTTTCAAAAAGAATATTTTTCTAAAAGACCTCGTTCGGAAAGATTAATTAATAAAAAATTAAACTTGAGAAACTTAAATATAATGAGAGATTGGAAAATCTGTTTGCATGAATATCTAAATTTGAGATTTTTGAAATAATATTATTAATTATGCTTAATATTAAAACATTTTTTAATGGCTCAATTAAATTAATAAATTCTCAATTGTTTAAAGATAGCAGAGGTTATTTTACTGAATCTTATAATTATAATTTTTTTAGAAAAAATTTTAATATTTCGGATAAATTTGTTCAGGATAATATATCTTTTTCTAGAAAAAAAAATACGATCAGGGGAATGCATTTACAATTGCCGCCTTTTTCCCAGTCAAAATTAGTTAGTGTGTTGAGTGGTTCAATATTAGATTATTTTGTAGATATGCGAAAAAGTTCGAAGACTTTTGGTTTATATGGATATGTTCATTTAAATTCGAAAAAAAATCAATATTTGTACGTTAAAAAAGGTTTTGCGCATGGTTTTAAAACTCTAGAAGATAATACAACAGTTTTTTATAAAGTATCAAATTATTATTCAAAAAAAAACGAGATAACACTAAATTTCAAAGATAAGCATATCAATATAGATTGGCAATTAAATAATTCAAAACCAAATCTTTCAAAAAAAGATTTAAATGCTGATAATTTTGATAAGATAATTAAATCTTTATGAAAATAATTGTTACAGGAGGGTCAGGTTTTATTGGTTCACATTTAGTCCATTTATTAATTAAAAAAAAACACAAAGTGTTAAATATAGATAAACTATCAAAATTTTCTGTAAATGAATCGCTAGATGATTTAAAAAAAAATAAAAAATATAACTTTAAAAAAATTGACCTTCAAAATTTTGCAAAATTAAGCGCAGCAATAAATAATTTTAAACCAGACATAATATATAATTTGGCTGCAGAGTCACATGTCGATAGATCTATAATTAATCCAATAAATTTTGTAAAATCTAATATAAATTCAACAATTAATTTATTAGAGGCTATCAATAAGTATCTTGATAAATACACTAAAATTAAAAAAAATTTTAAATTAATTCATGTTTCTACAGATGAAATATATGGCTCATTAAAGTCTGATGAAAAAAAATTTACAGAAAAATCAAAAATTGATCCTAGCTCACCATATGCAGCATCAAAAGCTTCTACTGATTTAATTGTCAAAGCTTGGAATAAAACTTACAAATTACCAGTAATAATTACAAACTGTAGTAATAATTTTGGCCCTTGGCAATTCCCTGAAAAGTTAATTCCAGTTATTATTTCTAAAATATTAAAAAAACAAACTATTCCAATATATGGAAATGGCAAAAATATTAGAGACTGGATATATGTTTTAGATCATGTTGATTGTTTGTATACAATATTAAAAAAAGGTAAAATTGGCGAAACATATAATATAGGAACTAACAATGAGCTAGAAAACATTAAAATATGTAAAATGATTTGTTTAAAAATAAACAAATTAAAGAAAAATAAATTCAATAATCTCAAATTAATTAAGTTTGTAGATGATCGCAAAGGTCATGATCTCAGATATGCAATAAATAATAATAAAATAAAAAAAACACTTGGTTTTAGATCAAAATATAAATTTGAAAACGCATTGGACAGTACAGTAAAATGGTATTTAAACAATTCAGATTGGCTAAAAAATAAAACTAAATGAAAGTATTAATTCTGGGATCAAGAGGGCAATTAGGTAAAATAGTATATAATTTTTTATTAAAAAAAAAATTTTTTATAGTAAGTAGTTTATCACGTGAAAATTTTGATTTCACAAATAACATAAAATTAACTAAACATATCACTCAAATTAATCCAGATATTGTAATTAATTGTGTTGCATATACAGATGTTGAAAATGCAGAAACAAATAAAAAAAAATGTTTTTTAATCAATTCGAAATTTACAAGTGTATTATCAGATTTGTGTATTAAAAATAATTGTTTTCTAATACATTTTTCT
>CABYRE010000040.1 GCA_902521325.1 uncultured Alphaproteobacteria bacterium
AAATGATAAGATTGCGTATGTAACTCAGACAACTCTATCAATAGACGATACGAAAGATATAATAAAAGAGATAAAATTACATTTTAAAAATGTTATAGAACCAAAAAAGAATGATATATGTTATGCTACAACAAATAGGCAAGAGGCTGTTAAAAAAATAGCGAGCCAATGTGATTATTTTTTAGTAATTGGTGCAAGTAACTCATCAAATTCTTTAAGATTAGTTGAAGTAGCAAAAAATTATGGTTCAAAAAAAGCTATTTTAGTAGAAGATGTTGATTCCTTAAATTTGAATATATTTCAAGAATCTGAAAATATAGGAATAACAGCGAGCGCATCATCACCAGAAATACTTGTTAGAAAACTTCTTGATAATTTGAAAAAAAACTTTGAAGTACAAGTAAATGAAGGACATTATCAAAAAGAAGATGTATTTTTTAAAGTTCCACAAAAACTAAACGTATAAAAAATGGCAGTTTTTACTAAATTATCTAAAGAAGATATTGAAAACTTAATATCTGACTATACGATTGGTAATTTAGATAACTTTGAAGAAATTGTTGATGGAATAGAAAACTCAAATTTTAAAATTTTTTGTAACAATCAACCATATATTTTAACAATTTTTGAAAAAAGAGTAATTGAAGAAGAATTACCTTTTTTTATAAATTTAAAAAACTTTTTAAATAAAAAAAATTTTAAATGCCCTAAAGCTATCCCAGATAAAAATGGAAAAATATTAAAAACAATAAAAAATAAAACTGCTGTTATTATATCCTTTCTAGAGGGTAAAAGTATAGAAAAACCAAACTTAGCGATGTGTAAAGAAGTTGGAAAAATGATTGCTAATTTACACAATCTTACCTTAAATTTTGATGAAAAAAGACCGAACAGCTTAGATTTGAAGGATTGGAAAAATATTTACAAAAAGTGCGTTAATAATAAATCTAAAGAATTTAACGAAACAATGTATTTGTTAAAAAATGAAATAGATTATTTAGAAAATTATTGGCCAACCAATATTCCTTGTGGTGTCATTCATGCTGATTTGTTCAGAGATAATATTTTTTTTAAAAACGAAAAAATTTCTGGAGTAATAGATTTCTATTTTTCATGTTATTACTTTTATATGTACGACATAGCTATCGTAATTAATGATTGGTGCTTTAGTGAAAATGGAAAAAAGTTTAATAAACAAAACTACTTAACAATTCTTGAGGAATATCAAAAACTGAGAAAATTAAGTGATCTTGAAAAAGTATCATTAAATATTTTATTAAGAGCTGCAGCCGTTAGAATATTATGTACAAGAGTGCACGACTATATTTTTCATCCATCTAATGCAGTTGTTGTTAAAAAAGACCCATTTGAATATATAAATATTCTAAAATGGCATCAACAAAATAAAATTTTAGTAGAATGATAAATATTTATACTGATGGAGCATGTTCTGGCAATCCTGGTAAAGGAGGTTGGGGAGTTGTAATTTTAGATAATAATAAAGAGATATTATTAAATGGTGGAGATCAACTTACAACGAATAATAAAATGGAACTTACAGCAGCAATAAAAGCACTAGGCTATTTTAAGATAAAAAAAGATTTAATCATTTATACAGACAGCAAATATGTAAAAGACGGAATTGAATCCTGGATTATTAATTGGAAAAAAAATGGATGGAAGACATCAACAAAAAAAATAGTGAAAAATAAAGAATTATGGATGCAATTAGATAATCTAATAAATAAACATAATGTAACTTGGAAGTGGGTTAAGGGTCACGCAGGTTTCGAGTTTAATGAGAAAGCTGATGAACTAGCAAGGAAATATATTGAAAGTAATATTTAGTTTATTTTTTATTTTTCTGTATTGTAAACAGAGTATTGCAAATGATTTATGGACTATAGATAAAAATATTTCTACCATAGAATTTGAAGTTCCAGTTTTGTTTGCAAAAAATGTTACTGGTAAATTTAATACATTTGATGGTTTCGTTTCTTTAGATTTATCTAATCAAAATAATAATAAGGCACTAATAAATGTTAGGATTGATAGTTTAGACCTAAATTATAAACGATATAAAGATTTAGTACTCAGTAAGGTTTTCTTTGATGCTAAAAAATTTCCATTCGGTCTTATTGATACAAATAATTTTAAATTTAATTACGAAGATAATAAAGTTAATTTAATAGGGGAATTAACAATAAAAGGTAAGAGCCAAAATATCCCTATTGATATTGAGGTTATAAAATTGGCTAATGAGTTGGTTCAGGTAAAAAGTGAAATATTTTTTTCTAGGAATGAGTTTAATATTGGCACTGGCAGTTGGAAAAATACATCAATTCTTAAAGATGAAATAAAAATAAAAGTAAATATTTTTCTTTTTAAAGAATAGTTAATTTATCTAATTGTATATCCTCCATCTATAACTAATACTTCACCTGTAATGTAACTTGAAGCAGGGCTACATAAAAAAAGTGCTGCAGATGCAATTTCACTTGGTTTGCCCATTCTTTTAAGAGGTGTCATACTATTCCACGTTTCATACCAATGTTCGTTTTCTTTAGTTAATTTAGTCATTTCTGTATCGATATAACCGGGTGCAATAGCGTTCACACGGATATTATTTTCTGCAAAATCACTTGCTAAACTTTTTGTTAACATATGTACTGCAGCTTTTGATGCATTATAAGCCACTTGAGGTTGAGGAATATTTGATACTAATCCAGATATTGAACCTATATTTAAAATCACTCCTTCACCTTGTTTTTTCATTTGTGGTAAAACAGAACGACACATCCTAAAAACAGAATCAACATTTGTATTCATAATTTTATCTAATAATTTATCATCAAATTCATCCATAGTACCATGTTGAGCAACACCAGCATTATTAACTAAGATATCAATTGAATTAAATTTTTCTAAAACAGAATTTATAATTTTTTGAGGCTCATTAGGATTAGTAATATCGCCTTGCAGAAAAGAAACATCA
>CABYRE010000041.1 GCA_902521325.1 uncultured Alphaproteobacteria bacterium
CTATGCAATCAGGGGCTAAAATGGCATCATTTTCAATAGCAACTTCAAAGAGATGGAAAGATAGAAATACTCAAGAACAAAAAGAAAAAACATCTTGGCATAACATTGTTGTTTTTGGAGATGGTCTTGTTGATATAGTTGAAAAATATGTAAAAAAGGGCTCTAAAATTTATGTTGAAGGAGAGCTTCAAACAAGGAAATGGCAAGATAAAGATGGTAATGATAGATATACCACAGAGGTCATTTTACAGGGCTATAATTGTAATTTAACTCTTTTAGACAGTAGAAATAGTAATTCTCAGGTATCTGATAATCCTCAAGAAATGGATCAATCTAAGCCAATTGAAGACAATTCTTTTGGAAATCAATCAGGTGATTCTGATGATTTAGATGAAGATATCCCTTTTTAATTTTTTACATTAGATAATTATATTTAATTACTGAAAAATATAGTTTTTTTAATATTATTTAATCATTTATTTATATTGGTTTAAACTGCGCTTTTTGATATAAAAAAAATCTAATTTTTCTTAGAAAACTTGGATTTTTTTAGTGCCTGACGACATAGATACATCAAATAACGACAATCAAGAACCTGTTAATATACCTTCAGTAAGTTTAGAGCAAGAAATGCAAAAATCCTACCTGGATTATGCAATGTCTGTAATAGTTAGTAGGGCACTGCCAGACTGTAGAGATGGCTTAAAACCAGTTCATAGAAGAATATTGTATTCTATGAGTGAGTCAGGTTACAATTTTAATAAACCATATAAAAAATCTGCAAGAATAGTTGGTGATGTTATGGGTAAATATCATCCTCATGGAGACTCAGCTATTTATAACTCTATGGTAAGAATGGCACAAGATTTCTCTATGCGCTTAGAATTAGTAGACGGTCAAGGGAATTTTGGATCTTTAGATGGCGATCCTCCTGCTGCAATGAGATACACAGAAGCTCGTCTTGCCAAAGTATCTGAGAGGTTAGTTGAAGATATTGATAAAAATACAATTACCTTTCAGCCTAATTATGATGATACAACAAAAGAACCTTCAGTTCTGCCATCACAATTTCCAAATCTTTTAGTTAATGGTGCATCAGGAATTGCAGTTGGAATGGCGACTAATATTGCCCCACATAACTTAGGGGAAGTAATAGATGCATCTTTATATCTTATTAAAAATCCAGATTGTAATATCTCAGATCTTCAAAAATATATTTTAGGCCCTGATTTTCCTACAGGTGGACAAATAATTGGAAAAAAAGGCATAACCGAAGCATTTGAAACAGGAAAAGGTAGTTGTGTTGTAAGATCAAAGACTAGCATAGAAAATTTTAAAAAAGATCGAGAAGCAATTATTCTCCATGAAATACCTTACCAGGTTAATAAATCAAAATTATTAGAGAGGATTGCAGAAATTGTAAAAAATGGAATTGTTGAAGGAATTTCAGATTTAAGAGATGAGTCAGACAGAAATGGCGTTAGAGTAGTTATTGAATTAAAAAAAGATGTAGATTCAAATATTATTCTCAATCAATTGTATAAACATACATTAATCCAAACAACATTTAATTCTAATATGCTTGCTTTAAATAAAGGTAAGCCGGAACAAATGAATTTAAAAGAAATTTTATTCATCATTTTCAAATTCTTGTATTCTAGAAACAGAAACAATTCTATCACTTTCAGGAATCTTAAAGATACTTACACCTTTTGTGGATCTTCCAGCTATTCTAATTTGGTTTACATTAACTCTAATTATTTGACCCTTATCACTAACAAGAATAATTTCATCATTGTCCTGGACAACAAAACAATCAACAACTTCACCATTTTTTTCAGATGTTATTATGCCAGTTATACCCTTTCCTCCTCTGTTTGAAATTCTATATTCATAAGCGGATGATCTTTTTCCAAAACCCTTTGATGTTATAGCTAAAAGAAATTCCTCATTATTATTTAATACTTCAAATCCATTTTTAAGTGATGAAGTTTCTTTTCTACTTTCAGATGCTGCTCTTAAGTATTCTTGACGAATGCTCATATCAATCACTGAATGTTTTAAAATTGCTAAAGATATAATTGTATTGCCTTTATCTAATTTTATACCCCTTACACCTGATGAATTTAAACCAGAAAATAATCTTAATTTTTCAACAGGAAAACGTAAACATTTTCCATTTGATGAAGAAAGCAAAATATCATCATCTATAGTACAAAGCTTAACACCAATTAATTCATCTTTTTCATCAAGCTTAATAGATACTTTTCCTGAGTCCCTCAATTCTCTTTTTCCACTCTTTGCAACATCGATTAATTTATTTTTTCTAACCATTCCATTTTTTGTTGCAAAAATAACATAGAACTTATCCCATTGATTTTCATCCAAAGGTAATGGAAGGAAAGTAGATATTTTTTCATTAGTTTTAAAAGGTAGTAAATTTACAATTGGCTTCCCTCTCGCCTTTAAGCTGGCTTCAGGAGCATCATGAGATCTTAGAGAATAAACTTTTCCTAATGAAGAAAAAACTAAAAGTTTTGTATGAGTATCTGCAAAATGAATTTCTTTAACAAAATCTTCTTCTCTTGTTGACATACCATTTTTACCTTTGCCTCCTCTATTTT
>CABYRE010000042.1 GCA_902521325.1 uncultured Alphaproteobacteria bacterium
AAACGAGCTAATAAACCACTTTGAGAAAATACGAATATAATGCCAACTGCTACAACTAAATGAGGCATTGGCAGGTTTAATGAATATATAAAATTACAAATTGTTTTTGCAAAAAATGTTTTTCTTATTGCTAGAGCACCAAATAAAGCAAAAACTGCTGCTAAAAAAGTACTAGCAAAACTTATCCATAAATTTAATCCTAAGCCAGTCCAAAATAATTTTGCATATCTCTCGGAAAACATAACATTGTAATACGCTGAAAAATTTATTTCATATTTTCCAATTGCTGGTTGATACCCTAAGCTTTGTAAAAATCCATAAAAAATTCCACCAAAAAAAAGAGTAAAAATAATTAAAAGGGGCGGAGTTAAAGATAAGATAATTTTTAATCTTTCTCCGCCCATTTTTTTAATAAAATATTATTTTATTTTAAAAGTACGTTTGCTTCCCAATCAGCTTCAATTAAATCTTGATATTCTGCAGCAATGTCGGAAACAAGAGCTTTCGCAAGGATATCTTGATCCTCAGCGGCATCTCCAAGATTATTTTGAGCTTCAGCGATTGCAGCTTTTCCAGCAGCATCTGTAACTTTAGCCGTGCTAATACCCCAGCCACAGCAGAAACCATTTGCTGGTTGTACTTGAGCAGCTTGTAGTTCAGGTTCTAATACTAGATTAGCATATACTAGTGCAGCAGCTTTGTTAGGAGCGTTATAAGGAATAGCCCAATAATTGAAATCTCCAATCATATTTTCATAAAAAGCAAATGCTCTTGATGTTGGAGGAGTTGTTCCAGCAGTATTTGTTGGTCCAGCACCTCTTGGAGATTGTGTAAAGTCTAAATCAACTTCACCATTTGCAAATAGACTATGCATTTCTGCATTATCTTTAGGATAAGTTTCTCCTCCTCTCCAAAGATCTTTTTCCCAAGAATTTAATAATTTCCATACTTCTGGTGCCCACTTATCATATAATTCTTGATTGAATGGACCTACCCACTGCGCATGTCCACCACTTAGTTCAAAGAAAATTTGTTTTACAAATCTAGTGCCAACAAATCCACCTTTACCAGGTCTTATGTAAGTAAATCTTCCAGGGTTTTCTGCTATCCAATTACTTAATTCAGCATAATTACGAGGCATATCATCATAATTATTTCTAGCTGAGTCATACATAAAGTGGAACTGAGCACTAGACCATGGACTTTCCATACCTTCAACAGGTCTTCCAAAGTCTAAGTTTACAGCTGGATTATCCCAAGCAACAAATTCACTATTAGGTAAGCCTGCTGCGAATGGTCCATAAAGAAGATTAGCTTGTTTTAATGTCCAAAAATTTTCTCCATTAATCCAAATCAAATCAATATTTCCATTATCACCAGATACACCTGCTTCTTTTTCACTTAATACTTGGTTAACTGCGTCAACTGTCCCTTTTAAAGGAACTCTGTTCAAAGTTATGTTATATTTTTCTTTTAACGGAACTCCATAAAAGTCATCAACGAAACCATTGATGGCGTCTGATCCACCCCACATATATACGTTTACCTGTCCGCCATCAGCTGCTTTAACAACATCATCCCATGAATTAAATCCAGGTGCAGTTTCAGCAAATACTAATTTTGAAAAAAATAAACTTATAAATGTTAAGGTAAGAAATTTAAGTTTAATTTTCATCTTTCCTCCTAATATATAGAATCAAATAATAATTTAATTTGATCCATTATCCTTTGGTGAAATATAATCTACTAAAGGAATCTCGTCTACAAGCTTTAAATCATTCCAAGCTGCAAATTCTAATAATTCTTTACTATAATCTCCTTGACCGACAGCATAATGATGTTCATGTCCAATAATATTTAGAGTATTTATCAAGTTTTCTGCCGAAATATGAGATCTATTCAATTTTGTTTCTTTAAACCATCCTCTTGTTCCATCAAAACCTTTATTATTATGTTCAAAAATTTCTGAGTTTAAAATTAGTATTCTTTCTGCATTATTTCCTAAGTATGTTGTTGTAGATTTTTGAGCTTTAAATACTTGATCTCCAGCAATGCCATATTTTTTATCTGTTTTTCTTCCTAACGTACTATGATCAACCCATTTTATTCCATCTTCATTCGCAAAATGTCTAGGCGACACTCCGCAGTGCCACATTAATACGGCATCAGCTTTCGTATCAAATGTTGCAAGATCTAATAGTGTAGATGATTTATCACTACTTGATATGTAATTTAATAGTAGCATGCTTAATGAACCTTGAATATCTCCTTCACAAGATACCGCAATACCATCTTCGCTACCCATCCAACCATAAGCCATGCAAGGAGCAATTCCATATAATTCTTGAAACTGAGACCAACATTGGACTGC